>NZ_JBHUMF010000044.1:0-608 GCF_042684945.1 Bacillus seohaeanensis | reverse complement strand
ACCATCAAATATATATGGAGTGTCATCCGTTGCAAAGATTATAACTCATAAACGATACTTTAAATCCGTTAAAGATTTTTCAACTCAATCTTTTCTAGTTCTTTCTGTCGTTTCTTTTTCAAATGCTCTCTGCCATTAATCCAAATACTACATAGAATTGCAAGTCCTCCAATAGCAACTAAGATAAGTCTAACTGTACTTAAATCATCATTTCTGGCAGGAATCCAATAAACCATAAAAATGAGGTATAGAACAGGTAATATTGCTCCCCAAAAAGCTCTTTTTCTTCTTGCAAATATAAATTGTATGGTTAAAACAACGATGGCAATCGACCAACCATAGACTTGTTCCATTTAATTATCATCCTTTTCAGATTTATACTTTTCTATAATAACTTTTGCAACATCGAGACTAATCCTTTCATCAATAACTAAATTTTTCACCATATTAATGAACTCAACATCTTCCTTCTTGCTATTCAGTTCCACTTTCTTAATCAACTTATCAAGCTTTGTTCTAACTGTGGGGTAAGAAACCTCATAAATCTTAGCGACCTCTTTAAGGGATCCCGAATTTAGTATGAACTTTCGAATGAATTCAATCGAATC
>NZ_JBHUMF010000043.1:0-527 GCF_042684945.1 Bacillus seohaeanensis | reverse complement strand
TTGGTTGAGTAGGTGCTGCATGAAAAGTTTCATCTAATGTCCTTGCCAAAAATGCAGAGAAATCACCACGTGTTAATTTGTTATCTGGACGATACGTACCATCTGGATAACCTGAGGTTATACCTTCTGCCAATATTCTTTTAATAAAAGGATAAGCAGCTGTACTTGAATATACATCAGAGAAGCTAACTTCTTGCTCATCTGTTAAATCATAAGCTCTAGCCAAGAATATTGCCATTTGCCCTCTAGTAACAGGTGCGTTGGGACGATACGTACCATCAGGGAAACCTGAAATAATTCCCTCATTAACTGCTTCTTCAATGTAACCAGAAGCATAACTTCTCTCAGTAACATCCGGGAAAATAGTATCTTTTCTTTCTTCGTTAAATCCTAAAGCTCTTCCAATCATTGCTGCCGCTGCTTCACGCGTGACAGTATCATTTGGACCAAAATCTCCATTTTTATAACCACCGATAATGTCGCGATCCGCTAAATACATTATTTCATCGTAGAACCTGTAGCTACTA
>NZ_JBHUMF010000042.1:0-669 GCF_042684945.1 Bacillus seohaeanensis | reverse complement strand
TAGGTTGTTTCATTGCCTTGTAAAAGATTACTTGTAAATGTTCTGGAACATTATCTTTATCACCTGCAAAGATCACATGAGGATTAACAAATAAAGAGTAAGCTTTCGCATTATTACCTTCAATTCCGCTTTCAGCTTTAGCTAAGATACCTTTTTTTACTAAGCCATTTACTATTTGACTTGTTTTTTGTCTTGCCCTGCCTAGTTCTGACGCTAACTCTGAAATGTTCATAGGTACGGGATTTTTACCCTTAATATCATAAACAATAGAATTACTATGAAATGAAACATAAGGGATAATATCCATCAAAAAACCCTTTTCGCTTAATGTCAAATATCCTTCTTTGCTTAAATATTTCATATTTTCTTGTAAAATTTGAGCAAACCTCACTTTCGATTGAGGGCTTTTTTTAGTGCCTATATAGTGTTCTTTTCCAGTCGCTTTGCTTAACATAGCAAGAGCATTTTCCATTTGTTCTTGTGGTATTCCTGCATGATCTAAAGCATATTGAAGCTTTTCTAAATCAAAATCTCTTTTTCTAGCATTTCTTTTAGCTTTTTCAGAAGCTTTCTCTAAATCTGCAATATTATTTTTTCCCACTACTTTTTCTCTCCCTTATGTAGCAGGAATTAGTCCCGATATGATAGAATATAAATATCAAATAAAGT
>NZ_JBHUMF010000041.1:0-897 GCF_042684945.1 Bacillus seohaeanensis | reverse complement strand
GTGTATCCCCATTCTTTTATACTTATGATTCAATAATATCTTCGCTCTAAAACGATGAAAACTTCTAAATCCAAAGGCATTTCGCTTCAACACTTTTGTTGTGTTGTTGATTCCTTCGAGAAACCCGTTTGAGTAATCGTACACAAAGCTATTAAGTATTTCGGTCTGCCAATTTCTAAAGGTCATCATCGCACGACTCATTTCAGGAATACTAGCTCTCTCCATCAATTGGTATAACTCTTTTAACTCTTCTTTCACTCGTACGATCTCTTTTCTTCCAATTTCTTTCGCCCGTGTAAACCAGGCACGATAGCTTTCCTTCAATTGATAAGCTATTTTAAGTTCCTCTGCCATTCCTAAGTATCTTTCTAAGTGCCAATGCTCTTCCTCCGTTAATCGGCTGTTTTCTTTATGAAAGATATATTTCATCCGTTTACACTTTTTGCGATCATATGGATGAAAATCCCCTTGGACTCTTCTTCTTACTGCGTCCAATCCCCAGTATATATACCGGCAAAAATGAAAACGGTCTGCCACAATGACAGGACGTCCTAGTGCTTCTTGGACAGCTGCTTTGAAGGAAGGACTCATATCCATAACGACAATTTGAACCTTATTACCGTATTTCTTTAAGTATTCTTTAATCGTACGCTTATAACGGTTCGGAAGAATATCAATAGGTTCTTTGGTCTCCCCATTGGCAATGATAAGCTGATATTTTCCTTCCCTTGTATCACCTTTGTATTCATCTATCGCAATGACAGGTGGTAATTCTCTGACTTCCTGGATTTCTTTCGTCGCCAATGCATCAAAGCGACGAACAATGGTAGTAGCAGAACTACCATAATTCTCTGCGGTTTCTTTAAATGTCTTCCCTTTAATTGTTCGGATAGAAAT
>NZ_JBHUMF010000040.1:0-2976 GCF_042684945.1 Bacillus seohaeanensis | reverse complement strand
TTATTTTCTTCCCTTTGGGAAACCTACGAAAAAGGAGGAATAAGATTGCGATTAAAACTTAAATACCTTTCTATGTCTTTGTTGCTGGCATTATTTTTATGTAATAATATATCTATTGCACAGAGTAATGGAAAGCAGTATTTTTTTCCCGACAATAGTGAAAAGCAGTTGAAAGCTGAAAGTGCAACCAATTTTTATCAGAGTAACAAAATAAAAAATTACGAAGAATTTGTTAATGCAGACGTTAATATACGTGAAAAGGTACTATACGAAGAAACATATAAAGTGGTGGAGAGAAGACTTAAAGAGTATGATCAGTTTGTTTGGCAATATAAACAAAACAAGCATGATAATATTAGTCCAAAGCGTCAAGTATACTTCTTTTATACACTAAAGGAAGTTAAAAAAGGGACTTACTATACTAGAGTTGCTATAGTCGACGTTGAAACAAAAAAGTTATTGATGACTGGAAAAAATGTTGAATACTGATTATCAATCGAAAGGAAAAGGCTTCTTTTGGAATTTACCTATTTTTTAAAGATCCGCGAAAAGAAACCTCTATCTTTATTTTCTTTTTCAGCAGCAATCTGTTCTTTCACTTTCTGAACTTGACGAATAGACTCCATTAACTTTTGATCTCTTTCTTTTATTCTTTCATCAATATATTCTTGCTGCTTTTTAATCACTTGCCCCTGATCCGATAGTTGTTTTTCAAGGTCGGATAATCGTCCGTCCTGTTTTGCTATATGCTCCATTAGCTGTCCAACTGTTTGCATCACTGTCAGGTACGTATCTCGCCCTTCTTGTTCCGATTTCCGATCGGCCGTCTTCACAGCCGTCTTTATCCGTCCCTCGATTTCATCAGAATTAATAGTAAATCCTTTTTCCCCCAGAAGAACTCCAATTTGATTTTTATCATATCCTTGCTCTCGTAATTCTTTTACAGTTAATAGAACTTCCATTGCTTCTGGTTTATAATACGTAATTTGTCCTTGTTTCAGTTTAGGAATATATACAGAAAAATCATTAATCCAATCTGACACCGTACTTTTAGGAATTCCTAAACCATCTATAATATCTTTCTTTCTCAAAAAATCTTTTTTCATCCGTCCGATCCTCCGTTTCCCGTCATCCGACCGTCGTCCAAACGAAACCGTCCCTAGATAAATATACATTTAACAGTATTCGTCTTTCCGTCCTTACAATCCTTTTTCTGACTATAAAAAAACAATTAACTACCCACTTTAAAATTTCACAACATTGCTCAATCCTCCGACTGAACCGAGTAGTAGAAGACCTCGTCGTATCATAAGGTACGTTGATAGGGCGAGGTCTTCTACTGGTTACGAAGGTGAAGGAGGAGGGTTGAGCTCTGCTTTAGCAGCATTTATTAGCACAATGCTACCGCAATAGAAAAAGAAATCAGTTAACTTTTTATTTACTTACTCTTTTTCGGTAATAGTTTCATTTTTGTTTCCTTAATTAACATTAGATATCTACGTTTGCATACTTAATAAACCTATATAATCATCAAGATAAAAACAATTAACGATAACAACTAACTAGTCTAAAAGAAATTTGAAATACCGTTCTAACCTAAACAGACCAGCCCGCATACTTTTCTAAGAAAGTAACTAGCCCTATGGGTTCCTGACCTCACGATACATGATGTTGGTATCGTGAGGTCAGGAACTGAACGCAGGCGATAGCCGGAGAGAAAATAGGAGCTAGTTACGTATCCGACAATGGTTTGCGGGCTCCCACAAACTTTAAAAAGGAAAAAACACTAATTAAACCCATTTTAAGCAGTTATTAAAGTGTTAAAGTTAGTAGATTGTTTGGATGAAATAATGTTCTTGCTTAAAAAGCAAAGATAAATATTCATCAGAAACATACCCAAACAACCCTTTAATAAAAGGGTTTTAAAAATCCAGCCAATTCGGCAGTCTATATCGATTTTCACGACGTTTAATAACACTTAGCTCAGCTTCTAGCAAACGATAAAAGTAACCGTCAAAGGTCTTCTTGATCTTTCCTTGTTTATGTAAAAAGATGGTCTCTTTAAATGATTTGATGACCGTTTCCATTAGAGTATCTAAAGGAGCATCAACATTGCTATTTCTATAGGCAATTAAAACTTTTAACCATAATTGATAGATTTTATTAGCATGGAAGAAAGGTGCTGCTGCTTTAACAAATTCTTGATTAATATAACTTGGAACATAAGAATCATCTAATTCGTCTAATGACGTATTATTAAAAGATTTTAAAGTAGGTAAAGTACTGGTAGCGATTTTTTTTAGCTCTTCAGCACTTGTCTCATCTGGTGTCTCAGCATTTCCTTCTTCGCATTCTACTTCGCATTCTAGATTTAATAGGTTAGACCAATAAGAAAAATGTTTGTGCCGTTTTAATAGAATGATAGGGGTCTTACAGCTGTTACCCTTTGGATTTTGCCTGTAAGCCACCACAGCCTCATCAGAGTCCTTTAATACCTTAATTGCTTTATCAACTGTTCTAAGGGAAACCTGGCACTTTCTGGCCAATGTTTCGCGTCCAAAGAAGCTATATCCTCGATCCGTAGCAAAATAAATAATCGTATCTAACACTTTGGTTATTTTGCTTGCACGGTCCCAACGAATAGAATCCACTTTCTCCTGGATCTTATCTAAAAAGTTAAATTTCATCTTTTGTCTGCTGCTAGTGGTGATGTCCATGGTTTTATACGCTTGCATACGAGTGAAAATATCATTTGATACAACCAAAAAAGCCATTCGTCTCTCCCTTTCACAGGCGACAAATGACCATATCTACACCACTCACAAAAATTGTTAACTAATAAATTAAACAAATACATTGAAAATATCCGTCAAAATGGATATACTCATAGTAACATTGTAGTTTTATTTTTCGTGAGGGTGATTGCCTTCCAGTGTTGGTAGCACTGGGGAGATAAGGTCAATCGCCTTTTTATTT
>NZ_JBHUMF010000039.1:0-1259 GCF_042684945.1 Bacillus seohaeanensis | reverse complement strand
TTCGTTTTAAGGCTCTCCAGTAATTTATTATCCACTCTTTTCGGTTTGTATCCCATGCGATCTATTAAAATACCTTCTAAAACCTTCATACGAGCCGTATAACGCCTATACTCTTGTTCGGCAAAGGATAACGTATCAGAATCTACTACAACGTCATTCTGAGCCTTCTGAACGGTTCTCATCAGTTTGTAGCATTTTGTTCTTTCTTCTCTTACTAGACGAAGCAAAATCAAAATATCATACGTATGAAAGAGCGAAAGCTCTCCAAAAGAAAGCTCTGCTTGATCTACATACACATAATCTTTTAATTTTGGTCGCTGCTTCTTCAAAGGAGCATCACAAAAACCACAGTTTTCAGCATATTGTTCATTCTCCGACTGACAGTAAGAGCAAATCATCCTTGAAACTCCTTACTATTTAAGAAATTCATAACTACTGGCCATAAGTCATCCGACACTTCCAATTCATACTCGTCCATTACTGGCTTGTAAGAATGAAGTCCCTCGAATAATCCTTGTTCACTAATAAATTTCCTTTTAAACACATGATTAAAGGAGTTCACATTTTCGATAACAAATTCTTCATTTTCTTTATAAATCAACAGCTTTTTCAAAGTTTTTTCCCCCTTTCGAACCGATTCCAAAGCTAACTCACGAAAATAAGCAGACATAGATTTTAGTTCCTGATCTTTTATTTCCTTTTGAATCTTGTCCCAAATATCATTCGGAAGTGTCACAGAAACCTTCTTCGTAACACCCATAGACGGTCTACCTGCACTCTCTTTCTTCGCTGATCTAGAATGTTTTAAATGCTCCGGTAAAAGACTATATTTATAAGGTGGAATATAAAGCTGTTCTAACATTTCATTAGCCTTTTCTAAATTAATACCTTCTCTTTCAACAATCTCCATAAATTCATCTTCTAGTTCTCTAAAATCTGTATTAGAATTTAATTCTCCATTCCATCTAGCGTCATACATTTTTTTGTGAAAATCTAATAATTCCAGCATAGTTATTCTCCTTTTGTTTTAAGTTACTTTTACTATACACTTTAAAGTAACTTAAAACAAGAAAAAGAATACTATATCGCAAAAAGACTATCCTACCTGGCATTAAGCCTGAGAGACTGCCCTTAAGGCAGTCCTCGTTAGCAAGGAGTTCCAGCTAATTGCGATTTATTACTCAAAAAAAGCCGTTTCCTTTTTGTGCTTCAGGTCGTTCGTCCCTCTCTCCCCACCCCTCTGAACTCCCGTTTGTAAA
>NZ_JBHUMF010000038.1:0-1714 GCF_042684945.1 Bacillus seohaeanensis | reverse complement strand
TTTAATTGAAAAAATTGGTTCAAGAATGTTGGTGAAACTTCAATTAGAAAAATAAAAATCCTTAACTTTGATTACTTTTAATCAGAGTTAAGGATTAAAATAACTAATAAACGATTATTGACCAACTGTTACATTTAGAGGAATGTCCCATTGCTCTATTAATTTACTACTAGGAACTGTAATAGATCCGGCTTTAACAGATAGACCAATATCAAATGGTGTAAGAGCGTGGACATATTTAGCAAGTAATCTAGTAGTCTCTCCATTATATCTTTTTGGTACTCTTATATGTTGAGATATTCCACCATATTGTTGATCAAAAGGTCCAAGAACAATGTCTGTTTTTAGACCATAAATTTCATCTTTAACTTTTAATTGTGATGTAGCAACTTTCATTTGGCCGTTTAGTACTGCAATATTATATTTATCTACAGTTCCGGTTATACCTGTAAAATGATTATCCCATGCTAATGCTGCTTCATCTGTCCAGATTAATGCTGGTTCATCACTCCAGGTCCAATCTAGAAATGTAATATATTCGTGCTCAGTAGAATTACCTGAAATTGTTTTTGTTACATAAAAGCTTATAGATAATTTACCAATTTCTTTATTATCACCTACAGTAGTAGGGGCGGACATTAAGCTCATTTCTGATTTTGGAATACTTATAATTGGAATTTGATTTTCTTTACTAAATGTAGCGATATCTTGTTGTTTGATTTTGTTTATTTCTTCTTTATTTTCTTCAGTAATTTCATATTTAACTCCATCTAGACTAGTATAATAATGCTTAATCTCCTGTTCTACTGTTTTAGCTTTTTTCCCTCCGTGTCTGACTATTTGATTCTTAACTCTTTTAGACATATTACCAATTTCTTCACTGGAAAAATTCATTTTTTTAAGTATGTTATCAAGTTTTTTTGTAGATAAATCTTCAGGGTTTTTCACAGGATCTATCATATTTGTTTCTTCTATTTTTGTTTGTTTGGCTGCGTTAGCAATATTGTAAACTGGAGATATTGCTAATAACATTACTAAAGTTATGATTACTTTTGATAAGTTTTTCATGTTGAACATCCTCCATAAAAATGATTTTCTAAATAAGATAGTTATGTACATGTACTGTAGTAATATATTTTTGAAAACGTACTTTTAAATGATATAATTCGAACATCATATCGATAGGGAGTGCTAAAGTTGAAACTTTTTTGGATTGTTCTATCTAGTTTTTTACTAGCTATAGTTATTATTTTTGTTATACCATTTTCAACTCTACTTATAACGGCAAAGGATTTAAATGGTATTTTTCAGTTTTCTATGTACATACTAATAGTTTATATTCTTAAAGAAGTTAGAGATTTAAAAAATAAAAAATAAACAAAGATATATCCCCCTTTCTAAAAAGTAAATAAAAGTAAATAAAAGTAATACGTTTGAAATAATAACACATATACCTATAAAAAAATTCAAAAAAATCCAATTACTTATAATAGATTACAAAAAAGGTATATATTTGAATTAAAGGGTGAACAATTACATATGTTGTGTGGTCTTAGTTAAACTAAACGTTAGTTTAACAATATCTGAAAGTATCGCATGAATACCATATACAAAACTAGTTAACATAAGCCCAATGATAGGAAGTACGCCAAAACGCCAATCCCATACGTACCAAGGGATTGGCGCTTGTTTGTTTTTTATCGTTTATACATCC
>NZ_JBHUMF010000037.1:0-4131 GCF_042684945.1 Bacillus seohaeanensis | reverse complement strand
ATTTTCTGCTCAAAAGCTTTAAACATTGATTCTCTTTCTTCTTCCACTGCTTCTTTGACTGCTTTATGTACAAGGTCTTGTAATTCCTGCTTCGATAAACGTACTTCATCATGGAAAACGCTAGGTGTTATGACTGCGTTTTTGTTCTCTATATCCATTGCCACAACAGCCTTTGTCGCGTCTGTAAACGAAACGGAATTAGAAAGCAACTTTTTTAATTCCCTAAACACTTTAAAATCACGTTCATAGTAAATGCGTTGCTCTTTTTCATTGCGTTCAAAGACATAACCTAACTTTTCTAATTCAAGTGACCATCTTCTTAACGTAGACGTTGTTATTTCTAAATCAACCGCAACATCCTTCGCAAAATAACCAAACGTATTTGTGTTTACCATCGCGTTTATCACCTCTCTTTTTACATTCTATCTTTAATAGAAAATAACCTTTTTAAAATGATAGAGAGATCTGGAGCAAATCGAAGAAAAGGAAAGATTGTCGTTTTTCAAAAACCCCCTCTTTTTTAACTATTTCCCAAAAGAAAAATCCCCAAATTTGGCCGAATTTGACCAGATTTGAGGATTCAACTAATAGGTACTTCCCTATAATCAACTTTATGTTAACTAATTTTGTATTCTGAACAAATAAACATTTACTCGTTTTCTTCATAAACAAAGAAGCTAAAGTCAATATAATCCTCAAGCGATTCATTCTCTTTAGGAAGTACCACCAATAAAATGGAAATTTTATACGTTAATTTTATATTTTTTCAAAAAGCAGCTTGTGGTTAGAAATAAAATAGGCCCATTCTACAAAAAAAGTTAGCCACATTGGGCTAACTTTAATTTAAATTACTGTCTACTTATATTAATAGACGCATTTGGAAAAATAGGAGCTAAATAACTGAATCCTTTATTAGTAGCTTGAAATAGTGGAACTATAAAACTTGAATATGGTGAGTATATATAGAATTCATGGTTTGGCGCTTGATCTCTTGTTCCACTAGCTGAAATACTGCCATCTCTATATGCATTAATACCAACAGTGTAATCAATATCTGGAGTAATCCACTGAGGAGCATCTGAAAAACCAACCGCAGCACTATGATCTATTCGGAAAAACAACTGATCTTTATTTGTAAGTCCTCTGTCAAAAGTAATGCTACCTTTTCCTGGTGACGATTCTAAGAGTCTACCACTTGAATTATACAAATGAGAAGATGCAATTTCTTTTCTTGTGTTTAACTTAGAGCTTGAAGAAGTAAACGTGACAACAGCCTCAGCTGTAGTTCTGGCTGTTCCACCATTAAAACTAAAGCCGCGATTATCTCCTCCGAACTGGTAACCACTTGTCCATCCGTCCACTAAGGACCTTGCTGGTACAAATTTGTTTGGAATAAAGGTACGATACATAAACCCAATTTGGTTTGCAGCAGGGTCTGCTGGTGGTGACCAAAATGTTGTTATTTGAGAATCCTCCGGTACAGTAACTACTTTTGTGTATTCGTAAGGTTCATAAAATACTTCTTCCTTAATTTCAGGAGTAATCTCAATATTATTTTCATTTAAATATTGTTTTGCTTTTTCAATCTCAACATTTGAAAGTTTTTTCCTTAATACAAACCTATAGTTATAGGTTTTTCCTTCTAAAACGTCTGTGTCAGTATAATTCTTTTCAGTAGTTGTACTTACTAACTTATTATTCTTATAGATTTCTACTTTACCATCATGCTCATCAATAATAGAGTTCCGTAATTTTAAAAAGATATTATCTGAATTCACTACAGCATCTATGAAACCTTCATCAATTGAAGGAGTATTATTAGCAGTTAAAAAGTTAATAGACTTATTTTCCGCTGCTGCTGTTTGTGTATTAATTTTTGTTGCATAATTTTCTTTATTATTCTCATCAAAAGAAACTAGATTAAAACTATATAAATGTTTCGATTTTAAATTTGAGATTACTGCTTCCGATTTAACCCCTTCCCAAATTAACTTTTTATTATCGAAAATCTTGTAAGTTGCACCAGTATCGTTCCAATCTAAAGTAATTTGTTTGTCACTAGGTTCAATCTCTACTTTTAAATCTTTTTCGTCTGCTGAAGCCGGATTCGCGATTGAAAGCGCTAATACAGAAGATAATAATAATCCTGATAAAGTTCTTTTCTTCATTATGCCACCATCCATTTAATGTTATTTTTTACACATTATGGATGGTAACATAAATTTTATATAAAAGATATAATCAAATAACAATTTGTTGTATTTTGGTATTTTTTGAGTTTTACTGGTCTCTCAGAAAACAATAGTTTTACCGATACCTATAGAAAAATAATAAAAGAGTTAAAACAGTACTAATAACAGTTAGTAATGAAAAGATATGGTTATGGGTTATTATTTCCATAAAAGTGAAGGATAAGATAACGGTAATTAGACCAGTTAAAACTGACTTAATTAGTAAATCCTGTTTAAAAAATTTATTTAAAATAAGAAAACTAAAGGCAAAGCAGGAGAAAGGTAGAAAAGAAAATACAAAAGGTAATATTGAAGAATATATGAACGATGATAAGAAATTTTCCTCCATACCGAATCTGTATATGTACTGTAAGTTTAAAATCAATATAAATATTAAGTTATAAATAATAATAAAGAAAATAAATTTTTTAAGTGTTTTCATATGTAGTATCTCCTTTTTGTGAGTCTTTCATTTTAGTATATTAAAGTCTCTTTAAGTCCAAATCCTCAAAACCTATGATAACATTTATAAATATGAAAAAAAGGCTATTTGAGATGAATTTAAAGAAGTCATTATTTAAGAGAACTAATAAGCTTTCTTTTATAGTTTAAATAAAAATTGGTTGTTCCAAAAAGCCAATAATACCAATGATTCGTAGCCTTTTGAAACAACCAATAATACTTGATTATGTGAAATATAAATGCTTCACAAAAATAAAAAACCTCCACCAGTTGTCTGAGGAAGTTTCAAAGTTACTTTTTATGTATTTTTGATGCTTTTATATAAACTTTTAATTCTTTATAAAATTGTTCTCTAGTTCCAGCTAAGATAACTAATACTAAGTTTCCTTCATCATCTTCTTGAATGCTATAAGCTATTTCATAGTTAATACCATTATGTTTAATGTCATAACCATACACACCAGCTAGATCACCTTTCTTTTGTTCACCTTCACCGAATGGATCCAGCTGGATATCTTGTAAAGCTAAACGAAACTTCTGTTGTAATCGCTTGTCTTTCAGTTTTTTTAAAAATTTCTTTGCTGCTGGTGATACTTTCAGTTCAAAATTACTCATTATCATTACCCTCAAAAAGATCATCAATTTTAACAGTATCCGTCTTAGCAGTCTCAGCAATCAGAGAATCTATAGCATTTCCTAATTGCGCCTTACGATTTTTAAATTCAGCTATTAAATCCATACCACCATAACCTTCATTAATAAGATCAGCCAAAATTTCTTCAGAAAAATCATCAAAACCATCATGAACAGGTTTTACAACTAAATGATTGCCGTAAAGCTCTAGTGTAACTTCCTCACTAATGTTTAGTTTTTCATAAAATTCTTTTGGAATGCTAATTTGTCTTTTACTTGAAACTGAAACTCGCTTTACTTTTCTTGGACGTTTTGATTTAGACATCGTCAATCTCTCCAATTTTTTTTCCGCCATTACCATAAGTTATGTCCCTCCATTCTATTTGTATACCCAATTTCTTTACTTTCCTATTTCTTGGTTTCTTTACTTCTTTGTTATTAATAGTAGCACTTAACTAATAAACCCTCAACAAATCATTATTTATAATTACATCGTGACCCGACCGAAACCAGTAGTAGAAGACCTCGATCACAATGTACTTTGTGTGGTCGAGGTCTTCTACTGTTTACGATGTTGAGGGAGGAGTTACAAATCGCAATATAAAGGCAATTGGTGCTATTTCAAAAACGCAAATAAAAAAGAGATTGATTTACATATTATTAACCTTATAGTTGCGGTAATTAAAACTCTTGAAAACAAAGGTTTTGGTTGCCTTTAGGGCAACCTTTTAGCCTTTAGGGCTATAACGTAAATTTCATAAAAATAGGGGTTGCAGAATCAGATCCGAATTGCTATTAAATACAG
>NZ_JBHUMF010000036.1:0-1567 GCF_042684945.1 Bacillus seohaeanensis | reverse complement strand
TTCTTTTTCGTATTCCTTTTCCATGCTTTGTCCTCCCTACCTCATATAGACTGCTGCTAGATCCCAGCGTCCTTTTCCATGTCCGATTTCCTCATGAACTTGGTCCATTACTTCTGTAACTTGTCTAAAAATCTCTTTATCTCGTTCAGATACCATTCCATAATCAGCCCCTCTGCCTTTATCTCGGTTTGTCATTATCCGATCCACCATCGTTCGGCCACTTTCCGAAATCTCTCGGTCTTTAAACAATTCTTCTACGCGTTCGCGACTATAAGCGTGCCTAAATCCATGCAGCCCTCTACCTTTCTGGAGAATCCCTGTTTTTCGGCAGGCTTCATTGACCGCTCTTCTGACTGTATCTCGCTGCAAAGGAACCAATTTTTCTTGTTCTGTCTTCCCGTCTATCATGCGTTCAAGGTCAGCACGAAACTGTTTTGGAACCTCTACCTCACGAAATCTTCCTCCTTTCGTAATTCCCTTTCCATTTTCAATAAATAATTTCCATCCTGAGCCATGATCCGTTTTTTCAAAGTGCTGCACCTCCACTCGAACTGCTTCCCGAACGCGTAATCCGAGTTCTCGACAGAGCATCACAGCATCACGCGAACGTGCCGGGACATTTTTTAAAATCTTTTGATACTCCTCCCGGCTATAACTCCTGTCTGTTGGTTTTTTTACCTCCCTCCAGTTGGTAAGTCTCTTTTCTGGAACAAAGACGTGCTTTTCTTTGCCAAACTTTTCACTGCGTAGGTTCATTCCTTTTTGCAAGTGCCGTAAGGCAGTCTCGACGTTCCTTCTATGTCCTACAGACCGGTTTTCTTTCTCTAAATGGCTCATATACGCTTTGTAGTGCTCTTCTTTTAGTTGATAAACACTTTTAACCCCGAACACACTTCTCGTCCATTTGGCAAAATTTTGAGCCGCTGAGAGCGTCTCTTTCTTTTGTTTCAAAGAATGTATTCCATGTTCTCCTTTTGCTCGTAAATCTCGTTTTGATTGTCCTATTCGATCTAGCTCATTCACAGCTGCTTTTACATCGTGAACAATGCTAGATTTTCCTCGTCGTCCCACATCAATCCTCCCTTATTTTTTGCCCAAATGTCCCGCCACCTTATGCTCCGCTACGCTACGCGTTTCGCTCTACGAGCGAGAATGCGAGCGCACTCGCATAAGGTGGGCGATTCTATATCACGCAACTATCCAATTATCAAAGTACAAACTTCCATTCAGCCTTCCGCTCCATATTTACCGAGGCGAGCCTGTTTTTAAGCCTCCTGCTTTTTCTTGCGTCGACGCAATTTCTTGTTTCCTTCGCTATTGATGTTCCTTAGCCAAGACCGCCTTGTGTTGGTAACGACCATTTACAAGGTTGCGGATTTCCATATCTGTGCGCTGGATCATGCAACAAAAAAAGTAAAGAGATCCAGCTCCCTTTACTTCATCCTCCGTGTAATTAACACTTTTCTTATTTCTGCTTTGTAAGCAGACCAATAATTAATCACTCTACTTTTTTGTTTATCACTCCCTTAATTTAATAGTTTCGAACACAAAAAAGCCTTACAAGTGT
>NZ_JBHUMF010000035.1:0-163342 GCF_042684945.1 Bacillus seohaeanensis | reverse complement strand
ATTCGATAGAATTCATCGGAAGAGATGTAACGACTCGAGAAGTTAGGAGCCGTAGCTGGACAATTAAACAAGCGATACTCCATCTTTTTGACTTCAACTTTATCTAGTTTTGAAGGAACAAACCTTCTATTACATATTCGTCTGGTGATTATGGCGAAGAGGTCACACCCGTTCCCATGCCGAACACGGAAGTTAAGCTCTTCAGCGCCAATGGTAGTTGGGGGATTTCCCCCTGCGAGAGTAGGACGTTGCCAGGCACAGCCCCTATTTGGGGGCTATTGTTTTGTCAAATTATATTGGCCCGTTGGTCAAGCGGTTAAGACACCGCCCTTTCACGGCGGTAACACGGGTTCGAATCCCGTACGGGTCACCATATAGTGGAGGATTAGCTCAGCTGGGAGAGCACCTGCCTTACAAGCAGGGGGTCGGCGGTTCGATCCCGTCATCCTCCACCATATATAGTTGTTAGGTTTAACTAGCAAGGCATAATTGATGAATATATATTAGTAGAATAAATATTAATAACGCCGGTGTAGCTCAACTGGTAGAGCAACTGACTTGTAATCAGTAGGTTGGGGGTTCAAGTCCTCTTGCCGGCACCATTTAGTATATACTTAATAATTTTAAGAGCCATTAGCTCAGTTGGTAGAGCATCTGACTTTTAATCAGAGGGTCGAAGGTTCGAATCCTTCATGGCTCACCACTATTTGCGGGTGTGGCGGAATTGGCAGACGCACCAGACTTAGGATCTGGCGCCGCAAGGCGTGGGGGTTCAAGTCCCTTCACCCGCACCACTGCTTTTATAACGCGGAAGTAGTTCAGTGGTAGAACACCACCTTGCCAAGGTGGGGGTCGCGGGTTCGAATCCCGTCTTCCGCTCCAAAGAAACTTTGCCGGGGTGGCGGAACTGGCAGACGCACAGGACTTAAAATCCTGCGGTAGGTGACTACCGTACCGGTTCGATTCCGGTCCTCGGCACCACAATACGCGCCCGTAGCTCAATTGGATAGAGCGTTTGACTACGGATCAAAAGGTTAGGGGTTCGACTCCTCTCGGGCGCGCCATCTTAATTAATAAACGGGAAGTAGCTCAGCTTGGTAGAGCACTTGGTTTGGGACCAAGGGGTCGCAGGTTCGAATCCTGTCTTCCCGACCAGTAGAAAGTTTAAATACAAACATGGGGCCTTAGCTCAGCTGGGAGAGCGCCTGCTTTGCACGCAGGAGGTCAGCGGTTCGATCCCGCTAGGCTCCATATTATTTTTAAAATGGCGGTGTAGCTCAGCTGGCTAGAGCGTACGGTTCATACCCGTGAGGTCGGGGGTTCGATCCCCTCCGCCGCTATAAGAAATTAATGTTAGTGCTAGTAATATTGGACCCTTAGCTCAGTTGGTTAGAGCTGACGGCTCATAACCGTCCGGTCGTAGGTTCGAGTCCTACAGGGTCCATTTATATGGAGGAATACCCAAGTCTGGCTGAAGGGATCGGTCTTGAAAACCGACAGGGGTGTTAAAGCCCGCGGGGGTTCGAATCCCTCTTCCTCCGCCATATCCTTTAAACAATAATTCATATTAGCGCGGGGTGGAGCAGTCTGGTAGCTCGTCGGGCTCATAACCCGAAGGTCGCAGGTTCAAATCCTGCCCCCGCAATACCAGGTTTTCAGTAAAATGAAAATTTAATTTGGTCCGGTAGTTCAGTTGGTTAGAATGCCTGCCTGTCACGCAGGAGGTCGCGGGTTCGAGTCCCGTCCGGACCGCCATTTACATATAGGGCACTTATAAAATCAGCATACAGATTGAATTGAGATTTGAAAAAATTTCCTGGAAGTTGTATGATGAAGAAAGCCTTGTCTGAAATTAGGATACATATTAAATAAGGCTCAGTAGCTCAGTTGGTAGAGCAATGGACTGAAAATCCATGTGTCGGCGGTTCGATTCCGTCCTGAGCCACCATTAACTTAATATTCCCTTAGTTTTTCAGGAAGTATGGAGGGGTAGCGAAGTGGCTAAACGCGGCGGACTGTAAATCCGCTCCTTCGGGTTCGGCAGTTCGAATCTGCCCCCCTCCACCACCAAAATTAGGGGCATAGTTTAACGGTAGAACAGAGGTCTCCAAAACCTCCAGTGTGGGTTCGATTCCTACTGCCCCTGCCAATAGATAAATAATGGCGGTTGTGGCGAAGTGGTTAACGCATCGGATTGTGGCTCCGACACTCGTGGGTTCGATTCCCATCAATCGCCCCAAAGTAAAGTATTATTATAAAAATTGACTCATGCTGCTTTTCAATGGGCTATAGCCAAGCGGTAAGGCAACGGACTTTGACTCCGTCATGCGCTGGTTCGAATCCAGCTAGCCCAGCCATTTTCAAATAACTTGGTTAATTGTTAGTCAAAGATAGGTAAGCTTTCATAGCAAGTCAAACTTGAGTATTTACAATAAATTTATACATGCGGGTGTAGTTTAATGGTAAAACCTCAGCCTTCCAAGCTGATGTCGTGGGTTCGATTCCCATCACCCGCTCCAAATAATACATAATGGGGGCCTATAGCTCAGCTGGTTAGAGCGCACGCCTGATAAGCGTGAGGTCGGTGGTTCGAGTCCACTTAGGCCCACCATAATTAAATAATTTTTCTTGTTCCGCAGTAGCTCAGTGGTAGAGCAATCGGCTGTTAACCGATTGGTCGTAGGTTCGAGTCCTACCTGCGGAGCCATTTTTTATATGAAGAAATTTTTAAGATCGCCCTTTGCTAAGAGGATAGGTCCCGTAGACATGCTTATTTCTTTTATTTCAAGTGTGATGCGCCTTTAGCTCAGCAGGATAGAGCGACAGCCTCCTAAGCTGTAGGTCAGAGGTTCGAATCCTCTAAGGCGCGTATTTAAACATAACTATGGTAGAGTGATAGAAAAAACTAATATGAATATCTAAAAATATAACGAGGAGCGATTACCAATATGGTAGTCGCTTTTTTTGTAGGGAAAATAATAAAAAGTTCTCTTTTGAATAACCTTTCTATTAGAACAGTCTGCATCTAAACTAGTATAGGGAGCCTGCTTAGCTTTTTCTGCCCGTAAACTGAATCTATTGTTTTAAAAAAGTTTTTTTCTTTTTAACATGAGGGATAAAGATTCCAAACCTCTGTATTTTATAGAACAAATTCGACTTATACTCTTCTGATTCTTACATGTGACTCGAAAGAATTACATCTTCTTAAAAATTTCCTTACACTTCCTCACTTTTATTGCCCTTAGATTCTCTTTTATGTACAATAGGCAATAGTGTAAATCATGAAACAGGAATTTATTTTACATAAAAACAGCATAAAGGAGCGAGTTAGAGTGGGTAAGGTTTATGTATTTGATCATCCATTAATTCAACACAAATTAACATTTATTAGAGATAAAAACACAGGTACAAAGGAATTTCGTGAGCTAGTAGATGAGGTGGCTACGCTAATGGCCTTTGAAATCACACGTGATTTACAATTGGAGGAAATTGAAGTAGCAACACCAGTTAGTCAGGCGACAGCCAAAACATTAGCTGGAAAAAAACTCGGGATTGTGCCGATTCTTCGTGCGGGACTAGGTATGGTTGATGGAATATTAAAGCTTATTCCTGCAGCAAAAGTAGGACATGTTGGTTTGTACCGTGATCCTGAAACATTGCAGCCTATTGAATATTATGTGAAGCTTCCTAGTGATGTGGAAGAGCGTGAGCTTATTGTAGTAGATCCAATGCTTGCTACTGGCGGGTCTGCTGTTGAAGCGATTAACTCACTAAAAAAACGTGGTGCGAAAAACATCAAATTCATGTGTCTTGTTGCCTGTCCTGAAGGTGTGGATGCAATTAAAGAAGCACATCCGGAAGTAGATATTTATATCGCAGCACTTGATGAAGGGTTAAATGAAAAAGGATATATCGTACCTGGTCTTGGCGATGCAGGAGACAGATTATATGGTACAAAATAATGAAAAGCAGGTGAAAATAGTGGACAAGCCTATAAAAGTAATGACAATCTTCGGTACAAGACCAGAAGCAATAAAAATGGCACCACTTGTACTAGAGTTAAAGAAATATCCTGAGCAATTTGAGACAGTCGTAACAGTAACAGCTCAACATCGACAAATGCTAGATCAGGTATTGAACATTTTTGATGTGCAACCTGATTATGACTTAAATATAATGAAGGACCGTCAAACACTTATAGATGTTACCACAAGGGGACTAGAGGGGCTCGATAAGGTAATGAAAGAAGCAAAGCCCGATGTTGTCCTTGTACATGGCGATACAACAACAACATTTATTGCCAGCCTTGCAGCATTCTATAATCAAATTGCAGTTGGTCATGTAGAAGCCGGATTGCGAACATGGAATAAATATTCTCCATTCCCAGAGGAAATGAATCGTCAATTAACAGGTGTTATGGCAGATTTGCACTTCTCTCCAACAGAGAAATCAGCTCAAAATCTTCTAAATGAAAACAAAAAGGAAGAAAGTATCTTTATTACTGGAAATACAGCGATAGATGCACTTAAAACTACGGTTAAAGATGAATATGAACAT
This sequence comes from Bacillus seohaeanensis, assembly GCF_042684945.1. Taxonomy (NCBI): domain Bacteria; kingdom Bacillati; phylum Bacillota; class Bacilli; order Caryophanales; family Bacillaceae; genus Bacillus; species Bacillus seohaeanensis. The sequence goes on along the minus strand of NZ_JBHUMF010000035.1, from coordinate 158,785 downwards.
GAGGTGCTTCAAAAGGTCGGCGATGATCGTCTAGTATTACTTACGGCACACCGCCGTGAAAACCTCGGTGAGCCGATGCGTAATATGTTCCGTGCAATTAAGCGATTAGTGGACGAGCATGATGATATTCAAGTTGTTTACCCGGTCCATTTGAACCCAGCCGTTCGAGAAGTGGCGGATGAGGTGCTCGGAAATGATCCTCGAATACACTTAATTGAGCCGCTTGATGTCATTGATTTTCATAACTTTGCTTCAAGAGCACATTTAATTTTAACCGATTCTGGTGGTGTCCAAGAAGAAGCCCCATCACTTGGTGTCCCAGTTCTTGTGCTTCGTGACACAACGGAGCGTCCGGAAGGAATTGAAGCAGGAACATTAAAGCTAGCAGGGATAGAAGAAGAAAATATATACAACTTAGCGAAAGAGCTTCTTACAGACCAAAAAGCTTACGATAAAATGGCGAAAGCAGCCAATCCATACGGAGACGGACTTGCATCTTACCGAATCACCCAAGCTATCCGTTATCATTTCAAAGAACTAAAGGAACGACCAAAGCCGTTCACAACCTAACTAACATAGAGGCCCTTGTTATTTAAATAACAAGGGCCTCTATTATTTTGCGGACGTAGCTTTAATGCGTTAAAGTAACTAGGGACGGACCTTTGAGGTTGTCTCCAACTTCCATATCTTAACCCATTAAAATCCATACTTTAGAACGGAAAAAATAATTTATACAAGTATAATATTATATGGAAGTATTTACATTACATAAAAGTCATTCACATATTCATGTTTCTTCTATATACTTTAAGAAGTAGAGCAGTAAGTAGTATTGAAAATGCCTAAAGATTTGTATCTATTGTCAAAAAACACGTTTGAATTGTGTGCAAATTGTGACAACTGTAACAGCTAGTAAACTTTTTAAATACAACACATTGACATAGATAATATGCTATTGTATGCTAACAAAGGATATATAATGATAAGGTTTTCACAATTAAATGTTTAAGGTGTGAAAACGCTTTACATCCTTTGAAGAAAGTGCTTTTCCACATTCCACTACAAATTAGTGTGGGGATGAATTATGCGTCAAAACAAACGACGTCCGTATCAATCGATGGCCCTATATTCTGCCATACTTTCACAATTAGTTGGTTCCATTCTCATTGGAATTTTTGGAGGAAGATGGCTTGATAAAATATGGGATACCACACCACTATTCTTAATTATTGGACTACTTCTTGGTCTGTCGGCAGGTACTTATGCCATGCTTCGCACAGTCCAACATTTCTATTCGGGAGACTAATGTGACATGCCGGAAATACAACAAATGTTTATAAGGCATCGTAAGTACATACTTTTTCTTCTCTCCATTTACGTTCTCGGTTGGGGCTTTACATCCTATCAGTCTATTTTTTTAGGACTTATCTTTGGTACAAGTATAAGCTTGTTTAACCACTGGGTAATGGTTAGAAGAACATCAAGGTTTGGAGATGCGGTGTTAGCAGGGAAAAAGGTACGATCATTAGGGACATTTTCACGGATGGCTGGAGCGGCCTTTGCGATTATAGTAGCAATGGAGTTTCCACACGTATTCCATATCCTAAGTGTTGTTTTGGGATTAATGACATCCTACATTGTCATTATGATAGATTATTTTATTCAGCAACTAAAATCTCATCAGTAGCGGGGAAGAGAGGTGAATTTCATTGAATCATGAAGCTCCTTTATACAATTTGGATTTCATGGGTACGACAATAACCTTTAACCTGGCAAATATTTTAATGATTACTGTAGCAAGTGCTATCGTTTTCCTTATTGCCGTTTTGTCTACTCGTCGACTTGCCATGAAACCAACAGGGTTCCAGAACTTCATGGAATGGACGATGGACTTTGTGAAAAACATTATTAAAAGTAACATGGATTGGAAAACAGGGGGACGTTTTCATATTTTAGGTCTTACCTTGATTATGTACATATTTGTTTCAAATATGTTAGGTCTTCCATTTGCTGTCGTGATTGATCACGAACTATGGTGGAAATCACCTACAGCGGATCCTGTTGTCGCCATGACATTATCTGTCTTAGTGGTAGCACTATCCCATTATTATGGTATTAAGATGAAAGGTTTTGGTGAATACGGAAAAGACTTTTTAAAACCAATGTGGTTCTTGTTCCCGCTTAAAATAATTGAGGAATTTGCCAACACATTAACATTGGGTCTTCGTCTTTACGGAAACATCTATGCCGGAGAAATACTTCTTACTTTACTAGCAGGAAGTTTAGCAACTGGCGTAGGAGGAACGATTGCGGCAGTTTTACCAACACTTGCTTGGCAAGGATTCTCCATTTTCGTTGGTGCCATCCAATCATTCATTTTTGTTATGTTAACGATGGTGTATATGGCTCATAAAGTCAGCCATGACCATTAATATATACCTGTTCATTTATTGAACAAAAACATTTAGTAAAAAATATATTTTTATACATTTAAGGAGGAACTTTAGAATGGGTCTTATAGCAGCAGCAATTGCAATCGGTTTAGCAGCACTAGGTGCAGGTATCGGTAATGGTCTTATCGTATCTCGTACAGTTGAAGGTATCGCACGTCAACCAGAAGCACGTGGTATGCTTCAAACAACAATGTTCATCGGGGTTGCGTTAGTAGAGGCGATTCCTATCATCGCGGTTGTTATCGCGTTCATGGTACAAGGTCAATAATCGAAGTTACACACGTTCCAAAATGGCGAAGATCATTCCTTGAGAACCTTCGCCATTCCTTTATGTTCATGACTTCAGAATAGAAGGAAACAATCTATTATTCACTGCGTAAATCAGTGTGAATTAAATAATTAGCAAAAATGCTTAATAGAAGGAATTGACTCTTGAAGGGAGTGAAATCGCGTGCCAACAAACGCATTTGTCCTTGGTGCAGGTGGAGTTAACACTGGTGATATTATATTCCAGCTTGTTATGTTTATCATCCTACTTGCCCTATTAAAGAAATTTGCATGGGGTCCTTTAATGGGCATTATGCATGAACGTGAAAATCATATTGCAAATGAAATCGAAGCGGCAGAGAAAAGCCGTCAAGAAGCTAATAAAAATCTAGAAGAGCAACGTCAGCTTTTAACAGAGGCACGTCAAGAAGCTCAAGGGCTCATTGAGAACTCTAAAAAACATGGCGAAGAGCAGCGACAAGAAATTATTGCAGCAGCTCGCGCGGAAGCAGAACGCTTAAAAGAATCTGCAAAGCGCGAAATCGAAACGCAAAAAGAACAAGCGGTTACCGCACTACGCGAACAGGTCGCTTCATTATCTGTACTAGTTGCTTCTAAAGTAATCGAAAAAGAACTTTCTGTTGAAGATCAGCAAAAGTTAATTAATGATTACATCCAAGAGGCAGGAGAACAGCGATGAGTAACACTGCAGTCGCAAAACGTTATGCGTTAGCTCTTTTTGAAATTGCCAAAGAACAAAATAGTCTAGAAACTATAGAGCAAGAGCTCCGAGTCGTTAAATCTATTTTTATAGAAAATAACGAAATAAATACTCTTTTAGAAACACCAAAGATTCCTTTAGATAAGAAAAAGGAAATCGTAAAAGAAGCTTTTATAACTGCTTCCCCATCTGTACTTAATACATTGTTATTATTAACTGATCGTCATCGTTCTGGTGAAATCGTTGCGGTAGTTGACGCATTTATTGACCTAGCGAACGAAGAGAGAGGCATTGCAGAAGCAACTGTATACTCCGTTCGACCTCTTAGTGATGACGAGAAGGAAGCGTTATCATCTTCTTTTGCAAAAAAAGTAGGAAAACAATCTTTAAGAATTGAAAATGTGACAGATGAAAGCCTCCTCGGAGGTATCAGAGTCCAAATTGGTAACCGCATCTTTGATGGTAGCCTAGTTGGGAAACTGAATCGTCTGGAACGTGAATTAATTCGTTAACTTTCATATAAATGAGGGGTGAAATTCATGAGCATCAAAGCGGAAGAAATCAGCGCGCTGATTAAAAAGCAAATTGAGAACTATCAGTCTGAGATGAAAGTAAGCGATGTTGGTACGGTTATTGAAATTGGTGACGGTATCGCTCGAGCTCATGGCCTCGACAATGTCATGGCTGGAGAGCTTGTTGAATTCTCAAACGGTGTTATGGGTATGGCACAAAACCTTGAGGAAAATAATGTTGGTATTATTATCCTTGGGCCATTCAGAGATATCCGTGAAGGCGATGAAGTTCGTCGTACAGGTCGTATAATGGAAGTTCCTGTAGGTGAGGAACTAATTGGTCGTGTTGTTAACTCTCTTGGACAACCCGTTGATGGTTTAGGTCCAATTAATACGTCAAAAACTCGTCCAATTGAAAGTAAAGCTACTGGTGTTATGGATCGTAAATCCGTACATGAGCCACTTCAAACAGGTATTAAAGCGATTGACGCTCTTGTACCAATCGGACGTGGTCAACGTGAGTTAATCATCGGTGACCGTCAAACAGGTAAAACATCTGTTGCAGTCGATGCAATCTTGAATCAAAAAGATCAAGATATGGTATGTATCTATGTTGCAATTGGACAAAAAGAATCTACTGTACGTACTACAGTAGAAACGCTTCGTAAGCATGGTGCTTTAGACTACACAATCGTTGTTACAGCATCTGCTTCTCAACCAGCTCCAATGCTATTCTTAGCACCTTATGCTGGTGTATCAATGGGAGAAGAGTTCATGTTCAATGGCAAACACGTGCTTATTGTATATGATGATCTTTCTAAGCAAGCGGCTGCATACCGTGAGCTTTCCTTACTACTCCGTCGTCCTCCAGGTCGTGAAGCATTCCCTGGTGACGTATTCTATCTTCACTCTCGTTTATTAGAGCGTGCAGCAAAGCTTAGTGATGCGAAGGGTGCAGGTTCTATCACAGCATTGCCATTCGTTGAAACACAAGCTGGAGATATCTCTGCTTATATTCCAACGAACGTAATCTCCATCACGGATGGACAGATCTTCTTACAATCTGACCTATTCTTCTCTGGTGTTCGTCCAGCGATTAACGCAGGTCTTTCTGTATCACGTGTTGGTGGTTCTGCACAGATTAAAGCGATGAAAAAAGTATCCGGTACGTTACGTCTTGATTTAGCTGCATACCGTGAACTAGAAGCATTCGCACAATTTGGTTCTGATCTTGATAAAGCAACACAAGCGAAATTGAATCGTGGTGCTCGTACGGTTGAAGTACTGAAACAAGATCTTAACAAACCACTTAAAGTTGAAAAACAAGTAATGATCCTTTATGCGTTAACAAAAGGTCATTTAGATGATATTCCGGTAACAGATATTCGTCGTTTCGAAGATGAATTCCTAAGCTGGTTAGATCGCAACCACACGGATGTATTAGACGAAATTCGTACAACAAAAGCTCTTCCTGAAGACGAAAAAATGGTAGCTGCTATCAACGAATTCAAGAAAACTTTTGCGAAATCTGAGTAAAGAATAGATACCGGCTAATTGAAAAGTGAAAGTGGCTTGGTAAGAGGCGACAAGATTTTCCGGGAAAACAGAAGAGGTCGTTCTTTGACCTCAGCTGTTTTATCGGAAAAGACCTCGAGCCTCTAGCCACTGGAACTAGACTAATTGAAAAGTGAAAGTGGCTTGGCTAGCCTCAGGCATAGTATAAGACAAGCACCTCGGAAAGGCGCCTTTTGGGATGGTTGTCTTATGACCTCGAGGGGGCTAGCTGCTGAAACTAGACAAACCGGTAAGTTCTTTTAAATTATCTTTCGTTCTAAAACAATGAAACAAGGGTGGTGAAAACCAGTGGCATCGTTACGCGATATACAAACTCGTATAACTTCAACAAAAAAGACGAGTCAGATTACAAAGGCAATGCAAATGGTATCTGCTTCTAAGATGAGTCGTGCGGAAATGAATGCTAAGTCATTTATTCCTTACATGGAGAAAATTCAAGAAGTAGTATCTTCGGTTGCCCTTGGTAGTACAGATGTAACGCATCCAATGTTAGTCTCCCGCCCCATCAAAAAAACCGGTTATTTGGTCATTACCTCTGACCGGGGGTTGTCGGGGGGATATAACAGTAATGTTATACGACTTGTCAATAACAAAATCAATGAACGTCATAAATCCAAAGATGAATTTGTGATTATTGCAATTGGGCGTAAAGGTCGGGATTTTTTCCAAAAACGTGGATTCAATGTCATTGAAGGCGTTGTAGGAGTTCCAGATCTACCAAGCTTTGCAGATATTAAAGATATCGCAACGAAAGCGATATCCTTGTTCTCAGATGAAGCTTATGATGAACTGTATTTATATTACACTCACTATGTTAGTGCGATCCAGCAAGATGCTACGGAAAAGAAAGCTTTGCCGTTAACAGATATGGACACCACTACAAAAAAGGTAACATCTTATGAGTTCGAACCATCTGCAGAAGAAATTTTAGAAGTGTTGCTTCCTCAATATGCTGAGAGTTTAATTTATGGAGCATTACTTGATGCGAAAGCAAGCCAGTTTGCTGCTGAAACGACAGCAATGAAGAATGCAACAGACAATGCCAAAGAGCTAATTGATAATCTTACATTATCTTATAACCGTGCACGTCAAGCTGCTATTACACAGGAAATCACTGAAATAGTCGGTGGCGCGGCGGCTCTAGAGTAGTAATAAACGATTAATTCAAATGAATGTCGCAGGCACATTCATCTTTTATATCACAGTCGTGAAATGCTAGTTAGGAGGGAAAGACATGAACAAAGGACGCGTACTTCAAGTAATGGGTCCGGTTGTTGACGTAAAGTTCGAAGCTGGTCAACTTCCTGATATTTTTAACGCGTTAAAGGTTGAACAAACGGAGGAAACTGGCTCAGTTAAAGTTGAATTAACACTAGAAGTTGCCCTTCACCTTGGAAATGATACGGTTCGTGCGATCGCAATGGATTCTACTGACGGTTTAACTCGTGGAGTAGAAGTTGCCGATACTGGAGCTCCTATCTCAGTTCCTGTTGGTGATGTAACTCTTGGACGTGTATTTAACGTACTTGGTGAGACAATCGACCTTGATGAGAAAATTAATGCTGAGGCTCGTCGTGATCCAATTCACAGAGAAGCACCTAAATTCGAACAACTTTCTACAGAAGTAGAAATTCTTGAAACGGGTATTAAAGTAGTAGACTTACTTGCTCCATATATTAAAGGTGGTAAGATCGGTCTATTCGGTGGTGCCGGTGTAGGTAAAACAGTATTAATCCAGGAACTTATTAACAACATCGCTCAAGAACACGGTGGTCTTTCCGTATTCGCTGGTGTAGGTGAACGTACTCGTGAAGGTAACGACCTTTTCCACGAGATGAGCGACTCTGGCGTTATTAAGAAAACAGCAATGGTATTCGGTCAAATGAATGAGCCACCTGGAGCACGTATGCGTGTTGCACTTACAGGTCTTACAATGGCAGAATATTTCCGTGATGAGCAAGGACAAGACGTTCTTCTGTTCGTTGATAACATCTTCCGTTTTACACAAGCAGGTTCTGAGGTATCTGCCCTATTAGGCCGTATGCCATCTGCCGTTGGTTACCAACCAACACTTGCAACGGATATGGGTCAATTACAAGAGCGTATCACTTCTACTAATGTAGGTTCTGTTACATCAATCCAAGCGATTTATGTACCTGCCGATGACTATACGGATCCGGCACCAGCAACAACTTTCGCTCACTTAGATGCAACAACAAACCTTGAGCGTAAACTTTCTGAGATGGGTATTTACCCTGCCGTAGATCCTTTAGCGTCTTCATCTCGTGCGCTTTCTCCAGATGTTGTTGGAGAAGAGCATTACGAAGTTGCTCGTAATGTACAACAAACATTACAACGTTACAGAGAACTTCAAGATATCATCGCAATCCTAGGTATGGATGAACTCTCTGATGAGGATAAGTTAGTCGTATCACGTGCTCGTCGTGTACAATTCTTCTTATCACAAAATTTCCATGTTGCTGAACAGTTTACTGGTCAGAAAGGATCTTATGTACAAGTGAAAGATACTGTTCAAGGATTCAAAGATATTCTTGAAGGAAAATACGATCATATCCCAGAAGATGCATTCCGTCTAGTAGGTCCAATTGAGGATGTATTGGCTGCAGCTAAAGAGATGGGTGTAGAGGTATAATTAGGGACCAGGAGGGAAGAAAATGAAGACATTAAAAGTCAATATTGTCACTCCCGATGGCCCAGTGTACGATTCAGAAGTGGAAATGGTAAGTACAAAAGCTCAAAGCGGTGAGCTTGGTATTTTACCTGGACACATTCCGATGGTTGCTCCACTACAAATCGGTGCGGTTCGCCTCAAAAATGGTGGAAACACTGAGCTTGTAGCTGTCAGTGGCGGCTTTTTAGAAGTTCGTCCTGAACAGGTGACAATTCTAGCACAAGCTGCAGAAACAGCAGAAGCTATCGATGTAGAACGCGCAAAAGAAGCAAAAAGTCGTGCTGAAAGCCGATTACAAGCACAAAAAGAAGATGTTGACTTCAAACGTGCTGAAATTGCTCTCAAACGCGCAGTGAACAGAATTAACGTTTCCGAACGTAACTTCTAACTACAACCTAACACCTCTTCCCATCAGTCTAGGGAAGAGGTGTTTTAGTATATTCTTATAGTGGAGGGACGGACCTTTAACCTCTGTTAAAGGTCCGTCCCTCATTACTTTAGTGCAATAAAGCCTTATTGGTAGAAAAATCTTACATTTATTGATAAGATTTATATTTCAGAGTAGAGGCTTTTGTGGTATTATGAGACTATGCGTGGAATTTTACTGTTTAGGGGAGATTGGATGGTTGAAGTTTTTGGTCAGCAGGCTTTAGTGAGCATGATTGTACATATAATGGTTTTTGGAATCACGTTTTGGGCTTTACAAGCACTACAGTTTGAAAAGTTTCTCAGAAAAAACCGTGTAGCACAAGCTCGCTTACTTTATATACTGCTAACAATTGCCATTGGATCTATTGTCAGTAACTTTTTAATTGATTATTATGTCTGGACGCAACAACTCCCTTTTTACTTTGAACTTATCAGGTTTTTGTGAAAAATAGGACTTCCTGCATGTTTCTTTCTTATGCACTTTTAAGTATTATTTATTTTGTGTCTGTTTGTGAAAAAGTTTCAAAATATTTCTGTTATAAAAGCGATGAATCTTGTTTTAAAAGAATGTAAAAAGATGACGACATTTCCCAAGTATTTTCCTCTTCATCATGGAAAGACTTTTTAGTAAGGGGGAGGAATACAAAATGAAACGTTATTTTTACATTGTTTTAATTTTTTTATTGGGGTTTGGTTTTTACGTCATCCATTACGGGAATAACACGACTGAAGCCACTAGTTCATTAGATATCAGTAAGCTTGAAAATGCAGTGAACAGCGTCGATGGTCGTATCGTTGATTGGTCTCTATATGCAAGAGAAAATTTAAATATCTCTACGGATAAAGGATTTGCTAAATTTATTAAAAATATACAAAGTAAATTTCCGGATTTTAAATGGCAGGAAAAAGTGAAGAATGATGGAACCATCGTTGTGGGACATTTCCAACATGCTCATGGGGAAGAAACGATAAAATTCGAGTCAACCCACACAAATGGGACCACTTTTTCGTATGTTGTTTATAGCATCCAAGGAGATAAAGGGTTATCGACAAAAGATACCAAATATATTGTCGACCAATATATCCCTAATATAGATAAAATTTTTATGAATAAACCTATAATATTCTCTTGTATAAAAGGCGAAATCAATGATAGGCTGGACAAAGTTTTGTCAGGTCAGGCAGTTGAATTATTGGCAGAGTTAGATGCAAAGCAAATTGAGTCATTAGAAGAAAAAGATTTTTATTCGATTTCAGCTTATTCGGAAGAGATCACACAGGCAATACCAACAGAGACAGAAGACATGAATATACAACTAGGATTACGAGATAACGGTTTGGGCGCTAAGACAACCTTTGTTATTGGCACACCAATCCTAACGATTGAATATTAATATAGAGAAATTGGACGCGGAGGGGAATACTCTTGGAAAAAATTATCGTCCGCGGCGGACAGCAATTAAACGGTACAGTGCAAGTAGAAGGTGCTAAAAATGCCGTTTTACCTGTAATCGCTGCAACATTATTGGCTAGTGAAGGTAAGAGCGTAATTAAGAATGTACCAGCTCTCTCCGATGTATATACTATTAATGAAGTAATACGTCATTTAAATACAGATGTAGCTTTTCATAATAACGAAGTAACAGTAGATGCATCTAGAGAGTTACTGGTAGAAGCTCCTTTTGAATATGTAAGAAAAATGCGTGCTTCTGTCCTTGTAATGGGTTCATTATTAGGAAGAACAGGAAGAGCACGTGTTGCCCTCCCAGGTGGGTGTGCGATTGGTTCAAGACCGATAGATCAGCATCTTAAAGGCTTTGAAGCAATGGGTGCCAAAGTAAAAGTCGGAAATGGCTTTATTGAAGCAGAAGTTGATGGAAGACTTAAAGGTGCAAAGGTATACCTTGATTTCCCAAGTGTTGGGGCAACAGAAAATATTATGATGGCTGCTGTATTGGCAGAAGGTACAACAATATTAGAAAATGTTGCAAAAGAACCTGAAATAACAGACTTAGCTAACTTTCTAAATAAAATGGGAGCCAAAGTAAAAGGTGCTGGAACAGGAACAATCCGCATTGAAGGTGTGGAACGATTATACGGTACCGAACATAGCATTATTCCAGATCGTGTTGAAGCAGGTACATTTATGGTTGCTGCTGCAATTACAAAAGGAAATGTATTAGTGAAAGGTGCTATTCCCGAACATCTTTCATCGCTAGTTGCAAAAATGGAAGAAATGGGAGTTACCATTGTGGAAGAGGCTGATGGTCTTCGAGTAATTGGACCGGATAAGTTAAAATCAGTTGATATTAAAACGATGCCTCATCCAGGATTCCCAACAGATATGCAATCGCAAATGATGGCGCTTCTTCTCTGTGCAGAAGGAACGAGTGTCATTACGGAAACGGTTTTTGAAAATCGTTTTATGCATGTCGAAGAATTCCGTCGAATGGGTGCAGATATTAAAATTGAAGGTCGTTCTGTCATTATGAACGGTCCGACGACATTACAAGGTGCAGAAGTCGCAGCAACAGACTTACGTGCTGCAGCTGCTCTATCTATCGCTGGACTTGTGGCGGATGGCTATACTCGCGTAACAGAATTAAAACATTTAGATCGTGGTTACGTAAACTTCCACAACAAGCTTGCAGGAATTGGTGCAGATGTAGAACGTGTAAATGAATCTGTCGAGGATTCTGTTACAAGTCAACAAGTTATTAATGATATTAACGCATAATTTTTATAAAAGGTAAGCCTCTTCAATATTGGAGGCTTATTTTTTATACTTTAATTTATTGGATAGAGATGTAAGTCATCCTATTTCCATGCAAACGAGGATTAAAAAGAAATACCCAAATAAAACAGATCCCTGTAAAATGCAGACGGTGTCTGTCCCCTACAGACATAACGACATTGTTTGATGAGTTTGTGGGTCATTCCTTTTAGCAACATCCCCCTTTGTCTTGTAGATGAGGTTTGAGGGCTGTTTCAGCGGCTTAAGGCCTCTCGCCTTGAGGTCATAAGCCAAGCATCCCGCTCAAGAAGGCAAAAAGAGCGCCATTCCGGGATACTTGTCTTTTGTGCTTGTCAAGGCCACCCAAACCGCTTCCGCTTTTCTCTGTCCAGTTCCAGCGGCTAGCTTAGCTCGCTGTGAAAAAGATAATTACCCTCTAAGGGCAAAAGACGCCCCTTGGAGGTCATCTCTATTTTCTTCGCGAGCTGCCCAAGCCGCTTCCACTTTTCTAATCATAAATGCTTGTCCACTACCATACATATGAAGTAGAGAGGAGAAGTGTTCGGGCATTTCTTCTATTCAATCTTATTTTGGGGGCATCAAACATGAAGCATTTAAAACCAGTACTCATCATCTTCTCCATTTTCATCGCAGTAACGTTTATTGTACCTACCTTAGTTGTGCTTCCTTTTTCGTCAGACAAAGAGAGTAAATCTTTAGAGGAAAAACTTGAAAAAGGCGCTAGTCATGAAGAACTTGCAAAATCTGTCGAGGTAGCAGTCTATCGCTCACAAAAAGACGTGATTGAAGAAATACCATTAGAAGAATATGTTGTTGGTGTCGTCTCTGGGGAAATGCCGGCTAATTTTGAGCTAGAAGCTTTAAAGGCACAGGCTCTAGCAGCGCGTACGTACATCGTCAGTCATTTGCTTAGTGATGCGAAAGGTGTTCCTAAAGGGGCAGACGTTACAGATACAGTGGACCATCAGGTTTTTAAAAATAAAGAAGAACTAAAGCAGGCATGGGGTTCTGATTATCAATGGAAGCTAGATAAAATTTCAGAAGCAGTACTAGAGACAAAAGGGCAAGTTTTAACATTCGATGGTAAACCAATAACAGCCGCTTTCTTTTCAACTGGAAATGGATATACGGAAAATTCAGAGGCATATTGGTCGGATGCTTATCCATATTTAAAAAGTGTGAAAAGTCCTTGGGATAAACAATCGCCTAAATTCACCGATCAAAAAGTAATACCTGTATCAGAATTCCAGCAAAAATTAGGTATTACTCTTGCTGGAGATGGGTCCGTTGGGACAATTACATCTAGAACACCTGGTAAACGTGTTGGAAGTGTAGAAATAAGCGGAAAAGAGTTTAGTGGACGTGAGATAAGAGATAAACTCGAACTTCAATCCTCTGATTTTACTTGGTACCGTAAAGGAGACCACATTGTTGTTAACACGAAAGGTTACGGTCATGGGGTAGGAATGAGTCAATACGGAGCCAATGGAATGGCAAAGGAAGGAAAAGGCTATAAAGACATCGTCGAGCATTACTATAAAAACGTGGAGATTTCCAAAGCAGACCAACTATTACAAAAAGTTACCGCACAGCGTTAATATAAAAAGTTAACATGTTAAAACTCATGAAATCAAAAAGGTACAGGATCATAAAAATTGATCCTGTACCTTTTTGCGTGAGCAAGTAGCTAACCCTTCATCCAAGCTTCCACTCTTTTCATCGTTTTTCCGAATGAACTAGTTTCTCTAAAATAAGTCCGATTAATAATTAAAAAACAGACCATAACACCAAACAAGTCTTTGGCAGCATCAATCAATGTTGCGGAACGATAAGGTATGAATGATTGATGGATCTCATCAATAAAACCATAAAAAATAGCGGCAAGTGCTGCGATAAAATTAACGGCATAACTCAACTTATTATGAGCAAGCAATGCAGCAACAAAAAGAACATAAAGGATAGCAAACTCAATTACATGAAGGGACTCTTTAAAAATTCTATCCCATTTGGATGAAGCCAACTCAATTACCGCAGTATCAGGCAAACTGGATAATGTCCAAATAACACCCATATATACAAACGGGGATACTGTTAAAACTATTTTAATAAAACTTTTCATACCAGTTGTCCTTTCAAAAGAAATTCATAAGTGAGTGTTCCAAGTGAGTGTTCCTGGCACAGAACATCGAATTTGTTCCTGGCACAAAACATTGAATTTGTTCCAGGAACAAAAACACTTGTACCTAAGTTTTTTCTTCTAGAAAAAGGTGAAAAATGCTTCTAATTAGAAGGTTTACTTTTTTTGTTATTTTACCATGTCAGCAAAAAATGTTCGAGAAAGTAAAAAAGTTTTAAAAAATATACATAATTAGAGGTGGTTTGTTGAAAAATAAGGATTTTAAAAATTTTTTATGAAAGATGTATATATTTTTGAGTATCTGTTCAGAATGATTGCTGAGGTGATGAAAATGAGAGAGGAAGAAAAGAAACAATCTTCTCAGAAATTTTTTAAGAAGCGTTGGGTATTCCCAGCAATCTATTTAGCGAGTGCTGCAATCATTATTACAGGTATTCTTTGGTATCAATCAGCAGGAAATGATGTAGCGGATGATTCGGAAGACTTTGGTTTTGAAGAAAATGCAACGGATAAACAATTTGATAATCCTGCCGTTGAAGTAAACCGGTCTTTAGAAAACTTTGTAATGCCAGTGAAAAATCCAGAGAATGCAGTCATCGAAAAGCAATTCTATGATGAAAATGCATCAGCAGAAGAACAAGAAGCTGCTCTAGTTGTCTACAATAATCAATATCAGCCAAACCAAGGTATTGATATTTCAAACGAAGGCAAAGATTTTAATGTTTTAGCAGCTATGAGTGGAAAAGTAACAAAAGTTCAAGATGACGCCCTATTAGGGAACATAATTGAAATTGAGCATGCGGAAGGTATTGTAACTCGCTATCAATCTGTTAAGGATTTTAATGTTGCGGTTGGTGATTCCGTAGAACAGGGGCAAGAGATTGCAAAAGCAGGAACTAGCCAATTAAATGAAAAGGCAGGTACTCACGTTCATTTTGAAATTCGTAAGGACAATGTAGCTGTCAACCCTCTAGAATATATGAATAAGTCGTTAGCATCCCTTAAAGAAGCTAACGTAGAAGACGAGAAGAAGTTAGATGAAGGTACTGCAAGTGAAAAAGCAGAAGACCCTGCTGCAGAAGGCGAAACTTCTAGTACACCGGAAGCGTCGGAAGAAGAGGCAGCAGAACAAGGTGAAGGCCAAGATGAAGCTGCTGAAGAGCAACCAGCAGAAGACAAAGCTACAGATGAACAATCATCAACAGAAAGCGAAGCTGACCAAGAAAATCCAACTTCTGGTGAAGAGCCAAAAGAACAAAAAGAACAAGAATAAATTAGGAAAAAGGATAACCTTTAACGCAGGTTATCCTTTTTTAATGGCTGTTTTCTAAAGACTATTTTCGTAAAGTTTGTTGCTTTTTAACGGAAACTAAGTTTAACCCACTGAGTTAACTGGAGCGGAGGGCACTTGACTCCTGTGGGATACAGAGGAAAGGTCGAGACCCCGAAGACGGAATGGATCATCCATTGTCCATAAACAATAAACTTTACCAAAACAGCCTTTTAAATAGAAAAGAAAACATTTTAAAGTAGCAAATCTGCCAACTCTTTGCATTTATTTTTTTAGAGATAGTAAAAGATTCGACAAGAAAAATAGTATTGTAAAAAACATTTTTTATATAAAAATCTCCTATAACTTCTTCTTTTATAAGGAATATCTTTATTTTTATAAAGTATCTACCTTCCATAACATAAAAATTTGTCTAACAAGTTTTCTTGACCAAGCACCCTATAAAAAAGATAATAAAAAACACAGGTAAAATTTCCGAAAATTCAATTAAATAACCTGAGGAGTGATGCTACTAGCAAATGTTGCGTATATAGGGGGTGGAAACATGTATGTATTTATTGGTTTTATGGTCGTAACAGGGATATCTTTAATTCTTACTCTTAAGCACAAAAAATCTTTTTTTCTAGCAATTCCTTTTTTATCATTATTGGTTTATTTTGTTGTTCAAGTTGCTTTAGTTCCGGTTCCGTTTTTGGACACGGTCAAATTTATTTTTAGTCTATCGTAAGTGAAATGTAAAAGTCTACAATGCTTTCCGAAATGTCATTTGAAGATCAGGGGGGAATATGGATAGATGAAAAAAATAGATAAGGCGACAGCTGATCGGTATTCAAGGGAAAAAAACCGCTACACGGTTCTCTACTTAATAGTCTGGTTTGCTGCTTCCTTCGGGGTTGTGCTATTTGCAGAAAGCTTATCAACTGTTACGTTAAACGGCTTTCCTTTTCATTACTTCATGGGTGCTCAAGGGGCCATTTTAATCTTTATTATTCTTTTATTTGTCAATGCAAAGGTCAGTGATCAAATTGATAAAAAGTATGGAATCGATGAAAGCAAAAATGAACAAATAAGCTATGGCAAAACGTTAGACCATTAAAAAGAGAGGTCTTTAGTAGAGGGGTAAATAAGGGGAGATTAAACAAGGGGGAGTACAATGGATCAACAGTTTGTCGTTTCAACGGCCATTATTTTAGTTACATTTGCTTTATATATCGGGATTGCAATTTATAACAAAGCAAGAGCAACCTCAGACTTTTACGTAGCTAGCCGTGGCGTTCCGCCGATATTTAACGGTATGGCAATTGGCGCTGACTGGATGAGTGCAGCGTCCTTTATTGGAATGGCTGGTACCGTCATGATTCTTGGATATGATGGGTTGGCCTATATTATGGGGTGGACAGGAGGCTATTTACTATTAACCTTCTTACTAGCTCCGCAACTACGAAAATATGGACGCTACACGGTTCCGGAATTTATTGGGGATAGGTATAACAGCCATACTGCCCGCGTCATTGCGGCGCTTTGTACTATCATTATCAGTTTTACCTATTCAATTGGTCAGTTGTCTGGTTCAGGGGTAGTTATTGGGCGTCTTTTTGAAATTGATGCAAAGGTGGGAACGATGATAGGGGTCGTTCTCATTGCGTTCTATTCAGCATTTGGTGGAATGAAGGGGATTACATGGACGCAAGTGGCTCAATATATCATTTTAATTATCGCTTATTTAGTCCCGGTTATTTTCATGTCATTGCAATTGACTAGTAATGCACTACCATGGATTTCCTACGGAGAATTAGTTGGGAAAATGGGAGAGCTTGATAGGGAATTAGGAATCTCTGAATACTTTGCACCATTTACAAACGGAACGAAATGGCAGTTTATGGCACTTATGTTTACTTTAATGGCAGGTACTGCAGGTTTACCACATGTTATTGTTCGTTTCTATACAGTTAAAACAATGAAAGCAGCACGTTGGTCCGGGGCTTGGGCACTTCTGTTTATCGGTCTCTTATATTTATCAGCACCGGCATATGCAGCATTTTCTCGTTTTATTTTAATGACAAAGGTAGCTGGTAGTAAAATTACGGAACTACCTGAATGGACAAAATCTTGGGTAGATACAGGGAAATTGCAAGTAGCAGATTCAAACGGAGATGGAGTTTTACAATGGAAGGAGCTCATCATCTCCAACGATATTGTCGTTATGGCGACACCTGAAATTGCCAATCTAGGGGTGTTCGTTATTGGATTAGTGGCAGCAGGAGCAATGGCAGCGGCACTTTCCACAGCAGGCGGCTTAATGATGTCAATTTCATCTTCCTTTGCTCACGATATTTATTACCGAGTTTTCAAACCAAATGCGTCCGAGAAAAATCGTTTAGCTGTTGCTAGGTGGACAATTGTCATCGCGACCGTCTTAGCTGGAGTTGTAGCCTTAAACCCACCTGGTGTGATTACGCAGATTGTTGCCTGGGCATTTGCATTGGCGTCTGGAACATTCTTCCCTGCACTTATTCTGGGAGTTTGGTGGAAGCGTTCTAATGCAGCAGGGGTGATTGCAGGTATGCTAGTCGGTTTAGGTGTGACTCTTACCTATATCTTTATAGCAAGAGAAGGCATCACGCTATTCGGTATTGTCGATACAGGAGCAGGTGTATTCGGAGCAGTTGCTGCTATTTTGGCGAATATTATCGTTTCACTTTCCACAAAAGCTCCAACACAAAAAATTCAAGAGGAGGTTGTGGACTTACGTTACCCTGAGCAGATGACATATAAAGATGGCGAAGTATGGGTGGAGGATGATGTTAATATAAAATAAAATGTTATAGCCAGTTAACTAAGGAAAGCTTAGGTGGCTTGCTCAGAGGCGACAAGTTTCTTCGAAAAATAACTCCTTTTAACAACAGTTGAAAGGAACGGTCCGTTGCTCACAAACAACAAACTTTACGAAAATAAGCTTTGAAAAAGAACTGATTCACTAGCGACGTAAAAGACGTTTATGAATCGGTTCTTTTTTATGGAAATAGTATTGTTGTTTGAGGATAGTACAGTTAAAAAATTAATGCTTGGTAAAAGTGATTTTTTCTCTCTATCCTCGACACATTTCTCAGGAAATAATGAAGTTTTACAGGGAAGTTGTCGAATGAATGAGTAATTCCTTTCGTTGAGGAATTACCCATTTTACTTTTCTAAGGAAAAATTATGAGCTGTTCCTGGCATAACCCGAGCATTTTCATCAATAAAAAACGTCTTTCAGTTACTTTTCATCTTGATTATTCATTTATTTTTGGAAAATTTACACTATATCTTGTCCTTATTGGCTTTTTTGTGCATATATAGGGGCACAAGCTAATAAAATGATACAAACCTGACAAAAAAGAGAGTGTATGAGGTGAGGGATCGTTTTATTAGCTACTAAGGAGCAGCGATAATAATCATGATCATCTGTCGTAATTTCAGAAAGTGTATATATAGCTTTCTGCCGCATAAATAGGAAAATAGCTATTCTTTTGTAGGATACAGAATTTCTTTTTGCGGATTGTACTAGTCATTGAAGCGAAAGGCGAGTCTCATTTCGCACTTCTCACATCCAATTTAGGGAGGTCGAGTGGTGTGCACGATTACATCAAAGAGAGAACGATCAAGATTGGTAAGTATATCGTGGAGACGAAAAAAACTGTTCGCGTCATTGCGAAAGAGTTTGGCGTATCCAAAAGTACTGTCCATAAAGATTTAACAGAACGTTTGCCAGAAATAAATCCTGAATTAGCCAATGAAGTTAAAACAATCCTTGATTATCATAAATCAATCAGACATCTACGAGGCGGAGAAGCAACAAAGAAAAAATACCGTAAAGAAGAACTCCATAGCTAAAACCGATATACCAAGCACCTGAAAACTCAAAAGGTCTTGGTATATTTTTTATTGTCTTCTCTTAAATTGCAAGTAGTTGGGACCGCCTGTTAATGTGGGACAAAGTTAATAACTTCGAAACATTTTCTTGACATTTGTTCCCTTATTTCGACATTTTTATGGTAAAATGATAAATTAGGTGAAAGAATATATAAGTATATATATTTCTATTTTCGTATGACTATTAGCTCAAAGAAATTACATACATGAGTAAAGGCACAAATGTTGACTTTTTTTACTATTGAAGGGAGAAAGACAGGATGTTTGCAAAAGATATAGGAATTGATTTAGGTACGGCTAATGTACTAATTCATGTAAAAGGAAAAGGGATTGTGTTAAATGAGCCATCGGTGGTCGCTATAGATAAAAATACGAATAAGGTGTTGGCAGTAGGAGAAGAGGCTCGCCGCATGGTTGGGCGTACTCCGGGGAATATCATGGCAATGCGTCCACTGAAAGATGGAGTAATTGCAGATTTTGACGTAACAGAAGCGATGTTAAAACATTTTATTAATAAATTAGATGTTAAAGGATTTTTATCAAAACCAAGAATCTTGATTTGCTGCCCTACGAATATTACAAGTGTTGAGCAAAAAGCAATCAAAGAAGCAGCAGAAAAAAGTGGTGGCAAGAAAATTTACCTTGAAGAAGAACCGAAAGTGGCTGCAATTGGTGCAGGAATGGACATTTTCCAACCTTATGGAAATATGGTAGTTGATATCGGTGGAGGTACAACGGACGTTGCTGTCTTATCTATGGGGGATATCGTAACATCTTCTTCTATAAAAATGGCAGGGGATAAATTTGACAATGAAATTTTAAGCTATATCAAAAAAGAGTATAAGCTTTTAATTGGAGAACGTACTGCAGAAGACATCAAGGTAAATATCGGAACTGTTTTCCCTGGATCTCGAAGCGAAGAAATGAGTATTCGTGGACGTGATATGGTATCGGGACTACCACGTACAATCACTGTTAATTCAGAAGAAATCGAGAAAGCACTTCGTGAACATATCGCAGTTATCGTTCAAGCTGCTAAAAATGTATTAGAAAAAACGCCGCCTGAACTATCTGCAGATATTATCGACCGCGGAGTGATTTTAACCGGAGGGGGCGCACTTCTTCATGGCATAGACTTACTGCTAGCAGAAGAGCTAAAAGTCCCAGTTCTAGTAGCAGAAAACCCAATGGACTGCGTTGCAATCGGAACAGGAATCATGCTTGAAAATATCGATCGGATTGCAAAGAAAAAAATAGGATAATTAGAAAAGCGGAGGCAGCTCGTTCAGCCCGCGAAGAAAATAGAAAATTCCCTCAAAAGGCGCTTTTTGCCTTTGGGGGGGATTTATCTTTTTCACAGCGGGCTAGCTGCAGGAGCTGGACAGAGAAAAGCGGAAGCGGCTTGCGTAGCCTTCGAGACCCATCTAAGAGGCAAAGGGGTCTGACACCGCAAAGTAATTGGCAGATACTAAGTGAAAAAATGGAGGTTTCTAACCTAGCAACTGCATACTACATCACGGCGTCAGTCCCTGATTAACGAAGAAGTCGATATGCAGTGAATGTAAGTTATCTGTTTTTTAATAGATAAGGGGACAGACCCCGTCTACGTGCTACCAGGAAAGAACTACACACAACCTATCCAACAAAGTGATTACATCAATAGGGGACAGTCCTCGTAAAGCAAGACATCCAACATTTTCTAATGAAAAATAGCGAAAGAATGATAACAAATAAAGCATTATTCCGATATAATGAATAGGTAGAAGCTTGGACGGAACTTAGGGACTTGGATGCTGTCTAAGTCTTATTCAAAATGGCAACATGCTGTAATAGAAAAAGAGGTGGAGAAAATGTTTCGCGGTTTTTATACTGTTGCTTCCGGAATGCTTGCACAGCAACGGAAAACAGAAATGCTATCAAATAATATGGCTAATGCAAACACACCTGGATTCAAAGCGGACCAATCATCGATGCGAGCATTTCCAGAAATGTTATTGCAGCGGTTGGATTCAGCAGAAGTTCCAACAGAAAGGAAACTAAATATTCCTTTTAATAGTGAGATAGGAGCACTTAATACAGGAGTTTATATGCAGGAAGCTACGCCTAACTTTTTACAGGGCGATCTGAAAGAGACTGGGAATGGGACAGATGTTGCATTAACAAACCTTTCCATGCCTGTAGATGAAGTCTCTGGCGCTCTTGGCTCTATCTTTTTTACAATTGAAGGCTTAGACGGTACACCTCGTTATACGAGAAACGGGAATTTTACTGTTGATGGCAGCGGTTTTCTGACAACAGCAAATGGGCAATATGTTTTAGATAATAGTGATGAAAGAATCCAATTACCTAGTGATCAGTTTACGATAAATGAAGATGGTCAGGTTTTAGTTAATGATAGGAACGTGGCAACATTAGGAATCGGGTTTGCTGGGAATCCTAATACACTTGTAAAACAAGGCGATGGTTTATTTGTATCTGAAAACAATAACCCACTTCCAAGTGCATATAACATAGAGGGTGTTTCCTTTAGAACAAGTCAAGGGTTTTTAGAAAGATCGAATGTAGATGCTGCTAGGACAATGACAGATATGATGACAGCTTACAGAGCTTTTGAAGCTAACCAAAAAGTATTGCAAGCATATGATCGCAGTATGGAAAAGGCCGCTAACGAAATCGGACGAGTAAATGGCTAAGCTAATTACCTCTATTTTACTAACGGATAAAGGAGTCCAATAAGATGAACAGGACAATGATTACTGCAACGAATACAATGAATCAATTGCAAAAACAAATAGATATGATCGGTAACAACCTAGCAAACTCTGATACGAATGGATATAAGCGTAAAGAGGCTACTTTTTCGGAACTATTAGTACAGCAATTCAATAATCAGAGAAACGTAGAGGCAGAGATTGGGAGATTAACACCGAACGGCATCCGTCAAGGTGTTGGGGCGAAGCTTGGTCAAGCTCAGATGATTTTAACACAAGGTTCGCTAAAAAATACCAATCGGGAACTAGACTTCGCATTGACAAATAGTAAACAATTCTTTAAAGTACTTGTCCAAGATGGCGAGAATAATGATGTCCGTTATACTCGTGACGGGGCTTTCTATATTAGTCCTACAGGAAATGGCGAGGCGCTACTTGTTAATGGTTCGGGTCATCCTGTGTTAGATGAGAACGATAATTTTATAACATTTCCAGAGAATGTGGAAAGGTTCAATCTAGAAGGTAACGGGGAAGTAACGGTTCGTGATAGAAATGGAACCGAAACTACCTTTGATCTTGGAATTGTTCAATTAGAAAAGCCACAGTTTATGGAGCAGTTCGGCGGGAATTTAATTGGATTACCAGCGAACATGCAAAATCTAGGTGTAAACGAAGCTGAAATTATTACAAACATCCAAGGAGCGGCACGAAATGGGATTTCCTTGTCGCAAAGAATGTTAGAAGCTTCTAACGTTGATATTGGAAAAGAAATGACAGATATGCTGAATGTTCAGCGTTCATATCAATTTCAAGGAAAATCGATCTCGATGGCAGATCAAATGATGGGCCTTGTGAACGGGATACGCTAAAGGGGTTTGAAACTATGACAGGAAAAGATATACTACAAGAAGGTAAAACAAGGGAAGACATTAAAGCAGATAAAGCGAAAGTAAAACAGCAGAAAGAGGAAATGACACAAGAAACCCAAACGCAGGCTTGGGTACGTGTAAGACTCATTCCAATCTGGCTTCGTGTCCTTTTATTTATTCTACTTCTTGCTGTCAGTTTAATTCTTGGCACCGCCATCGGTTTCAGTGTCATCGGGGACGGAAAATTCTTAGACACCTTTAAACTCGAAACATGGCAACACATCTACGACATCGTAATGAAAGAAAAATAACCCTTGCATATTAGACGCCCTCTCAAGTAGTGGGCGTTTTTTTAATACGTTAGTGTAGTGGGGGACGGACCTTTAAAGGAAACCTTCAAAGGTCCGTCCCTCACTGCTTTAAATTGGTAAAGTAATACTTGTAGTTCTCGGTGCCAGTCAGCACAGTAATGGATTTCCCTTCAAAATAGCATCTATTTCAAATCATCCTCGATTTCGGTACAATAGAAGGATATCGTACATATTTAGGAGGACTAGTGATATGCTTACTATTGATCAAATTAAAGAAATTATTCCACATCGTTATCCTTTTTTGTTAGTGGATCGTATTTTAGAGGTGGAAGAAGGCCAAAAGGCAGTTGGAATTAAGAATGTGACGGCTAATGAAGAATTTTTTAATGGACACTTCCCTGATTATCCTGTAATGCCAGGTGTTTTGATTGTCGAGGCACTCGCACAAGTTGGAGCAGTGGCGATGCTGAAAAAGGAAGAAAATCGTGGCCGGTTAGCATTTTTTACAGGGATTGATAAATGTAGGTTTAAGCGTCAAGTAAAACCTGGTGACCAACTTCGTCTTGAAGTTGAAATGACTCGCTTTAAGGGAGCAATCGGAAAAGGAAAGGGAATTGCTACGGTAGATGGCGAGGTCGCTTGTGAACTAGAAATGATGTTTGCGCTAGGTGACAAACAATAATAAAGTGAAACTTCAATCAGTGGCGTTTTCCTGACCGTTAATGCGGGATAAAAGGAACGGTTCTCTAAGATAAGTCCTTAGAGAACCGTTCCTTTTTCCTTGTTAAATTTCAAAATCAATGTAAGTTTAAAATAAAATTGGGAATGATAATGGGAGACCAGTAATAGCGGTCTTACTTACACTTATATGTTTGAAAGGAGTTATACATCATGAGCAGAAAATTATTATCCATTTTGGGTGGATCAGCACTTGCTGCAATGCTTTTAGTTGGCTGTAATGCCAATGATGACCAAGAGCCACCTCCAGAGGACGATGCACCATTAGAAGAGGACGGCGGGGATTTGAATAACGACAATGGTGACAACGGTAATAATGGAAACAACGTTGACAACGGTGACGATGGTGACCTGAACGGTGACAATGGTGACCAAAACAATGGAAATAACGGTGATAACAATAACAATGGTGATGGAGAGTTATTAGAAGATGAGAATTCTCCAGATGAAGAACCATTAGAAGATACAAAAGATATGAAAGACGAAGATAATAAAGATCAATAATAATTTTGACAGAGATGGCAGTAGCTGTCTCTGTTTTTTAAAAAATACTTTTACGGTGATAACTCACAAAAAATTTGAAGAAAGTTTCGTTTTAAAGTAAAATCTTTTAAGGTAGGATATAGTAATGGTAAAAGTAATTACCATATTTTTTACAATAGAAGCTCTACATATCGTCTGGCCATTATGATATAGTTATAATACTATGTATATTTTTTTAGGGGGTACTTTTTATACATGTTTAATCAATTATCATCGGGTACGAAGATCAGTATTACCCGTTCTATAAAAACAGCTTTTGAACAATATATGGCGAAGATTAGTTGGGATGAAGAAAAGTATGAATTACAAAACTTTGTTCAACTTTGGCGTACATATATAAATGAAAGTGCTTCATGGTTTAACAATTTAGATGATCAGATAAAAAATGATCCCAAATTTCATGAAGAGTTAGCAGTTAAGATTAATGAAACGATAGAAAAAATTCTTTCAGAGCCACCAACCGAAGAGCAAATGAACGAAATAGACTCTCTTCAAAAGGATCTTGGAACGGATTACGACTATTCATGTAAAGTAGAAGCAAAATTTTTACTTGATAAACTCCAAGGAATGGCAAAAAAAAACTAAATCTACCTTTAGATAAAGACTTCAAATTGGCACAAATTTTGTACTATCAAGTTTTTAATGAAGAGCTCCCCTTGCAAAATTACTCCAAAGCGGATATTGAATATATCATAGAAGAGCTTATTAACGCACAAGATATCAACCCTTTTTATAGTGATATTGTTCATTAAAGCCCCTAAAAAATAGGGGTTTTTGTTAATAGTTAGGAAATGATAAGTTATTCTTTTGTGGGTAATTTTCTATTGGGACATCTATATAGCTTTAAACTCTTATCCTCCCAATCCTGTTCGTTCTGAATATGCTAAGCGCACCTGATTAAGGTGATTCTATTCTCCGTGCATTAATAATATAACGCTCCTCTGTACTAGATAAATAGTCAAATGGATAGCAAGTGGACAATGTTAGAACTTCATCAGGGGAAGTGGATTGTAAAACGGACATATTTGTTTCATGAACAATAAATGTTTCAAAAATTTCATAGATAAATATGCCATCCTTCATCTCTATTATAAGTTTATCTCCCTCTTGCAACTCCCCGATGTGCTTAAAAACGGTATCACGATGACCTGCTAAAAAGATTCGATCCCTTTGGTTGGGAAGTTTTGTAGAGGAATAATGACCAATTCCTTTTTCAAGCTCTTCTTCATCCGTACCTTCTATGATCGGAAGTTCTTTATTAAGGGCAGGGATATCAAGAATTCCAACAACATCCCCTTTTGAAAAAGAATATATAACCTCAGAATTATTTCTTTTTTTTTTAGATGTTCATCTGTAAGCTTCTCTTTTGCTTCACTCAATGCCTGTGCTTCCTGTTGTTTTTGCGAAATGATGTGATAAATGGAATAGGTAATTAACATTAATCCTATAATGAATAATGTCAAACTGGTTATTTTCAATATGCTACTTCTCAAAAATTTTTCTCCTTTATCAATAAAGATTATATGACTAGGAAATCCCCATTCTTTTGGGAGGTTTACTAGTCGTATTTTTTGTAACGTATCATACTAATTTTTCTTATTATACATTATAAAGAACAATATATTTTATATAAAAAACGAAATTATCTGAAAGAATGAGGATTTTGAAGATATAGAACAGAAAGTGTTCATTATAATGAAAAAATGAAGGAATTTGCCATTTTTTAAATAACAGTGGCTACTTTATACTAGAATCAATTGTTCTTTTAAAAGAACAATTGATTCTGTAGTATTATTTTAGCTTGCGAAAGGATAATAATTAAAGGCTGCTTTCGTAAAATTTGCTGCTTTTTAACTCCAAACCAAGTTTAACCCACTGAATTGATTGGAGCGGAGGGCATTTGACTCTTGCGGGAAAAGAGGGAAGTGAGAATCCCACAGAGGAAACGTATGTCTAGCTCGCTGTAAAAAAGATAAAATTCTCAAAAGGAAAAGGGTGCCTTGGGGGAATTTTTCCTGTTTTCTTCACGAGCTGAGAAAGTCGCCTCCGGTTTCTAAGAGTCTTTTATTTCTCCCCGAGCGTAGCAGAAATTAACGGGAAGAATTTATATAAGTAAAAACAATAATCTATGAGAAAAGAGCCTAATTTAATGACCTTCAGCATATATTTTTCATCACTACTAACCTTTTCTAATAAATTTATATCAGGGAAAGAGGTATTGAAATGTATAAAAAAACATGCGATCGCTGTACCCGTCCATCCTATAGTAGTGCAGAACTAGGAGAGTGGATTTGCCCCTCATGTGGACTTGACTTAACCAGTGCACCTTTGTATAACTCCTCTACGATAAATCCAAAGAGAATTATTCCTCTAAGTAAAAAGTTGGAAGCATATCAAAGACAGGCAGAAAAGAGACTGTATTAACCCTTCGACAATATTATGTCATTACCTTAATTAATAATAAAAATATACGTAAATTAAAACCTAAATTGTCAAAATATAAAGAAAAATTTTCCGGAAAAAATTTCAGAATAGACAAAAATCAACATATAAAAAAATAGCTAGATAGTATAATAAGGATGGGACTAAAGAGATAATGTCAGATAAAGGCAAACCTGTTGAAAAGTAGGGACGCAAAGTCACGGGTCTAAGGTTTAGACATGCTTCAAAAGGATGAGCTTGTGTAAACTATGACGGCTGGATTGCCTGAAATACGAAGCGTATTTTAGGAGGAATGGGATTTGGGGAAGAAAGAATTAGATGTAGAATGGATCCAACTAATTAAGGAGGCAATGAAAGTCGGAATAAAACAGGGAGAAATTAGAGAGTTTTTACAAATGAACACCTCGGTAAAAGCTCTAAAACCAAACAGAGAAAATTAAAAAGTCTTGCTTCCTAGCAAGACTTTTATTTTTGACCTTGACGCCATTTATTAAATTCAATGAACTCACGAAATTGATCTTTTGAAATGCCTGAATCCATTGCTTCTTCCACAATCTTCATCCATTCATAATCCATCTGCTCTTCTTTAATTTCATCATGTAAAAGGGAGTCAACTGTAACTCCGAGGGCAGCAGAAATTTTTTCAAGGAACTGAATGGAAGGATTCTGTTGAAGACTTCGTTCAATTGAGCTTAAATACGACTTAGCTACTCCAGCTTTATCAGCAAGCTCCGTCATGGACATTTTCTTTTCTTGTCTTAACCTTTTTACTCGCTCGCCAATCATGACTGTCACGCACCTTAGAATTAATTTTATACTAGTATACCACATTCTCTAAGGTTGTTCCATATAATGAACGTCCTGTTCTTGTTATATGTTTTTTGCTTCCGAACTAGACTTTGATGAGGCGGGAATTTGTGGTTTGGATTTCATTTTACTTTTAAATTCTTGCATGAGTTCTTCCCCTGCATAGCCCTTTTGCATTAAGTTAGCGAGTAAGAGTTCTGCATACTCATTTCGTTGTTTTCTTAGCTTTCCTTCAAACAAAATACTCATTTTATCATCCATTAACTTAATGCACCGAATAGATGTTAAGAATGCGGCTGGATCATTTGCTTGGTGAGAAATAACAACTTGTATTTCTAAATCGCCTTTTTCCTGTTGAGCTTCCCGGAAGTAATCATAGTATTCTTTTGAAACATATGTCTCAATTAACCATGTTCTTTTATCGTCTTCTTTGTTAATAATTAAACCGTCCACGATATTAATGTCCTTCAGTACCTCTTTTTCGACAACTTGGAGAGTGATAACTTTGAATGTTTTCATGAACGAACATCTCCTACCATTAGTTTCACTTTTACCAAAATTATACCATAGAGAGAAACGGATACATAATGGTGTAATTTCACTATTCTTCTTCATTGGAAAAAACTTTAAAAAAGTTTAATTTTATATTCCCTCATTAAGATTTGTTTTAAAAAGTGAAAATTCGCCTAGATGAATTTTGAGAATTCGAGAGGAAATAGCAGTGAAAATACAATTTCCTTCATTTTACAGGATAAAGGAATGCTTGTAAGATGGGGTCAGACAGGAAAGGAGGGCAGATGCTCAGTGATTAATCAAGTAACATTGGTGGGGAGGTTAACGAAAGATCCAGAACCTAGAGTAACACCAGATGGAAAATCAGTTTTGAATGCTACAATCGCATTGACCCGTAGATTTCGTAATCAACAAGGGCAATTTGAAGCGGACTTTGTTCTTTGCACGTTGTGGAATAAAGCAGCTGAAAACACAGCGAAATATTGCAAAAAAGGCTCCGTAATTGGAATAGTTGGCCGACTTCAAACTCGTAACTATGAAAATGAACAAGGAAAGCGAATCTATGTGACGGAAGTAGTTGCGGAATCAGTTAAATTCCTTGATGGCAAACCTGCTCAGCCACAGAAATCAACTGATAAAATAGAATTGCCATTTTAAAATATCTTCTAACAAAGAAAAAGTATTTTTTAGGAGGTGAAAACTTGTCTCTAGCATTGATAGAAAAAAGAATTGATCGCTTGGAAAAATTAAATGAAGAATTGATCCGTAAGTTAGCACGAGTAAATGTAGCGAATTACTACCTTTCGCAACGTATAGAAACCCTCGAAGAACACGCATCTGTAGAAAAAGCTCCCGACATATCTAACCAGCAGAAAAAACTCAGCCTAGTATCCAACTAATAATATGTATTTTTGATCCTACCAACAACAAATTACCTCTAACATCCTGCCGAAAAAGATAGAATAAAACGTTACCTCGAAATCAAACTCCTTATAACTTCAAATAGAGCCGATTCCTTTGATGGAATCGGCTGTTTTTTGTTTGCAGTACCCTTTTTGGAGGTCCGTCCCTCACTACGTTAATGCACTAAAACTTATTCTAGTGTTAGGAGGGATTGGAGGTCTTGGTTGGATAGTTCGGTGATCCATTGGTCGCTTCGGATGATTTCTTCGTTTAGTGCTTGTTTTTTTTCGAGCATGCTGTCGATCTTTTCTTCTAGTGTTCCAGAGGAAATCATTTTATGGACATGGACAAATCGCTTTTGACCGATGCGGTAGGCGCGGTCTGTTGCTTGATTTTCAACTGCCGGGTTCCACCAGCGGTCATAGTGAACAACATGGTTGGCAGCTGTTAAATTAAGTCCTGTTCCTCCTGCTTTTAATGACAGTAAAAAGACAGGGAATTTTCCTTCTTGGAAATCAGATACAAGCTTATCACGCTGCGTTTTGGACGTACTTCCATTTAAAAATGGCACGTCAACACCAAACTTATCTTTCATCACGCGTTGGATCATTTCTCCCATTGAAATATACTGGGTGAAAATTAGACAACCCTCTTCGGCACCGAGGGCTACCTCGACAATGTCCACGAGCTTTTGCATCTTCTCTGATCGCTGCAGTACCGAATCTGGCACCGGTTCTTTTAAATAAAGGGCCGGATGATTACATAACTGCTTTAGTTGATTAAGCATTTGCAAGATTAATCCTTTGCGTTCAAAACCATCTAACGTTTCAATTTTTGTGAATGTCTCCTGAATGAGCTGCTCATAAAGGGAGGCTTGTTCCGCTGTTAATGGACAGTATTCCTTCTGCTCAATCTTCTCTGGAAGGTTCAACTCCACTTCAGGATCCTTTTTCGTTCTACGTAGTAAAAATGGTTTAATTTTTGCCTGAAGTTCTCTAACTTTATCCTCAGACTCATCCTTTTCAATCGGAGCAATATAATTTTTCTGAAATTGCGTAAAGCCACCGAGATATCCATGGTTGAGAAAATCAAAGATTGCCCACAGTTCAGATAATCTATTCTCCATTGGTGTCCCTGTTAATGCGATATGATGCTTCCCAGACAATTTACGGATAGCACGGGATTGCTTCGTATTCGCATTTTTAATATTTTGCGCCTCATCAAGTGAAATAGCACTCCAATTTATTTGCGAGAGTTCCTCAAAATCCATATGAGACAAGCCGTACGAAGTTAACACAACATCCGCATCAGCAATTCCTTCTGAAAAGTTCTCCCCCTTTAAGCGATTAGAACCATAATGAAGATGGACAGAAAGAGATGGTGAAAATTTCTCCAATTCCCGTTGCCAGTTCCCCAGTACAGAAGTAGGGGCAATAATTAACGCAGGCGAGTCTGGTGTTTCGTTATTTTTTACATGTAAAAGATACGTAATTAACTGTACCGTTTTGCCGAGGCCCATATCATCTGCCAGGCAAGCCCCAAATCCAAACTTCCGTAAAAATAATAGCCAACTCATCCCAAGCTGCTGGTATGGTCGCAATTCCCCTTGGAAATCTGTAGGCTCTTCGGCAATCGGAATTGTCGACACGTTCGAAAGCTGGTGCACAAGCTTCTTCATCGATCGATTAAGTTCAAGCTGGATACGCGCATACTGGTGTGGATCATACTCATCCTCGTCGGGCGCCGCTTCATCCGAATCTTTCGGAACAAGCTCTTGTTCGAGCATATCCTGAATCGAGATCCCATCTTTCTTTGCCTTTGTCATCAATTCTTGGATTTTGCGGATCATCGCTGGATCAAGCTTCATCCATTGACCGCGGATTTTTACTAACCGACGTTGTTCATTGACAAGCTTTTGGAAGTCGTCTTCGGAAAAATCAACGCCATTCATCGACAGTCGCCAATCAAAGTCGAGCATCGCATTCAAACCGACAAAAGAAGGGCGGTAACTCGTATCTGTATTTTTTAATCGCGCTTTTACCGTCAGCTGGGCATCTTTCATCGCTTCCCACCAAGAAGGCAAAAGAATTTCAATATCTAAATCAATTAGTTTTTCACTTAAAATAGTTAAGAAATCCCACGCATCGTGTTCATCTAATGTTGTTCGAAGTTTATCTCCCGTCCCTTTTATTAACGGCATCATATTCATCCAACGTTTTTGTTCAAGGTAAACTTCCGGTAGATATTTTTTCCAACTAGGCGGAATCTTGTCTTCCACCAATGAAATAACACGATCCTGTTTCTTTTTATCTCGTAAAATGGTTTCTAAGTGCCATGTATCTTCCTCTTCCAAAGGTTCAGAAATACTTAGACCCATTGTAAAAGGGAGGGAGGAGTCCTCTAACCCAATCCATTCACTCCAACGTTCCTCATCAAAATAGGCTTGAAGCTCTTCCGACGTTAACGAACTGTCCTGAAGCTTTTGCACTCGTCTCCATGACGAAGATTCTTTTGCATTCATGGCCTCTTTTAATCCATGTTGAAACCATCGCTCAGTTAAGCCGCGCTTAGTAGGGCCAGAAGGGAGTTCCTCTTCCCAAAACTCATTCGGAAAATTAGTCCAAACCTCTTCAGGAATTTGGAATTGTAACCCCTCTTCTTTTAACTTATCAAACTGTGGAAGCCATTTCCCTGACTCGATGGCATCAAAAAGAATTGGAGCAATCGCAGAACAAGCTTGCCCTGTCTCATCCCAGTCCCAATCAACCATCGAACTAAAACTCTCATTGGCAAGGAGTGTTAAGAGCTCCCAATGAGAAACAATCACATGATCTTGGTAGCCAATTTTTTGTACAGAAAGGCGTGTTCCATAAAAACTTTCCTCATGCCATAAAAATAACTGGCGTTTCCAGTCTGTAACCGATAGAGGCTCCCCCTTATCATTAACAGCAGAAACGAGAAAGTAATCAGGACTTGTATTGGTATCAATTACTATCTTCACAGGCGATAACTTAAGCATCAATCAATTTACCCTTTCTACATTCCTCTTGAAAAGCCCGTAATCGCTTATTTTTTTCTAAAATAAAAGCAAAAAAGACTTCCCATTTTTCCGGGTGTTTTAATTTTTTATATAACGTCCGCAGTCTCTTTAAATAACGAACGGCTTTTTTATAACTGTCACGATTTTTTTGTTCAATATAGTGAATAATCCCTTCATGATACAGTGGAAGAACAAGCTCTGGAGCATCCTTTGCGACATCCTTTAGCCCCATGCCTTCCATTTCTTGTATCGAATAATTCATATAAATTTGAAGCTCCACCCACGCACGATAGTCTTTCGCCGACAATAAAAACTGACTATAGGAAAAAAAGCTATAAGGAAGCAGGGAAAGGAGCAGTTCCTTCAGAAGCAGTTTCTGATTTTCCGCAAGCCAATCCATCGGCAAAATCCGAAAAAACCAACGAGCAAATTGTGTCGCATAGTAATCATCTAGCCCGTTCATGTAGTCCGCAAGCTTAGGAGCAAGTTGTTTTAAAACAAAAACAGCAGTATCATACTTCTTCAAATAGAAAAACTGCTCCAACCAAAAGTCGGCAAAATGAATAATTTCTAAACCTAGTCTATCAAATTGTTCATAAGCATGATCAAAATCATCTAGCAGCAAATACTGATGGAGAAGGGCTACCGTCCCAAACGTATCCTGCGGAACAGCTGCTTTCAACCGTTCTATCTCTTGCCGTCTCCATTGCTTTGTCTTAAATAAGAAAAACCAAAGGAATCGATAAATATCTGCTTTCACCATTGTACTTTGCTCGGAAGAAGAACTAAATTCCACTGTTTTATTTTTTAAAAAACTAATATAAGGATCAAAACTAAAAGGCATTGCATGAACCGCCAGCCTTCGAATAGCTTCTTCCATTTCCGCTAAAAGAAAATCATACATAGAATAATGATTTTTATCTAATTGTATTTCCCGCTTTTGAACAAATGCATCAATTGTTTGTGATAAATAAAAAGTCGTAAACAATTGATAGAGCGGCTTCCACTCTCGTTCAAAAGGAGCATCCTTCATTAATCGCTTATAAAAATTTTGTATATGTATATCAATCATATAAGATTGTCGTTCTATTACCTCCATATCCTCATCGGATACGACTGTTTCAAAAAATATCCACCATTCTTCAGGAGAATTCCCACGTGTTTTTCTCTCCTTTAATAAATCGCTAGCCTTACGAAGAGCACCTGTGGAAGAGTGCTTTGTTAATAAATCTTGGAGCGAAGACGCAGAGCCTGCCTTTGCATTACTAGGGTGTCCCTCATTCGAGCTTCGCCACTCCGTTAGCCATTCACTAACACGACCGACCTTATTATATAGAACAAAAAATGTTGCCATCCGATGACGGCACCATTTCTCATGTGGACAAGAGCATTTACTAAGCAATGGGAAAGTCAAATCCAACTTAACCGTAACAGGCGTAACATCCTGCACCTCCGCAAAAGCCGCTTCATCCCGTACCTTCACGTTCGAAACCAAATGCTGACGAAACAAAAGCAGCCCCTTCTGAACCACATTCCGACTTTCCTCATCCGTAGCCTTCAACTCGCTTCGAATATACTCACTCACCGGCAAAAGCTTCTCCTCCAGCTCCTGTAGCCTAATCGACATAAAAAGCCACCTCCCATCAAACGAAAAATCCCATCTTTTTATTATAACGTAAAAAGGAAGCGGAAAGAAATGGGGGAAGCGGGATTGCAGGACAGATCTGTTCCTGGAACAAAAGCGGTAGTTTGTGCCAGGAACAAAAGGAGAAGAACGTGCCAGGAACAAAAAATAAAAAAGTTGTTAAATTAGAAGGAAAATGAAGGAGAATGCAGAATAACTTTAATGATAAAAATGAAAGGGTGATCAAATGCCGAGAAAACGGAGAGAATACTATCCTGGGGTCATGCTCCATGTTACTGCAAGAGGGAATCGCAAACAGGAAATATTCAGAAAAAAAGAGGATTATTTGTACTATTTATCTCTTATCAAGCGAGCCCAAGAGAAAACTCCATTTTATCTTCACTCCTACTGCCTTATGACAAATCATGTTCATCTCCTAATCGAAACCATCGAACATTCTCCTTCAGATATAATCTTATTTATTCATTCCATTTACGCAAGATATTTCAATCGAAAATATGAATTGGTAGGTCACGTTTTTCAGGAGAGATACCACGCAACTTTAATAAAAAGTTGGAGGCACATGTTAGATACAAGCCGTTATATTCATTTGAATCCAGTAAAAGCCAACATGACAAACAGACCCGAAGAATATCCTTGGAGTAGTTACAGGGCGTATATAAGTAAGACATCTAAAGACACCATAGTTCATACAAAGAGGCTTCTTCGTGAGATGACTAATGGTTCCAAGGAGACTTATAAATTTTACGTAGAATTAAATATAAAAGAGGGCAGTGACGATTTTAGAAGTTAATGGTAGTAATTGTTCCTGGCACAGACAGCATACATTGTGCCAGGAACAGAATTGCCCACTGAAATTCTTCATCCCTCAAAAATCCACGTGCACATAAAATCCATCCCCACTATAAACATTCACACTCTCAAGCAACACTTTATTCCCGTTCCGCAAATAGTAGTTTTTATTCTCCGGAAATTGCAGTTTTTCCGAACCCTTTATAGCTGTAAAAATAGGATTATCCTTATCTTGTTTATCTATTTTGACTTTGTATCCTTTTTTCTTAAAGTATGTCATAGCATTAATGTACCACTCATCATACCTTTTGGAGTGTAAGGGAATCCCCAAATACTCCGAGATAATTAGCGGGATGTGTGTATTTTCTATTAAACCGGTAGGCTTGCCTGGGCCGTATGCATACAGAAAGATATCTTCCCCGCTGTGCCCGTGGGTGGTAAAACCTAAGTGGGCACGTTTAGCCATCATTTTTACCATGCTGTCCTCGATTGTTTCCAAATCATCGGCTTCTTTGATTTTGCAGTATTCTGCTTTTGACAGGTCATCTAGTCCATACGTCGTGAGAACTTTTTTTAAATTGGAGCGGTCTTTTTTTAATTGCGATGTAGCTCCTTTTACGGTTAGCTCTGCTTTTTTTAGCGGTTTAATAAAATTCCCGGCAGGCTGATTAAAATAATCTTTATTTGTACTGCTGTTACCGATTGTTAACCCACTGTTGCCATGGTCTGTAACAGCAATAATCATGGTGTTTTTGTCCTTTTTGGCAAAGTCCAACGCTTCTCCAACAGCATCATCAAAGCTAAGAACCTCGCTTATCATGCCGATAGGGTCATTTTTATGTGCTGCCCAATCGATCTTGCTTCCTTCTACCATAAGGAAAAATCCATTTTTGGAGCTGCTCAACGACTCGATTGCTTTTTTCGTCATTTCAGCTAAAGATGGTTGATCGGGGTGAAGTGTTTCGCGATCGAATTCATACGAGATATCTTCATTGGCAAACAATCCCCAAACCTTATCGTTTCGCACATCTTTTTTTAAAAGTTCCTCACGGGTTTTCAAAAGGGTATACCCATTTGTCTTTACCTCTTTTAACAAGTTTTCACCATCCGTTCGGCTTACCTCGCGAGTTTTCAGCATGCCGTCGTCATTTTTTACATTATCCTCTGCTTTTGGATGAAGCCACGCCTTTCCTCCGCCGAGTGCGACATCGAGGTTTTGGTAAACTTGCTGTTCCCCAATATCACTAAAATCGTTGCGGTCATTTACATGAGAAGAAAACGCGGCGGGGGTAGCATGCTGTATTGGAGAAGTGGAAACAAGCCCAGTAGAATACCCATGTAAATGTGCTGCTTCCAACACGGTCAGGACTGGTCGTGTATCTTTCCGACCTGAAATAGGAATCATGCCTATATAATCAGCAAGTGTTTTATGGCCAGTTGCCATTGCAGTGCCCGCTGCGGCGGAGTCGGTGATAGCCGATTGAGCAGAATACGTTCGCACTCCTCCAACGACAATACTATCTAGGTTTAATGAACTCCCTTTATACCAACGGGAAAGTGTAACAACATCAGAATTAGTGCCGTCCATGATGAGCAGGATAACGTTTTTCGTTCCAGTAGCGGACGCTTGAAGGGAGAAACAATTAGAAGGGAGGGCAATAAGAAACACAGAAATAAAAAGGATAATAAGAGCTGACTTTTTTAATAGGTTCATGGAAGCAACTCCTTTCTTCTACTTAGTATGATGCGAAAAAAGGGGAGTATGTAGATTAAATGAAATGCTTAACTTTTAATTTGTTATTTGTTCCTGGCACAGACCGTTGTAAATGTGCCAGGAACAAAAGGCCGTAAATGTGCCAGGAACAAAAGACCGTAAATGTGCCAGGGACAAAAGGCCGTAAATGTTCCAGGGACAAAAAGCCGGAAACGTGCCAGGGACAAAAAGCTGTAAATGTTCCAGGGACAAAAAGCCGTAAATGTTCCAGGGACAAAAAGCTGTAAATGTTCCAGGGACAAAAAGCCGTAAATGTTCCAGGGACAAAACCCTGTAAATGTGCCAGGAACAAAACCCCCGCATTTGTCCCAGGAACAAACAAATCAGCACCCAAACACCCAAACAAAAAACTGACCCTCAGAAAGAGAGTCAGTTTCATTCCATATTATTTTCTTTCTAAAATCCCCATCAACAAGTTTTCCATAACAAATGGCTCTTTTAATTGTTTTTTCCAGTCTTTCCATTCGACTTTAGACCAATTTAGCGGTGTGATAAAGCGGACATCATTTGTTAAGTAATGATAGTCAGAAGGGTTTACAATATAGTGTTCCCCTTTTTCAACACCTGAAGTAATCTGTTGTTTTCCTTCGACAACAAGGCCTGTTTTGACTTCTTTTCTTTTTACAGTACCCTTATCGGTGAGTACCCAGATGTATTCTTTATCGCCAAGCTTTTCGATACTTATTTCAGGGACTGCTAGCACGTTTTTCACTTCTTCAAGGATAATTGATACTTCAACATGGTGGCCAGGTAAAAGTTTGCTTTCATCCTGAATGGTTACAGTAAAAGGATACGAACTTTCCTTTTCTACAGCAGGATCTTGTTTTGGAAAAGAGGAAATTTGTGAAATTTCTCCCTTTAACGTACCGGATTCATTTTTGGAACGTATCCGTGCTTGCATTTTTTCTTCTACTTCAAGTGATTCTGTTTCTGTTAAATCACCGTTGACGACAGGTGTTGCAGAAGCAATCGTAATTAATGGATTATCAATCTCGTGGGAAAGATTTTTTACAATTCCAGCAACAGAACTTTGAACGGTTAAGCTAGACTCATAGGAATCTAAATCAGATACTTGTCGTTCAAGATTATCGATTTGATTTTCCAAACGGCTTACTTCGAACTCTTTTGAAGCAATTTCTTTTTCGATGGAAAACTCTGTTTCCATAGCACTGGCTTCTAGAGGGATTTTCTCCTCTTCATTGGAAACAGATGGAACAGAACGCTCGAGATCTTCTAAATCATCAATATGATCTTCGATACTGTCGATTTCATCCTCTAGTTGATCAATATCTGATTCTAACTGGTTTCTTTGAGCTTCCAGGTCGGTTGCTTCATATTGAAAAAGCGGCGTGCCAACTTCTACTTCGTCTCCTTCTTTGACAAGGAATTCAGCGAAGGTTCCAAATTCATCATTAAAGTAAATAGGTGTTTCTTCTTCGGAAGTAACGACACCTTCTTTAGCGAGTGTTTTTGTCAAATTGCTTTGCGTTACTGACTTCCAAAGGTCCGTATGAAGTAGGCGGTCTACTCTGCTGTTTTCTTTTTCAATTAGGAAAACATTCACACCAATAAATAATAGGATTGAAATTGTCACTAAAATATAAGTACGTTTTCTCATTCTCATCACTGCCTTATAGTAAACTTGAAAAATCAATATAGGCTAAAAATGCTGTTATACACCAAAAAACGAGATTATAAAGAAGAAGCGTGCCCCAAATAACCCAATTCTTTTTGGCAAGTAATCTTTTCAAGCCTTTATATTGAATAAATAATGTCCATATTTTAAATAGTGAAATACATCCTAAAAAGTAAATGACCCAGCTGTTAGAAGTAATATATTGTGATAGCACTCCTAAAGAAAAAGGAGAGGAAAACCAGTTTAAAGAAAGATAAAGTGCTAATGGGATAAAGGTTAGTTTTTCAATTAATAAGATAATTAATGTTAAGCCTTGAACGACCACTAGTTTGCGATATTCTGCTTCCTCTGAAAGTGTCCAAAAAAGTAGCGATGGAATGAACAAAATAATTCCTGCATACAACAACCCTAATAGCACGCGGCCAATAAAAAAGTAAAATTTTTCTGTCTCAAAAGCAGTAGGGGATAAACCAACTAGCTCTTTGGATAATGAATTCATTCCAATTCCAAAGTGAGCGACTAAACCGTAGACTAAGCTTGAGAGTATAAATAATAGGAAAATTCTAAGACGATAGCCTTTTAAAACCTCTGCTTCTTTTAGCTGGTAAAAGAAAATCGATGGCTGTCTTAACCCCTTGATTAATTTGACTTCATTCTGCATGAAATTTTGTCCTCCAAATTTATAAAAGTCCTCTTCCTATTCTATCGAAAAATGAAGAATGTTTCCATATAATGTAGAATATTAGTAGAAGAATAATAAAAAATGTCGGAAAACCGACGCTATTATCGCCTTATACGTTATAAGTTAAGTAGGTGACCCCTACGATGAGATAATTATACTGAAAAATATACTAATATAACTAGCCGTTTTTCTTTGGTATGTTTTATTTTTACTTCCTCAAGTGCTAAAATTTTCATCCCCTCCGCTACCTCGTTGCCTCAGTAGCAGGATAGTTAGTGATTTTAGTCTGTGGTAAACTGCCAACTTAGTAGGGTCACCTTGATATTTACTCTTCGGGTGTTGCCACAGAACCTAGTCATTTCATCAGTTAGTAATGCAATCTCCCTAACCTAACTGAAGTTCCACCTAGTAAAATTAAGGTTTTTATACCTTTGCGTCACCATTTTCAATTAACTGATAAGTGTAAGGTATTTACGACAAAATTTAGCCAAAATTTGCATTTCCAAAAGTCATAGTTTTCTGATATTGTAGATTCAT
This sequence comes from Bacillus seohaeanensis, assembly GCF_042684945.1. Taxonomy (NCBI): domain Bacteria; kingdom Bacillati; phylum Bacillota; class Bacilli; order Caryophanales; family Bacillaceae; genus Bacillus; species Bacillus seohaeanensis. Next base: position 120,098 of record NZ_JBHUMF010000035.1, on the reverse strand, counting down.
CAGTTACATAATCTCGTTTTGTGTAATATATTGTGGTAATGAATTAAATTACTGCAAATCTACCCAGGAGGATCTAGAGAAAAAATGGTAAAAAAAGCAGAAGAGAAACAACTATTAAGCCTTATGGAAAAAGCATTCACCCAAGCAAACAACGCCAACATGGACACAAATCAAATGATCAACTGGCTAAAACAAGAACTCGAAATCCAATACACACAAAAAACAAAAGCACTCTAGGTTCTCCTCGGAAACCAGAGTGCTTTTTTGCATTACCATAGCAGGGGACGGACCGCCTCAAAAAAAATTTACTAAATAATGCAGGAACCCCCAAAAATTTGTCGAATAGTATACTTCTACAAATCTAAAAGGAGTGATTCAATGCCTCGAAATCCACGTAACTGGACCCCCGGCACCACCTACAACATTACAGCGAGAGGGAACAGAAAAGAATGTATTTTCTTTCCACCGTTTGATAGACAGAAATACTTACTTTATCTTCAGGATACACAATCCAACTAGCGATTCGCCTTGCATGCGTACTGCCTTATGTCTAACCACCTTCACTTGTTAGTTGAAACAAGCCACATTCCGATACATCAAATTTTCCGAATCCTTCATACAAGATATGTTATTTATTTTAATAGGAAATATGGCCTTGTTGGCCATATTTCTCAAGGAAGATATAGGGCATCTAAAATAGATATCTCTGCCTACTTTATCTCTGCATCTAGATATATCCACCGCAATCCTTTAGAAGCTAATCTCACTTCCAACCCTGAAAACTATCCATGAGGCAGTTATGCCTCGTATGTTACATCCCAACCCAATCCTTATATTAGTAAAACAAGAACACTTGCCTATTTTCCAACTCCGCCGGAAAGGTATTATAGAGAATATGTGGAGAAACAGGAGTGCGAAAAGGATAATCATCAAGATATAAGCAATGCATTTTAAAATATAATTAAGTGAAACTAGAAGATGGAAATAGTTGTATTATATTAAAAAAATAACGGTAATATTACAAATATGTAACAAATACAAAATATTACAGAAAAACGTAGAAAATTGTCGTAAAATGGAATTGTGAAAATATTAAGACTATAATAATAGTCCAAAAGGAGGAAAAAATGAAACGGGAATTTATGATTGTATTCGAGGATTGGAGTAAGCTTAAAAATACTCTTGTTACAGGGAAAAAATATTCAATAATATTTCAAGGTAAAAAGTATAATGACAAACTAGTAGCAGTCTATAGTCCACCAATATTTTCTGATGCTTTAGAGAGTATTATATTGTCAGACTTAGTCATGGAATCTGCAAAGTTTCCTACAGCCTATGCTCTTCCAATAAGCTTTGAAAATCCAATTCCATTTAAATATGTTCATTTTGACCAAAATCAAACGCCAAAAGATTATTTAATCGTTTTAGAAAGAAATCCAGAGGTTAATATTAATATTGTCTCCACAAGTCCTGAGGCTCCAGAACCTACACCCACTGAGCGAATGAACATCTTATCCTACTTGCAATTAAAAAAAGACAGCAGGACAGTCAAATACTTAACGTACAAACCTAACAGCAAAAAGCCGCCTAATAGCAAAACCTCAAAAAAAGATACGGAATGAAAAATGAAAGAACGATCCTGCCCCATAGGATTGTTCTTTCCAATTTAAAGGTTCGTCCCTCCGCATCTACCCTTACCTCTACCCCTAAGTCCCCTTTATCACACTACCAAACTACCTCTCTAAGTTTCTAAAATCAGTAGAAATTTCGTTGACACCTGTCTTTATCAGCACATACAATAAAGATGAGTTATTAGTCAATTTAGAATTTTTCTATTGAGGTGCGGATGCTTTTGGTAAACATAGTAGATCAGAACCGCATAGGTAAAAGTGCGATGCTACTTCTATTAGTGGATAGAGAAGAGGAAGAGTGGAATCGTGAATTCAATGAGTTAAATTGGAGCTATTGTACTGGAAAAATCGGTTCGATGGATAGTCAGAAGGTTGTTGCAGCAATTGAAACAGCCGCCAAACGAAGCGGCTTGGTGAGAGGCGATCTCTACCGTGAGATGCATTCGCTTTACCACGCGATTATGGAAGCTCTCTCTGGTGTAACAAGAGGTCAAACGCAACTAGGTGAAGTTTTGCGAACAGTTGGTCTTCGCTTTTCAATCGTAAGGGGAACACCTTACATAAATGAAGAAGAGGGCGAATGGATTGCTGTTGCACTGTACGGAACTATCGGGGCACCAATCAAAGGATTAGAACATGAAACAATTGGCTTAGGAATAAACCATATATAGTGATGAGCCTATAGATACTAGTTAAAAGGAGGCTCGGTCAGGGACACGTTTGTGTCTTTGACCGAGCCTCCTTTTTGTTTCACTTCGGGGGTGTCGCGCTTTAGAGGTCCGTCCCCCACCACGGTAAAGAGCGAAAGCAAAAAATATAGATGAGGTGATTATAGATGGTTGAATTAACTGGAAGTACGTTGAGTTTAGAGGAAGCAAGACGAGTAATTTTTGAGAAGGAATCTGTCTTTTTGTCAGAGGCTAGTATGGTGAAGGTGCAGAAGAGCCGGGAAGCGGTGGAGCGGATTGTAAAAGAGAAGCGTGTCGTGTATGGAATTAATACGGGCTTTGGAAAGTTCAGTGATGTACTCATTGATCAAGGCGATGTCGAGGAGCTACAGTTAAACTTAATTCATTCTCATGCGTGTGGTGTCGGTGATCCATTTCCGGAAGAAGTATCGCGTGCCATGCTGCTGCTTCGGGCAAATGCACTTTTAAAAGGATACTCGGGGGTTAGACCAGTACTAATTGAACGTTTAATTGAACTTTTAAATAAACAGATTCACCCAGTCGTGCCACAACAAGGATCACTTGGTGCAAGTGGTGATCTCGCACCACTATCCCATTTGGCACTTGTATTAATGGGCGAGGGGGAAGTGTACTACAAAGGGGAAGTACAACCGGCACTTCCTGTTCTCACAAAAGAAAGCATCTTTCCAATTCAGCTACAAGCAAAAGAAGGTCTCGCCCTTATCAACGGTACCCAAGCAATGACGGCAATGGGAGTTATCGGTTACCTAGAGGCAGAGGACCTTGCTTATCAAAGTGAAATGATTGCAAGTCTTACCATCGAAGGTCTTCGAGGAATCATCGATGCTTTTGACGAGGACGTTCATATTGCAAGAGGCTATCCACAGCAAGTCGCAACAGCAAGTAGAATTCGAGATTACTTGAAAGATAGCAAACTCACAACCAAACAAGGCGAGTTACGGGTCCAAGATGCATACTCCTTACGATGCATCCCACAAGTTCACGGTGCTTCTTGGCAAACACTTGATTATGTAAAAGAAAAACTAGAAATCGAAATGAACGCAGCAACCGATAATCCACTCATTTTTGATGACGGCAACAAGGTTATTTCAGGAGGGAATTTTCATGGGCAACCAATCGCACTTGCAATGGACTTTATGAAAATTGCTATCGCAGAGCTTGCCAATATTTCAGAGCGGAGAATTGAAAGGCTTGTCAATCCGCAACTTAACGACTTGACACCATTTTTAAGCCCACAGCCAGGCTTGCAATCAGGAGCGATGATTATGCAATATGCAGCAGCATCTCTCGTTTCAGAAAACAAAACACTAGCACACCCAGCAAGTGTCGACTCGATTCCATCCTCTGCAAACCAAGAGGACCATGTCAGCATGGGAACAATTGGATCCCGTCATGCGTATCAAATTCTACAAAACACAAGAAGGGTGCTAGCAATCGAACTCATTTGCAGCCTGCAAGCAGTAGAACATCGTGGAATCGACTTAATGGCAGAAGCAACTAGAGAGTTTTATGAAAACTCACGAAAAATCATCCCTTCTATCACTAAGGACAGAGTCTTTTCCAAAGATATCGAAAAAACAGCTGAAATGCTAACGAGTCTTCACTGGCAACAATATGCAAGAACAAGAAAGTCAGCAATTAAAGGTGGAAACAATTAAGGAAAAGCGAAGGGGTTCCTATATAATGGAATTCCTTTGCTTTTTTTAAAATAATAAAGAAATAACAATTCCTGCATTAAAAGTAGAAGTGGCTGACACGACCGGATCCAAAGATACGTTTAATGGAGTTCTAGCTGTTTCTTTACTAGAAGGGATAAATATAAAGGAAGCATGCCAAATTGCTACAACTGCTGTACCATTATCGGTGACAAACTTGGAGCGCAAGAGGGAATACCGCTGCGAGAGGAAATAAAGTGCTTTAAATACCAAAGGTTCGTCCCTCACTATGGTAAAGTCAAAGGTCTGGATCAGTTTGCGAACATAAAACAGCGTTTATCTAAGGCATTGAAATCCCCTGCAACACAATACAGGGGATTTCAATTAAATAACTGCTTTTTTAATTGGACCTTCATAAAGTTTTATTCCAATAACTTTTAAAAAGTAAAGTAGTTTTGCCATGGAATCTTTTTCATATTCTTTAATCACATTAAATTCTTTAAGGGTGGCAAACTTATTATTTTTTAATATTGTTCGATCATTGTGGTATAGTTCTTTTTCTTCATTGGAGGAAGAAAATTCAGGGTAAGTGAATACTACTGCTTCACCTATTTTGTTTTGCGATAGCTGAAACTGAAAAGTAAAAGCAATAATTAATTCATCATCTAGGTACGAAGGATTAACTTTCATGTCAATAGGATACAATGCAAAGCCCCCTCTCCTTAATTAATATTAACTATAACAAATTATATGAAGAAGGGAATTTTGCGTAAGAGATGTTCTCGGTTGAAAAATACCAAGTATATTAACCTTCATCTTGATTATTTACATGAAATATAACTTTGAGAATATTTCTAAATGCATATATAATGGTGGAAAATAAAGAAGCACTCCCATTTGAGAGTGCTTTCTGACTGTTTATTAATGAATATTTGGTAGTTCGCTTTGAAGAGATGGACCATTTGCAGAATTATTAGATACACCTGCGATTCCAAAAACTAAGAAAGATACAGCTAGAACAGCTAACAATTTCTTTTTCATAGGTATTTCCTCCCTTTTATCTATTCAATAGGATTTGTATGATTAATGCATAACCTTAAAATAATTAAAACATAAATTGTAAAATATTATAATCGCAGTCAACAGTCTTTTTCACTAGTATTTCTCTTTAAAAATAAGGAAAACGACCTGTTTCATATCAAAATATAATTATAGGCATATTTTAAGGGTGGGATTTATGGATTTTACATTAATTGCTAAAAAAATAAAAGAATTAAGAAAAAATGTAGGTCTTTCACAGAAAGAGTTGGCAAAAGGAATATGTACTCAGGCGCAAATAAGCAAGATTGAAAAGGGAGTTGTATTTCCTTACGCCAATACACTTTACTTGATTTCTCAAAAGCTTGGAGTAGATGTTAACTACTTCTTTGATATCGGTATGACGCCAAGGTTGGATTATGTTCAAGAAGTAAACTATCAGTTGAAGATAGCGAGGAGAAACCTTGATTATGAGGATATTAAAGAAATCGTTAAAGCAGAAGAAAATAATCCTCTGTTTACGCAAAATAAGTCAAATCAACAGATTCTTATGTGGCATAAAGGAATTTATGAATATGAATTAGACCAAGACCTAGAAAAGGCAATTGAAACGTTATCAGAGGCAATTAACTTAACACATAACAAAAAGCAAAAAATTTATACTGAAAAGGAAATAGAAATATTAATATCTATTGGGGTTTTCTATTTTAATGAACGGTTAAAAAAATCAGAGGAAGTTTTTAAAGAAATTATGGAAAATGTAGAAATGCTTCCTCATCTGTATGATCATACTATCAAAACTAGAGTGTTTTACAATTATGCAAGAGTATTGACGAGATTAGAGCAATTTACTAAATCCATTCAATATTGTGAAAAAGGTATAGCGTGGTGTATTGAAAAAGATACTATGTTCTTGTTAGGGGAATTACACTATCAAATTGGCTATAACTTTGAATTGCAAGAGAATTACAGAGAAGCACTGAAGTATATGAAAAAAGCTCTAATTGTATTTGAACTTCAAAAGGATGATAAATATATAAGTATAATAAAAGGAAAAATAGAGGAGTTGAATTCAAAGTAATAAGTAGTTTTTTAGATAATCAAAAGAACATCAGTGTGGAATACACTGTTGTTCCTTTGGTTAGTTAGGTTGCACTATCTTTATCTTCTAAACTCTCCTCCCACCAATACTATAACTATATACACTATCAAAAGTGAACAGTTTATCTTATCACACGCAACCGCATAAAAAATAACAAAGGTAATTGTTCCGGCGGTTGGTTTTAGAAAACAGTTTCTGTCAGTGATGAAGGCTCGATAGAAGGAACTGAATGCCACTTGGGACCCGTTACTAATTAACAGATGCCATTAACGTATACAATCAATCCCCTTTGTCTACGCTAACCTATTTCAAGGGGAGAGCAATATGATATTGGGGTTATAACAGCAATCATCGATTTTGTCTTGCAAAGCCCAGACTTGAAAGAAGAGGTTCATCAGTATTTATTTTGAATCAATGAGTAGTATGACTGGCGTATCTAAAACTTCACCCTAATAGTTTGGTATCGAGGAATCTGTGTTTAAATGGCAGTTTTCTTCTTTGTTATCGCTTTTTTTGGGTATTTCCTCCCCTTTTTTGCATCCGGAAGAGTTTGTATGATTAGTATGTAGGCTAATGATAATAAAAACATAGACTACGACAGTCTTTTCATTAGTCTTTTAAAAAGGAAGTGGATGTCTGAAATACATATTTTAAGAGAAAGTTGTATAAAAAAAGATTCTCGTAACTGCGAAAAAATGTTAGAATATTAGAAAAACTAGCAGAAATTGCAAAAAGGTGTAAATGTATGTAACCATCAACCGATAATAATAAAGAGAAAATAAAAGGTGCGGAGGAGAAAGATGAAAAAATCAATTGTTGCACTCTCGACAACGGCAGTATTGCTAACAAGTTTGCCAGCTGCTGGACAAGCAGCAAGCTATACGGTGCAGCGAGGAGATTCGCTGTATAAAATTGCGCAAAACTATCAAACTAGTGTTTCCGCAATTAAAGAGATAAATGGCTTAACGTCGGATATGATTTTTGTTAAACAAAAATTAACAATTCCTACAACGACTACAGTGTCTGGGAATAAACCGGCAGCGCCTGAAAAAGTAGCTACTACTGAAACCTATAAAGTAGTAGCAGGAGATAGTCTTTATAAAATTGCAATAAAGTTTGGCGTTTCGATTTCAGATTTAAAAAAATGGAATGGATTAAATTCCGATCTTATCTATCCGAATCAACAGGTAAAGGTTAGTGCAAGTGGTGAAAAACCAACTACACCATCTTCGCCAACTCAACCTCCGACGACTGGATCCACAACGACGGTTTATACTGTTCAAAAAGGGGATACATTGAGTGCTATCGCTGTTAAACATGGAACAACGGTTGCAAATCTGAAAGCGTGGAACAATCTGTCTTCTGACATCATTTATCCAAATCAAAAGTTAAAAACAAAAAGTAGCACGGGAACATTGGCACCATCGCCATCTCCATCGCCGTCTAAACCAGTTCCATCACCTGGAACTACTGAAAAAGGTCAATACACTGTCCAAAGTGGAGATACACTTGGCAAGATTGCAGGAAAGTATGGAGTAACAGTCGCAGAAATAAAAGCGTGGAATAATCTGTCTTCTGACATGATCTATGTTAATCAGAAGTTGACATTGAGCAAGAGTGGACAAAGTACCGACCAAGTAGAAAATAACCAGCCTTCCAGTGATTTGTTAACAGAAGCAAAGAAACTACTCGGTACACCATATGCATGGGGTGGCACAACGCCAAGCGGCTTCGACTGCAGCGGATTTATCTACTATGTTTTTAATCAAACTGGTAAAAGTATTACAAGAACAAACACAGACGGCTATTACAACCGTTCCTATTATATCCATACACCAAAACCAGGTGATTTAGTTTTCTTTGAAAATACATACAAAAAGGGAATCTCCCATATGGGTATTTATATTGGAGATGACCAATTTATCCATGCAGGTGATTCGGGTGTTGCTATCAGCAGTGTTCATAACTCGTATTGGAAATCAAAGATGGATGGATATAAACGTTTTTATTAAGAAAAGTAGTTTTGTCTCCTGAGTCGCCAATTGCTATAGGAAAAGTTCCTTGCTAAGCAAAAACATAAAAATAGGCTGTTTTCGTAAGGTTTATTGTTTGTGGGCAATGGACCGTTCCTTTCCGCTGCAGGCACTTGCTTTCCGCTTCCAATCCACTCTGCGTTTTCGATGTTGTTAGAAGTAATATTTTCTTAGAAAACAGCCTTATTAAAAAAGGACCAATCATCGCTGATTGGTCCTTTCCTATGATTAAAGCTCCATATGTTCTTTTAAAACATCCTGTATACGAGTAAGTTCTGCGTCTGGAATGACATAGTAGTAAATGCCGTCAATCTTTGTTCCAGACCCATCCTCAATTTTAATCTGTTCAATTTTATTAGATGCTGCTTTATAGTTCTTTTGAATATTGACCATTTCTTCAAACGTAAGGTTTGTTTTGATGTTGTTTCCAAGTGCATCAAAAATGTCGCCAAAATTCCATAGACTTGAAACGCTAGCACCTTCACGGATAACCGCTTGAATAATCTCTCGTTGACGTAATTGGCGTCCGAAGTCACCACGAGGGTCTTCGTATCTCATTCGAGAAAAAGCAAGTGCTTCTTTTCCGCTTAACTCAAGCTCACCCTTAGGGAACGAGTAGCCCCCGTAAGAAAAACTCAAGTCATTATTCACGGTAACGCCACCAACTGCATTAACAATTTCTTGGAAACTTTCCATATTGATTTGAACGAAGTAATCAACAGGGATGTCCAATAGATTTTCAACAGTATCCATTGCCATCTCTACTCCACCAAAAGCGTAAGCGTGATTAATTTTATCTTTTGTTCCTTTACCAACGATTTCTGTTAAGGTATCACGTGGAATACTAAGCATCTTAACAGACTTTACTTCAGGATTAACCGTCAACACAATCATCGAATCCGATCGGCCACTATCACCTTCGCGCTCATCGACACCCATCAAAAGCACGGAAAATGGTTGGCTTTCATGGAATTCAACTTCTTTCGGACGTTTAGAAGACTTCTCCCGTTCAATCGGCGTATGCATTGTATCGACAGCATTGTTCAATGAGTTATAAACAGAGTAGCCATAAGCACCTCCACCAACTAGCAGAACAAGGACAACAATTAACGCCACCTTCCACCAGCGGCGTTTTTTTGATTTATGTTTATCTTTACGCATTATTTAATGACCTCACTATTAATTTAATTAGGCTAAGCATTAGAATAGCAAAAAAACGTAAAAAAAGATAGGTTGGAGTGACAAGTTATCTGCAGTAAAAAGTAAACAAGGTTCTGAACCTAAATTAGCAAAGGAGAAAATGAGTAATGAGGAATTTCGGTAATTACGTATTTGAGATGAAGTTTAAGTTATATATTAGAAAAAGGGAGTTGGTTTTGTGTTTTCCTCCAATTTACGGGTTTTACTGAATATTAATTGGATTTTGAACTAAGAGGTTACTAAGTTCTATAAACTGTAATATCCCATCGTTAAAGAAAAGCTCTTCTTAATCAAACGTTTAATGCCATCTGTATAAAGATAAGAATCCGGCTCATCATCGCCTATTGCGATGGAGAACCGGACCTTTTAAACTATAGGTTTTTTGTGAACATGAAATTAGGGTGGTTACAAAACAAGGGAAAAGGATGAGGTGATTTAGGACAAAACCATTTTATCTTTTCCTTATTTATTTAACAGCATATAAACAGTTTTTGCAGCTTGAGCACGGGTAGCGTTCTGTTTAGGTCCGAAGTTTCCATTTTCTCTACCTGTCATAAATTCTAGTTCTAGTGCTGCGTTTACTGAGTCCTTAAAAATAGGTGAAATTTTCTCCTTGTCAAAATAGTCGTTTTCTATGATTGGTTTGAAATCTTCACCATTCTTGTAATTGTATGCACGCACAAGCATGGCTGCCATTTGTTGTCGGTTAATTGGTTGATTTGGTGCAAATATCCCTTTTGATACACCTGTAGTAATGCCAGCTTCGTAAGCAGCATTGATTTCTGGAACCAGTTCACCCGTAACATCTTTAAAATGAGTTGTTTCTTTCGCTGTTATGTCTAACGCTCTTGAAATCAAGGCTGTGAATTGAGCACGGGTTATATTGTTGTTTGGAGCAAAGGTTGTATCTGATGTCCCTTTAATAATATTTTTGCTAACTAGATCATAAATATAGTCCTTTGCCCAGTACGTATCACCTACATCAGAAAATTTCCTCTCTTGCCCAGGATTTGTCGCATCGTTTTGCTTAAACTTGATGGAATACTTACCAAAGCCATTGTCTTGTTCACCTAAATATTTATACGTACTTGAGTTTTTAATGTAATCCTGTGCTTTTGTAGAAGTTTCAAATACAACGTTCACATTGCCTTTCACAGGTGCAAATGACCAGTTGTTGTCTGCTTCAGGATTAATGGTTTTCTGCTCCATGATGTAGTCGATAATAACGTTACGATTTTCGTCTGGAGATTTCAGGATAATGTTCGAACCGTCAATCCCAGGGAAGTGACCGCCGCCACTAGCACGGTAGTTATTCGTTGCTACGATGAACTTCTTGTCTGGATCGATTGGTTCACCGTCAAACAGTAAGTTCTTAATACGGTTCGCATTTTCATTGATTAGGTTACCGTCTGCATCATACTTCATAGGCTCTGTAACATCAATTTCATACGTTACGCCGTCGATTACGTCATAGTTATAAGAGCGGAACTCCCCGTTTACAAGAGATTGCTCTTCCGATTTGCTCGTATCAATTTGGTTGAATTGTCCAGCTGACATTTCCAACCATTCTTTGACCTCTGCACCTGTAATCATGACAGCTTGTAACGTGTTAGGGTATAAGTAAAGGTCAGAGACATTCTTTATTGCAAGTTCCCCAGCTGGAATATCTGTATAGTAATCAGGGTTATCTCTTGTTCCAGCTTTAAATGGTGCACCAGCTGATAACACTGGAATACCGTCGTACTCAGTGCCTTGAATGTATTTCTCTACGTACCATTTTTGTGCGTTCGTTACGATTTGAATAGAAGGATCGTCCTTTACCTGTGCAAAATAGCTGTTAATTGGAGCAGTGGTTTCTCCTACTGCACTTCGTACCCAGTCAATTGTTCCCTCATGTTCTTCTTTAACAGCATTTACAATATCTTCATCGCGTTCAATTGGGTTGCCGTCTTCATCGATAATGGAGCGAGTAGATGTTTGAGAATTAATCACATGCCATTCGCCATCCTTAAGTTCTAGCTCAAGGTCCACTAGACCTAAATGATCTCCCCATGAACCAGGCATAACCGAAGGAACGCCGTTAATGGTTCCCTTTGTTATATCAACGCCTTCAATATCGCTGTAAGATTCAGATGGGAAAACACCGTGAGAATGTCCGAACAGAATGGCATTAATTCCTTCTACCTTAGAAAGATCATAAGTAGCGTTTTCTTCCATGCCTTCCTGCGTCACATTTCCTATGCCAGAGTGCGGGATTGCTACGATTATATCTGCGCCTTCTTCTTTCATTTGAGGAACAAATTTATTCGCTGTTTCCACGATATCTTTCGCGATAACTTTGCCTTCTAGGTTCGATTTATCCCATTGCATGATTTGAGGAGGAACAAATCCAATGACCCCCACTTTAAGTGTATGCTCCTCACCATCCTCATCGACTACTGTACGCTCTAGAATTTCATAAGGAGTAAAGTAGTTTTTATCATCAGATGGGTCATCATTTTTATCATCAATATAAACATTTGCATTTACATAAGGGAATTCTGATCCTTTTAGTGATGTCTCAAGGAAATCGAGCCCGTAGTTGAATTCATGGTTACCAATATTACCAGTGTCATAATCTAATAGGTTCATTGCTTTGTAAACAGGATGCGTTTCACCGTTTTCAAGCGGATCCACTTTAGCTACATAATCACCAAGTGGATTACCTTGAATTAAATCACCGTTATCAAAGAGCAAGCTGTTCTTTGCCTCATTTCGTGCTTCTTTAATCAGGGTTGCCGTTTTAGCTAGTCCATAGCTATCTGTGAGTGTATCTTGATAATAATCATAGTTTACGAGGTTAGTGTGGATGTCTGTCGTTTCAAGAACACGAAGCTTTACAATATCCTTGTCCATAACGTCAGCATATGTAATCGAAGGTGCAACTTGAGGTATCATTAAACCTAATGCGAGAGTAGCGCCAGCCAGAGTCTTTTTTTTCAACATAATCTCCCCTAATGTTCGTTTTTTGTCAAACAAATACATAATAACATAACAAGCTTAATTAAAGTAGATAGAAGATATTGATTTTTGCAAAAATAGATTAGATGCCTGTTATCATCCAGATATTGTCGAAGATTGATAAGATTTTGACTGGAATTGTGGTAGAAAAGAGGTACAATTTTTCCTTTCTTCTCGTTTTAGCAAAGGGTCTCGCAAGACACCTCTTTTCTGAAAAATTAATGAGGAGTAGCTCAACTTCAAAAGGAAATAGATGAATAACGATATAGAGTGATATTAGATGGAAAAAGATTATTGTTTTTCGTGTCAACATAAAACTGAAAACAGAAACCAATTTTGTGTAAATGGTGATAGTAGATTAATAGAAGCTAGTTATGAAGAGAGTAGAATTACATAAGAAAATAAATTAATTTGTTTTGATCTACAAAAGGTTTCGTGATGGTTGATTTTAGTTTACTGAAGTAGGGGTAAGGTAAAATTTCTCCTGAATAAAGAAGAGGAGGGTGAGACGTGTATAGTTACTAAGCTTTGAGAAACAATGGATGGTTCTTCTGCTTTGAAGTGAAAGAATCACCTGAACTTGCTGAAAGAGCAATGCTTTTTGAAAACCCCGAAGAGTTTTTATCCATATACAGATTTTATTTATATAGACTTTCTCATTGGTCCTAAATCGCCCTTATATTTATGGTAATTTTATACATGAAAATAAAGCTATGCAATGGTCATTAAGGCCTGTATAATTAGTACTATATTGTGCGAAATATTATATACAATAGAAGGGAAATATATGTAATGGTTAAAACAAGTAGCTACAGTATTAACGTAAATCGAGTAAGGAAAACAATTGATATGGTAATAGTGGGTACATTTACTCCTGAACAAGTGCAAGAGTTTGTACAAGAGTACACAACTAAAGTGAAGAGTATTAATGCACAAGACTATACATTGAATGTAGATTCTACGGATATGGATGTTTTAAGACAGGATATGATTCCGAGTATGGAAAGCTCTATTCGTATGTATCAACAATCAGGATTCGATAAAATGATTATCATGATTAAGAAAAATGCAATCCTTAAATTGCAATTAAATCGTATTCTGAAGAATGTTGGTTTTACAAACGCAGAAATTCAAGAGAAATAGAAAGTAATAGACATAGAACAAAAGGACAAGAAGCAAATAGGTCTTGTCCTTTTGTATGTGCTGATATATATGATTGACTTAAGAAGAAGGGAAGTAGGAAGACAACAATGACTCACGTGAAAATGAAAGAAATAGCAATTTATCACCCTGAAAAATCGATTAGCAATGATTTTTATATTGAACATTTTAAGAAATTAGGAAGAGACTCTACTAATTTTATTGAAAATATTTTAGGAAGAAAAAGCAGGTATGTCATTGATAATGACGATGAAAATAGTTTAACAATGGCAATAGAAGCTTCTAAACGTGTATTAGAAAAAGCAAATATGAAAGGGAAAGATTTAGATATGATTATCTTTTCTTCACAAATCCCTGAATATACTGCCCCGACAAATGCGATTCAATTGCATCATGAATTAAAAGCAGGCAATAAAACAATGGTGATGGATTCGAATGCAAACTGCGCTGGTATGACATTAGCTGTAGACCATGCTTCTCGATATATGCTTGGTAATCCTCATGTTAATTCTGTTCTAGTTGTTGGTTCGGACTATAATTCTCTTATGGGAAATCCAGAAGAAGAAATTACGTATGCAAACTTCGGGGATGCTGCGTGTGCGGTTATCTTAGAAAAAACGGAAGAAGAAACAGGTTTTATAGATTCTATTTATTTTACAGACTCCGTAACGTACGACAAAACGTATTTCCCACGTAATGGTTTATCAAAAGCCATCCATGGAAATGAAGGCAATCAATCTATCCAATGGCTTCCCTTTGATGGAAGTGTAGCGATGCCACCAACATACGATATGTTTGAAACCGTTCTAACGCGTAATAACCTAAGTATGAAAGATATAAATGCTTTTTGCTTGTCACAATTCTCATTAAGTAACATCAAAACAATCCAAAAACATTACAATTTAGAAGATAGTAAAATTATGTATGTAGGAGACCGTTTTGGTTATACAGGTACAAGCAGTCCATTTATAGCCCTTCATGAAGGTATTGAATCTGGTCGTATAAACCGTGGGGATACGATACTGTTTTGGACTATTGGTGGAGGGTATCAGCTTGCGGCTTTGGTGTTTAAATATTAGGGATTCTGCTTAGTTTTGGGGAACATGAGGACGGTGCTTCTTTAAAGTCTATAGCATAGAAAAAGCTATAATGAACACGATAATTATTGGGCAAATTAAGTACCTAAATAATAATTATCGGAGGCTATTGTTTCATGACACAACAAGATCAACAGCAGCAATTAAAACAAGCGCAACAAGACGTTCAAAAAGCGAATCAAGAATTACAAATGGAAAATCAGCAATTATTACAAGCAAACCAGCAGCTGCAAACGGAAGTTCAAAAGTTAAAGCAAGCACAAAAACAAGTTCAGAAAGAACAACAGGATGTTCAAAGTGCACAACAAAAACTCCAGCAGGCACAAGCAGTTTCCATGATATATCAAAATAATCCCCCGGAATAAAATGCTGAGGTTTTGTGGCGAGAAAAGAACCTATCGTTAATATGGCTTTTTTGTTTCATTATTATTTCGAGTGCCTGTCCATTCTTGGACTTTATGTAAGGAGCGAGCGATGCCTTATGGTGCTTCGCTCTTTTTCTGTTTGAAGTATTGGGAAGCTAGATTGTTGTTTTTTAGTGGAAATCAACGGACAGAGTTTACAAGTGAAAACAACAATCTATGAGTAAAGAGAACAATGGTGTTTTGTACAAGCTCTTTGTGATGGAATGCTACCAAAGGTGTAGTAGAAATGGCGGCTTATTGCGAGTGAATTACTAGAAGCATTTAAGTTTGTTTTCTAGATATGGATTGTTACAATAATAGCAATTCATCAAGAGAGAGGGAATTCTAAATGACAACGAATCAACTACCTGTTTCTGTTTTAAATCTAGCCCCTGTACGCGAAGGAGAGGGTCCTAAACAAGCGGTGGATGCGATGGTGGATCTTGCGCAAGCGACGGAAAAAATGGGATATACACGATATTGGATTGCGGAGCATCACAACACTCCGACACTTGTTAGTTCAGCTACATCGATCTTAATAAAACATACATTAGAACATACTGGCCGCATACGTGTTGGGTCTGGGGGGATTATGCTACCTAATCATGCTCCTTTAGTAGTTGCCGAACAATTTGGAACGATGGCGACGATTTATCCGGATCGCGTCGACTTGGGACTTGGCCGGGCTCCTGGTACAGATATGATGACTGCGAGTGCTCTTAGACGGTCCAAAAATGACTCTGTCTTTACTTTTCCTAATGATGTTCAATCGTTACTTACTTATTTTGGGGGAGAAGATGAGCAAGGTTATGTCAAAGCCCATCCTGGTGTTGGCACGAATATTCCAATTTATATTCTCGGCTCTTCTACAGACTCGGCTCATTTAGCAGCAAGTTTAGGACTTCCGTATGTATTTGCTTCCCACTTTGCACCAAGGCATATGGAAGAAGCAATTTCGATTTATCGTGCAAAATTCAAGCCATCCAAATACTTAGATCAACCATATATGGTGGTATGTTTAAATGTGATTGCAGCGGAAACGGATGAAGAGGCGAAACTATTATCGACAACGATGGACCAATTTTTCCTTAATGTTGTACGAGGTACGCAAAAACCGTTAAGTCCTCCTATTGAAAGCATGGATGATATTTGGAACCCGATGGAGGCAGAAATGGCAACATCGATGGCAAGCGTTACCTTGCTCGGAAGTAAGGATACCGTCCGACAACAATTGACGGATTTTCAAGAAAAATATAATGTGGATGAACTCATGGCTGTGTCTTATATCTTTGATCCAGCTAAACAGAAACGTTCATATGAGATTTTGAAAGAAGTTGTAGATGGTAAATAACGATTATTGTGAAAAAGAATAACTGTATTACAAGTCGAAAGGTCGAGTGTAGATTTAATTATCTTCACTCGATTTTTTGTTGTGCACATAGCAGTATACTATTTATTTCAACGTCTGATTGAATCTCGATGTTAGAACCGAAGCTATTTTAACTTTACAAAAACTTAACATACTAAAGACCTTGTATTTATAGACTTTCCTACAGGGGGAGTGATAGACTTAATGGGAATTTATACCTACATCATGACGGAGGAGAGTAATTTGTCTATTTCTAAGTCTGTTAAATCAAAGCTATTTATTTCTCTTTTATTAGTATCTATTATTCCTCTCATTTTAGTGAGTTCCGTTCTTTATGCTAAGACAAATCAAGGTTTTAACACGATTTTGCATGATAATCAAATTTCTACAAAGGAATCAATTTCGAGTCAATTAAACAAGGTGTCTCAGGAATTGTTAGCACTTTCAAAATCTTATTCAGCTAATCCAGAGCTTTTAAAAGCCTATCAAAATGGTGATCGTGAAAAATTAGCTACAGTCGTTAAGCCTATTTTTGAAAGGTTGCGAGAGGAACACCAAGTAGATGTTTTTGAATTTGGTGGACCAGATGGAGAGGTTTATTTTAGAGGGCATAATCCAAAAAAGTTCGGGGATGACAAAAGTGATAAACCTGCTATTCAAGCAGCCCTTAAAGATAAGGAATTATCAGGGTTTGAATTTGGAAGCAGTGGTTTGGCCGTTCGAGCATTTGTCCCACTTAAATATAATAATGAGATAATCGGAACATTACAAACCGGGCTTGATGGTCAAGTTATTCAGTCCATCACCGATTCGTTAAAAGGCGTGCAACTAAACATCACAAATGTGGAAGGAGAAATTCTTGTTGCTTCTGATGAAAGTAATATAGGAAACACAATTGAAAAGGAATCTATTATAACTAAGGTGATAACCGGGGAAGAAGTGTCGAAAGAGAATGATCATACCTTAGAATTTTATATGCCATTGTATGACCCTACGAATACAGAGGTAATTGCAGTCATGCAAATGGTGCAAGATGTAAGTGTTGTTAACAATATCACCGATGAAGTATCCCTTTACCTATGGATAATTGGGATAACGACATTGGTGCTTGTTGTCGTTACTGCTTTGCTGTTGAGTAGAGGTTTTTCCAACCCGATAAAACAAATGACCTCTATTATGGGAGAACTAGCAAAGGGGAACCTTCGCAATGAATGGAATGGGAAGAAAAGAAGGGATGAATTTGGGCAGTTATCTCATTCGGTAATGGTCACACAATCAAACCTTAGAGAAATGATCCAAAGAATATCGGAACTATCAAATGTAGTAAAAGATCAATCGACAGTAATGAAACAAGCTTCTAATGAAATTCATACAGGGAGCAATCAGGTAGCGTCTACTATGCAGGAGTTAGCGGAGGGTTCAGAGCAACAGGCAAATGCTTCTTCTGACTTATCGGAACAGATGGATACTTTCTCAAAACGTGTTGTTCAAGCGAATGAAGACGGAACCTTCGTGTACAAATCCTCCAATGAAGTCCTGGACATTACGGAAAATGGAAATGAATTGATGAGCAATTCGATGAACCAAATGAACAAGATTAATAGGATTGTGAAAGAAGCGGTTCAAAAAGTAGAAAGGCTTGATCATCAGTCAAAAGAAATATCAAAACTAGTAAATGTTATCCAAGAAATTGCCCAACAAACGAACTTATTAGCACTGAATGCTGCAATTGAAGCAGCAAGAGCTGGTGATCATGGAAAAGGTTTTGCGATTGTTGCGGATGAGGTGCGAAAGTTGGCTGAACAAGTATCACAATCCATTACGGAAATTACAGGTATTGTGAATAATATCCAGATAGAGTCAACTAGTGTGTCGGAATCTTTAACGAAGGGATATGAACAGGTAGAAGAAGGTTCACAACAAATAAAAGTAACTGGTGAGGCATTTGGAAACATTAATCAATCAGTCACCAATATGGTAGGGAAAATACAAAGTATTTCTAGTAATTTGACTGAGATTGCAGAGAACAGCACGGAAATCAATACATCCATTGAAAGCATTGCCTCAATCTCTCAAGAATCTGCAGCAGGTATTGAGGAAACATCTGCATCCGTTCAACAGACAAGCGCATCCATTGAACAACTATCTCGGAATGCCGATTCATTAGAACAGCTTTCTGGCGAATTACAAACAATGGTGAAAAAGTTTCAACTTTAGAATTTCAGATCTGGCACTTTCTGATAGACGGAAGGTGGAAATATATCGACATTCGAGGCAGTTACTGTGGTACTTTCATCTAACCTAGCTTTATTAGATGTTGTTATAATTGTAGTAGTGTGACTCGTTGCTAATAAAGAGAAGTAATTGCCCATCTCTACTAATGGTATAAGGCTGATTACTTCTCTTTGTAATACTTATTAACATTGGTTAGCCGCTCACGTTGTGGCGTGTAGTTGTTATTGGTCGGGTGTTAGTCTGACTTTTTCACTGTATAAATTAATTAATCTAATATATCAACAGTTTAAGAAGTAAGCGTTAGCCTAGTGTGCAACTGCTCAAAATGTTGGCTACCACAGATTAAAAGAAAGCTATCTTAAGGCGATTAGAACAAGCCTTTCAAGAACCCTGAATTCATTTGAAATTCCCCCTACCTATTTTTTCGTAAAGGGTGTTATTTTTTAACGGAAATCAACGGACAAAACTTATAAGCAAAAACAACAATCTATGAGAAAAGAGCCTTTCGTAAAAACTAAACGAACGTTTGTCCCTTTCATATTCTATTATATGACATAGTATAAATGTAAGGTCATTTTAATAGAAGGGGAGGGTTTTGATGAAACTTTATTTAGATCCAGGTCACGGTGGTTCAGACCCAGGGGCTCAAGGGAATGGATTGAGAGAAAAAGATATTGCTTTAGATATCGCTCTTAAAATCCGCTCCATTTTAAGAAATAACTATGAAAATGTTGAAATACGGATGAGTCGTACAAGTGACATTAGTAAAAGTTTAGCTCAGCGAACAAATGAGGCTAATTCTTGGGGCGCTGATTATTATTTGTCTATTCATTGTAATGCCTATAACGGCTCTGCCGAAGGGTATGAAGACTTTATTCACAGCAGTTTATCCGACTTTTCTGCGTCAGCCAAGTATCAAGATATTATGCATGCCGAAATCATTAACGTAAATCAATTAAGAAATCGTGGACAGAAGAAAGCAAACTTTCATGTTTTACGTGAGGCGACGATGCCGTCCCTTTTAACAGAAAATGGGTTTATTGATAATGGGCATGATGTTGCTTTAATGAAACAATCTTCGTGGCGACAAAAAGTGGCACAGGGTCACGTAAAGGGTTTAGCAAGGGCGTTTAACCTTAAACGTAAATCAGAGGAACCTAAAACGATTTACAAGGTAATAGCTGGATCATTCAAGACAAAGGAAAATGCGGAAGAGCGGGAATCCTACCTCCGCTCAAAAGGAATAGAATCCTTTATTTATTCTATCACGATTTCTGGTGAACTTTGGTACCGAGTTCAAGCAGGGGCCTTTTCAAGTCGTGAAAATGCCGAAATACGCCTGGTAGAGGTCAAGAATACAGGAGTTCATGATGCTTATATTGCTGCCGAAGAGACTAGCTCTAATCAAACCGACGACGCTGGATACTCTATATTAGGTCAGACGTTTTTGTCTCCTGAACACATGAATCAATACGTTAAGCAAATCAATCCTAATGCGATTGAGCTAGGTTACTATTATCTAGAGTTTGGAGAGTATTATGGCATTAGGGGAGATATTGCGTTTGCCCAAGCGATGCATGAAACAGATTTCTTGCGGTTTACTGGAACGGTAAAGCCCAATCAAAATAACTTTTGTGGGTTGGGAACAACAGGACCAGACAATCCAGGAGCAAGCTTTGATACTCCAAGTGACGGTGTACTTGCCCACATTCAGCATCTATTTGCATACGCATCTACTAAACCATTGCCGGCTAAATATCCACTAATTGATCCCCGTTTTGATCTAGTAAATAGAGGATCTGCTACAACTTGGGTCGCATTAAACGGAAAGTGGGCTGTTCCGGGCACAACGTATGGGCAATCTATTTTAAATCTATATGAGAGAAATATTAATGCTACTATGCAGAATCTAGAGAAAATCCTTCGGGAGATTAAGTCTTAACGACTGTCATTTCCTTTAATTTGTCGGAAAGTCCATATAATTAAGAAGGGGAGTTAGTGGTTTATACAAATTGATTCTCCTTTTGTCTTTTTTTAGAAACGATTTGAAAGCAACTCGATTTGTTAAACAAAATGGCTATTTGATTCTCGGAAATTAGAGACATGCTTCACCATATTCTATAAATTAGCTACTAAGCTGCGTACGACTCATGGAAAGTTCGTCACGCTAAAGTACTATTGTCACGAGAAAATTTGTATAAAATTGTTAGATAGCATCTCAAGGTGTACGGAATCCATGGATTTCTTGTGGTATCTGAAATAAAGTATACGCAGCAGAACCTACCTTCAGCTGTTCACCCGATGGACTGCTAACAAACCACAAGGCGCCTCCAGTGCTATGAAAACATCATCATTCCTAAATCCAAGCTATACGTAACTTCATCATCACCATTCTCATCATTAACTCCCATCTCCAATAACTCTTCAAAATAGAGATGTTCCAATTTTTTATTTAAGATTCCGTAAAAATAAGCAATTGGTTTTTTGATGGCTTTTGTTATCTTTAACTTGTTTATCATCTGTTTGAAGGAGCTAATCGCAGTTGTTAGAACTTGATCTTTTTCCTTTTCACGATTGTTTCGGTAAGCAGCTATTTTGGTCATTTTCCAGTATTCTTCAATTGTTTTTGCCTCATCAAAGAAGCATTTCACTAGTTGGCGAAAGGCTTGAGGGACGTTATCGTTTGTAAACGTATGGTCTAGATCTGTGGTGGTTGGTGTTTTTTTACTAGTAATAGATACTTGTTGATCACCATTATTCGTCATTATGTCTGTTGTCTCATCTGAAACAGTAGTATCCAGAAAAGTGTTAGCGAACTGGTTGTTCTTACGTTTTTTTATAATTTTATTTTTAGTTTTAGAAAGATTACTAGTTTTATGGTGGTTCAACTTATCGCTAGTAGGTGGTTCATTTATCGGGAAACGATTGAAAACATAAAGATTACTAGATTGTGATCCGTTCTTTCGCTCTGTTTCATGAACCGTGAAGATACCTAGTTTTTTCGCCTTTCCAATCATTCGTTTAAAGCTGGAGCGAGAAATTCCGTTATTGTGATATTCTTCGTGAATGGCTTTTAGTAACGTTCCAATTTTAGCGTTGCAAACACCAGGAATTTTTGCGGAAAAGCGGACCAACCGTTTTAATCCTACCAATTCTGCTTTCGTAAACTCTTTTTTATACTCTACCATCCACATTTCCATATGGTTGTTAAATTCTTTCAGACTTGAAAACTGTGAATACTGTTCAAATGTTTTTATGTTGCCAGATTTTAAATTCATTACTCTGCACCACCCTTTCACTGGCTATATAGGGATTGCAGGGTGAAAGGGACACCGTGGGGTAGTGTTAATTGTGTCGGAAATGTGAACTTTATTTGGTGTTGTCACTTCTCAAGTTTTTTCATGAGAAGTGGGGTATCCTTCGCTCCTTTTTGTTTTGAAAAAGGTAGTAGTAGAGAGGTTCATGATAATGGGAAGAAATCAAAAAAGAAGAAGAGCTAATAAGCTCTCCTTCAGAAGTGAAGAATGTAATATCCTCTAGGTTTGCACCTTTTTTAAGTTTAATATTTTTTATGTTTTTTGCTCCTTGGATCTCTTTTACATTTGTGCCGTCGATCACGATGTTTTCAACGGTTGTCCCGTTAAAGTTGATGATGGCGTTAGGTTTCGTTGGTTTGATGTAGACTGTCACATCTTTAAGTGCATTTCCCTTTAATGAGGCATATCGGGCACCTATTAAATGTAGTCCTTTTCTTAATGTTACATTTTGCACTAAGTCTATTTCTGCATACTTAGAGGTTACGTTAATTTTATTTGAATTGACGTTTTTGAATGTGTACTTTTTCAAGTTTTCTGGTGCTGGTGTCGGTTGTTGTGCATTGTTTTTTAATGCCACTTGAATCAGGACTGGATCATGGTCACTTGCACGTCCTTCTGCCTCAGTAAAGGAGGAGTTAATATGGACGATGTCGACCGCTGTTGATTCGGCAAGGTTGTTTGATACTAAGATATGATCAAGTACTTGGGAGTTTCCTTGATACGTATAAGAGTAACGCTCTGTTGCCGGCACTTTTTCAATCATGTTTGTTAATTCGTTTCCTTTTAAAGTTTTCAGTGGATTAGAGAATACAAAATCATTAAAGTCTCCCGTTAACACAATATTAGCATCAGGATCTTTTGTTTTAATATCTTTTACAAAGTTATTTACGATTGTGGCAATTTCCATTCGTTGTTCTTCACTACCAAGGACTGGAGGCTGTACTTTCCCGAATAAAGGAAGGTCTCCACCTTTTGAGTTAAAATGATTCGCTACAACGATGATTGGTTCACCATTAAATTCAAATTGTGCTGCAAGTGGTTTGCGGCTATCATTAAATGCTGGATTTGTTGGATCGATACGGCCTGGATTTAATGTTAGGCTTCCATTTTCAAATCCAACTGATTGTGTTGCAGTACCTTTTGTTCCCTCTGCTAATGAGACGCGGTCTTTATTATAAAGGAAACCAACGCGAATGTTTCCGCCTGGTACACCACCATCTTGTTTATCCTCTGGAGCAATGTCCGTGTAAGCATAAGTTGGTCCGCCAAGCTCGCTGATTTTAGCAATTAATGTTTGGAAGCTTTCATCCGACGCTGTTGTTCCGTCATCTGTCTCCCCGTTGTTATCTTGCATTTCTGTTAATCCAATGATGTCTGGTTGTTTTAAGCTTTCTACAATTGCTTTCGCTAATTTCGTCACTTTGGCATCATCTGTTTTTGATGAGAAGTTTTCTACGTTATAGGAAGCAATTGTTAGTTTTCCAGAATCCGCTGAAATTGTTGTTGTATCACGAGTTGTTTCTCCCTTAACGAGTTCTGGTAATTCATTTTTGTCTGTTAACACTTTGTAGTTGCTGTAGTTATAGCTGACAACTCCAGCGATAGAACCGTTAAAATGATCTCCCGTTTTTGCTACAAACGATTCGTCATCAATATCGATAGCAATTCTTTCTGGATTGTAATCTGTTTCCGATATCTTCAATCCGCCAGCATCAGTGTTTGTCTCAACATTTTCAGGAACAACGATTACCTCTCCGTATTTAGGAGGAGCAACAACCTTTGGATTTTCTACCGCTACAAGCATACCTTCTAAACTTTCAAAAAAGTCAATTCCATCTTCGTCTGGATCAAATGTTGCAAAGCCATCATTGTCAATAATTTCAGTTGGAAGAGCACGATCTTTTCCAATAACGATAGGAGCAGGTAGCTCTTGGTCACTTGCTGTTGTCGTAACCGTTGACGCACTAAGTTCTGTAAAAGTTAAGTCTGTTGTAAATCGTTCTCCATAGCCATCCATCACATACTCTTTTACTTCTCCAGTAACCTCAACGACATCACCAACTTCAACGCCATGAGAGCTCTTATAAACGAGTATGCCTTCAGATGTTTTTGGATCATTATCTGGTTGTAAATCTTGCATATAAAATTCGCTGTTATTCACAACATGTGTAACAATTCCTTCTACACCTGTTACATTTGAATTTTCGAGTAATGAAGTGTGTTTAGCACCTTGAATATCATGAATTCGAATGTCTCCATCTTGGATAATGTATTCGAATACTGCTACTTTACTGTTCGTTAAGCCATTTTTTACAGCAATCGCTTTAATGGTTGTGTTCTCTGAAATAGTAATTGGTTCACTGTATACATTGCTAGCTGTTGTTGGTTCGCTATTATCCGTTGTGTAATAGATAGTTGCTCCGTCTGTTTGCGATGATAATGTTACTGCATCGCCACTATTTACTAATCCAGCTCCAGGTGTAGCAATCGGAGTCTGAACAACACTAGAATCCTGAATAATATCAGCGGCATCTCGTGGGATTAACTGATACGTATCATTATAAGCACCTACTACACCAGTAATAGATTCATAGGTAACACCTGTAGAAAGTAATGCGGCATCTTGAGGACGAATTTGAATTTCTGTCCCTTGTGAATCTTTTGCAATATAATTGCCACCTACAAAAGAATCTATGCTTACTTCTTCCAGTGTAACAAGCATGCCTTCTTTTTCTTCTGTTAATTCACTAGCGTTTAGTACGAGAGGGGAAGGGACGTTTACCTTTTCTATTACTTCCACGTCACTAGCTTCCACGTTAATTTCTAATAAGGAACTATATTCCGTTAATGTTCCTTTTGCACGAACCTTGTCTCCTCTTTCTACGTCTAAATCATAACCGTAAAGTACGATTCCTGCGTTGTCGTCTTGAATATAGACAGTGCTACCTAGTGTTGCTGTAACAATCCCAGTTGTCATAACTGTTGAATCAACTTCTTTTTTTCTAACCTCTGAAATTGTTTCAGCTTGTAAAATCGTATAGTCAAATGTCTGTACATCACTATTATCAAGACCATCTGCTGTTGCAACAGCTTTAATCGTTTGGGCTTCTTCAATTGTTACTGGACCAGTATATTCCGTACTAGCTGAAGTTGGCTCGCTGCCATCTGTTGTATAAAAAATTTTTGCATCTGGAGTTGCCGTAGCTAATGTTACTTCTGTTCCAGACGCTACTGCACCAGCTGCTGGTGCTGCAGTAACAGGTTGAACTTTTGTTGGATCTGTTTCTGAAACAAAGGCATAAGAACTTGGTGATTTCAAACCAGGTGCACCGAAATACGCCTCAAGAGAACCAGTAATTTGCACCTTTTTCCCCAAGTTTTCTGGGTGATCTACTAAATTAAGCTCTGTTCTTATATCGTTTTTTGGCAATTGAACAGGTAAAATCTTTGATGCGTCCGTTTCATCAGGACTGTCTGCAATGGCAAGATTTGTAGCCACAGTAAATGGTCCATTATGGGTGTAGGAAGGACCGGAGTTTGTTACACCAACAATATAACCTTCCACCGCAGCTGTCCCTGTATTATTCGCAATTGCTTCTGATACCGTGATTGCGTCCGCAGCCTTTGCTGAATTTGGATGGATAGGAGCTAGGATGCTTAGCATTAGGATGAAAATTAAGCCAATGTTAAAAGTACGGCTCCAAGTCTTTTTTTTCATTGCATTCTCTCCAGTCTAGTTAATGTATTGAGAATTCCACTGCATTGTTACTGCTCATTTACATCTGTAAAACTTTGTGCAGATGTTGCCACATCCATTAAAAATTCCTACTACGATATTCAATTCTTCTGTCGGATATTACCTCCTTTACTACTATGAAAACTAGCATTCACTCTTCATAATATTGAAAATTTACTCTGTTATTATTATATTCTATTATTTTTAGTTTTTAAGGGGTCGTAGGAAAGGGTTCTTTATGCCCACGATCGGAGGTTTTGGTTTTTTTAGGTGATAACCTTTGCTAGGAGCGGAATATACTTCTGGGTATTTTGCTCTTTTTTGGTGTGCTAACGGGATGCTTATTATGGTCGATTAATTGAGGAGTTTTTCTCCCTCTATAATATTGAAGATTAAAAAAGGGAGGACTGGTAGGTATTTTGTAGTATGGGGTTTTTACTCATTTAATTGTCAAAAGATAAACCAAATACTGGGATAATTAATGAGGTAAATAGTACTGTAGTATAATTTTCATTATATTAAAGCAAAAAGAGTAGCCATCCCACCTTCTTAGTAAAGGCCTGTGGGGTAGTTACTCCTATTTGTAATTACTTATTCAGCATAGTTAACTGCATATTTTAGTCATGTGAAGCCTACTACAACGATAAAAATCCCACATAAATATTACGCAGATTTAGTTATAGCACCCATACCCTCTAGAATTATCTTTGCATCACTATTTAAATAGTTCATGATATCTTCTCGTAAAAACAATTTTGAGTTATCTTTTAAAATTAGCTTAATGCCTTTTACATTAAATTTATAAGCATAAGAGTTGATCGTATTTATTGTTATCATATCTTTTCGAGTCAGTGGTTTTTGATCAGATTGTAAATTTTCTGATAGGAAATTAAGTATATCCTTTGCATTACCCTCTAAACGATTTTTGTGAGGTACTAAACTATCCATGTTCCGTTCGATATACACCCTTGCTGTTACAAAATCAAGCTCTTTTACACTTTTGTTTATTAAGTCTATTATTTCTTTAATATTCATCTTCTCATCCTATCTATTATTAATTAGTAAAAAACGACTAGTTAAAATTACTTATGTGGTATATTGATAAATTATAGCAAAAATGAATAATAAAGTGAGGGTTATTTTTGAAATTTGTCGAAAATTGTTAGGTTTTTAGGGTGGCAGGGAAATAATGGAGAGGTTTCTTGTGTATATGCGTGGGATTACAAGGAAGTTATGTGGTGAGGGAGGGGCTTTTAGAAGCAATAAACATGCGAACTAGTCTTGTTTATGGGAATTTGAACACTATTGCTAAGAGCATAAAAATAGCCATTACTTTCAATTAAATGTTTAATTGAAAGTAATGGCTAGACATTTAGGGGTCTATGCTAACAAATACCGTTATAGACTTAACTTATTCAACAAAAGCAATAATCCCCTCATGATCATCAAGTTCTAACTCTATCCCCGCAGCAAACGGATCAATGTTCATTTCAGTATCAAGCCAAAAGCGAATAGCTTCAATAATATTTAATGTTATTAAAACTTGCTTTCTACCTAAAACATGGGATTCTGCTGAGAAACCATGGTCATCATCAAACATTAATTCAATTTCCACTTCATGAGGTGAAACTTGCCTTTTGTCTGCAATATACAAACAGAGAGCATTAATAATATCTTGCTCGGAAATTTTTATCTTTCCCATGTGTTAGCTTCCTTACGCTTCTTTTTAAGGGTAGTGAATATTTTGCGGATAATGGAAATTAGCACAACGATGGCTAAAACGTTTATCATAAACCCTAAAATAGAACCTAATGCACCAAGGTTACCTAGTAGACTACCAAATAGTAAACCAGCTAATCCGCCGACAAGTAGACCTTTGAAAAGACCACCCTTGTTTGACTTTGTTGCCGTCGATTTATTCGTTGATTTTTGCTTATTTACTTGTTGGTCATTATCCTTTTTGAAAAATGATGGGCTGTTATTGTTTGAGTTAAAGGACTTTTTCCCCGATTTATAAGATTTTGCACTTACCTCTGTTGGGTTCTGATCGAATACATGTCCGACAGGTGCAAGAAACAAGGTGAAAATCATAAGAGAAGCGAGTATTTTTTTTAACATGTGATAGCCTCCATTTTGTTGGGTTTTTGCTTATTAAACTTGTACTCTTTTTCGTGACTCTTCTTGTTCGTGTCTCTTATCTATTTGTTTTTCAATTTTTTCTAATTCAAACTTATCTTTCAAAATTTCTTGCTTATTCTTTTCTACTAATTGATTAAAAGAAAATTTATGTCTTTTCATGAGACAGGTACCTCCTCTTGTTAAAGTATATTTTTGCTTTTATCCCGTGCTAACGAGTAGTAAACCCTACTAATTGAAGTTTTGCTTTAGTAACGTAAAACCACAAAGGGCCTATACCAATCTTTGGTATAGGCCCAAATAACAAAAAAGACCTCTACCATTTGGTAAGGTCTTGCTAACAACGTCTAGTTGCCAACAAAGCCGAGAGCTATTCACTCCGTAATGACGACTTTGCTGTAAAAGCTACTCCCCTTAAAAGGAATATAGAGTTTATATGTTTATTATAGGAGAATAGTAGTTTTATGTCAATAGAGGTCTCTTTTGGAGGTCCGTCCCGCGGTGAGGTAATGCGTTAAAGGGGTGGGGGACGGACCTTTGCTTAGGGGTTATTTACCGGTTTTCTGTCGGTATTGTGGAACCCGACTGTGGAATTCAATAGTTGAATAAATCCGGAGGGAACCTTTTTAAAGGTCCGTCCCTCAGTGCGGTGATACGTTGAGGTAGTGAGGGACGGACCTCTGTTTAGGATATTTCCTATTCTACAATCCCAACTTGATCAAATCCACCAGCAGCAGCTTCGACTTCTGGACTTCCTTCGCCATAAAGGTCAACAGCCGATTGGATGATTGCTTTGCGAGCATCACTGAAATCAGAAGTTGGTGTTAGGTAGGTAGTCATCGCACGGTAGTAAATTTGCCCAAGTGCATCACGTCCAATATCTTGTGCTGTTAAATAGGCAGCATGGTTGATGATAGAGGAGTTGATATGAACACCACCATTATCTAGATGACGTGGAAGGTCATAAAACTCGTCCATGTGAGAAGGGTACATTCCATCGCCATTTCCATAGGGTACATAGTCTTCTTTTACTGGATATTTGCTTGGATCACTCAAGCTACGCAATGATTCTCTACCGTCTGCTTTCGCTCCTGGACCCATAATATCCTCACCTAGCTCCCAGTTTTCATCATCAATTAAGGCACCAAAGATATCTGCAAATGATTCGTTTAGTGCACCTGATTGGAAACGATAGTTTAAGTCAGCAGAATTTGTAATAACGCCATGTGTCATTTCATGGGCAGCTACATCAAGCCCTGCAGAAAGAGGGACCATGTAGGAGCCGTCACCATCACCATATGTCATTTGATAGCCGTTCCAAAAGGCGTTATTATAATTAGTTCCATAATGTACACGTGAAATGATTGGCATGCCTTTATCATCTAGTGAATTCCGTCCGTGTTCTTCAAGGTAGTACTCATACACTTTTTCAGAATTAAAATGAGCATCTACTGCAGGCCTGTCGTATTCATCTTTAAAAGAAGCGCTATTACCTTCAAACAATTCTCCTGTTGGGTAATCATAAGTGAAGATACCTTCTAAACCATCGTGGGAATAGTCGGCTAGTTGAAAAGTTGTACCGGAATGCGGAAGCTTGTTTTTCGAGATATGTAGATGCCTAGTTTCCCCTAGTACACCAGTTCCAACCCCTGTTTGTGTTTTGATTTTATCTGCATGCATGATTGCGTTGTACTGATCAATTACCTCTCCAGTTTTTGCATCGACAAAAACAAACCAGTTACCAGGCTCATTACCTAGGAAGTTAACATTTACTTTATATGCTAGATGGTTTTCATCGTCAAAAGGATAGATAACAAGCTCAGATGTTGGTAAATAGTCAAGTTGAGCAGGAGCATCTACGGATGACCTTGCGACTTCCAGCGCTTTTTTGCTACTTATTTTTGCGGTTGTATCAAGAGAACTTTCTTGGATTTCTTTGTTTTGGTGCCCATTAGTTGCAACAATTTCATTATTTTTGTTGTAGTGTACAATGACTTCTGCACCTTCAATAGGTACACCATTTTTCGTTTGATTAAAACGAATATGTGTCATACCTAGTTCATCTTTTTTGGTGCTTTTTGTTTTTAAGTTTGCTTTAGGATTCTTTAATTCTAGTTTATCTTTGTTTTCCTCTAAATAGTTAAGGGCATCGCTCGCATTACTAGAGGTGCGCTTTTCTGCGTGTTTTTCTTTAACAAACAGAGGGACATTTGCTTTTTTATTCCATTCTTTTGTTACATTTTCTATTACTTTTTCCTCCGGTTGTACTGCTAGAACGTTACTAAATGGGATTGTTCCTGCTAATAGAGTAGACGAGAGAATGATTGGCGCAATGATCCTTTTCTTCAAAATATTACCTCCTAGTATTTAGTGATATTTAGTATAGACTAAATTAGGTTAAATTGAATGATTATTCTGAATTATATTGATTGTAGGTCTAATACTACAGTGAATCCTGATTTACTAGGAGGTATGGACTCTGAATTATTTTGAATCGATAAATTTCGCCTTCCGAATTAATTCAAAGGAACGTGAAAATATCGAAATTTGATGAAAAAATAAACTAGAGTGGTAACAGGGGAGAGGGGGGACAAATAACTAGAATCACAAAGGTCCGTCCCTCAACACGGTAATGCGTTAAATTGATGAGGGACGGACCTTTGTTTGGGGTTGTTTGTCAGTCTCATTTCGGTATTGTGGAATTCAACAGGTGAATATTGAGGTTATATCAACAGGTGAATATCCACCAATATTCACCTGTTGAATAAACCGTTGAATAAACCAGCAGAAGGTCCGTCCCTCAGTACGGTGATGCGTTAAATAGGGGAAAGACGGACTTCTGAAGTGACTTCTGAGCAGTTCCATACGGAAGTTTTATTTCTTCCTGTTTCTTTACTTTTGTATAGTGCCTTGTCGGCTAGGTTATAGTAATAGGCGAATTTTTCCTTTGTGGGTGGAGCAACGGATGTTACTCCAATGGAAATTGTCACAGTTTGAAATGGACTATAGCTATGCTCGATGTTTAATTGTTGTATATTCGTTCTAAGTTGTTCTGCGAATTTCTTTGACTCTTCCGTTGAATAGTAGGGAAGAATGATGGCGAATTCTTCCCCACCAACTCTAGCGCTATAGCCTTTATCCTTGCACATTTTTTTGATTTCTTTTGAAATTACTTTTAAACAATAATCGCCTTTTTTATGTCCATAGGTGTCATTGAATTGCTTGAAGAAGTCAATGTCAAATAAGATTAGCTCGAATGGCTGATTCTTTTTGAAAAGTCGTTTCACTTTTTCATCCAGGTAGCGGCGATTCCCTAACCCTGTTAAAAAGTCTTTGTTTACTAATTTACTAAGAGAATTAACCTTTTGCTGTGAGTTGTTATAAAAAATGATCATCATAATAAAGTAGGCAAACGAGATAAGAAGGGAAATTCCAAACATAATGGATGATTCTCTTCCAGATCTTTTAATATCGTACGAGACCGCGTCTAATTCCTTTTGGATACTTTCTGTCCATTCTCTATGTTCTGTTCGATAATTATTCATCATCTCTCTTGTTTTGTACCATTCCGCTTCTGTTAAAGTAGGATTTTCGCTTAATTCTGCAAAACGATTTTGGAGATTTGCAATTAATGGACGTAGCGTGGTGTTGTATTCTTTCTTTAGTTCAGGGAAGTTTCCGATACTGCTTGTAATTTTTTCGTCATTCCTATCAATCCTATCTCCTCTGGTGTAATCGGGAGTTAATAACGTTGTTTTCGGGTCTAGTAAATAGCCGCGAATTCCCTCTTCTAGGCCCATGACAGCTGTTAACATCCGTTCAGAGTAGGTGATAAGTGGAATAAGTTCTTGGTTTAAAAATTCCGTCTGGTTTTCAAATTTTTTAAATGTATAGAAATGGATACTATTAGTTAAAAGCAAGAGTCCTAATACTCCCCAAGTAATTTTCATTCTCACTTTAAAAACTCCTCCATTGAAATAGTAGAAATACTTTATTTTGACTATAGTTTTATTTTCATTGTAAGTAAATAGCTAATAAGAAAAAAGTCGAAATTTGTCTAATTATTTATACCTGTGTCAGAAGAAATATAAACTTTCTATTTATTTGAAGAAAATACTGCAAATTTAAACTTTTTGTGGGCGAGTTTAGGAAGTGAGAAATAAAGGTATATAGTTTTATAGATATTAAAGACTAGTTAAAAATATCTATTTAATTGTATAAAAATGAAAGGGAGATATTTTATAATGATAATGAAAAGTGATAAGGCGATGATAAATTGTACATGTTTGGAAGTGATAGTTCCCCATCCAATAAAAGAAATCGGTGAAGTTTCAATGTATGTGTTTAAAATGAAAGACGACTTTATTTTTTCTATTCCTCATCATAACTGGTCGTATTATAAGGCGGGGAAAGGAGAGGTAGAAGTAACTGGACCGAGCTCGTTTAGATATCCTGCTTATAATAAAATTTTGATAAACGAAATGAGTCGAGCGATGGCTTCTTTTTAGTGGTGCTAGTTACTTTTTGGAATTGGTTAGTTTATATTTTCGGTACAGGAAGTAGAAAAGACAATGATGAATAAAGTAATGTTTGTTAGAAAACTAACAAAACTTTGGGCTAGCAACTACTTTATAGGACAGAGTTGACCTAATGCCAAATACATCAATGTCTGTGTGGGAGAGAACGGAACAACCAACTAGGCCCTTCGAAATAAAAACATAGATTGATAGAAAGTATTAATTTATAATAAAATCATACTTTTTACCCAGGAGGAGCGAGGAGCAATGTTATACATCGTAGGGGCAGTTATATTATTGATAATAGGGGCTATGATTGGTGGCGAAAGTGGCGTAGGTTGTGTTTTCTTTTTGTTAATAGCCGCCGTATTGTGGCGAATTGGTGTACTTGGTTTTATTATAAGAATGTTGATGTGGGCTGGAAGAATAGTAGTAAATATACTAAAGTGGGTCTTTCAAAAAGTGGTTTACTATGGATATAAGATATATGACCTTTTTGATGATAAAGCAATGGATTTCATACATATGACGTTTTAAGATTTTTCTATATACAAAATCGTAATCAATTTCTTATCAAGAAAAGCACCTTGAGATTTGTATTCATCAAGGTGTTTTTTTAGTTGGAAAAGAGAGTTTTGTTGTTAAATATTGGCCACAAGTGTAAAGTTAGCGCTCATAAATATGTCCAATATTTCCTAAGACTCCCTCAATCTGAATCCCTCCTTAATTGAAGAATTCTATAGAACAAATTGTATGAAAAGCTCCTCATTTTATAGCCACTTTGAGCAATTGATATCTCTTATAGAAGGAATTAGTATTTATTTTAAGAATATGCTCTATTGTTATTTTCTTTTTGAAGTAGAGTTTCCGAGAGGTGTACCTGGAACAATTTTACTGAATTGTGCCAGGAACAGATCTCCACCATTGTTCCTGGCACAAACAAGTTCACAAACAAGTTCACAAACAAGTTCAAGGAGGGGAAAACATGATAAAACATACCAAAGACATAACCATCCGCCATATTTGGGAAGCGAGAAAACAAATTGCTTCTATTGTAAATAGAACACCATTGATTCAGTCTGCTATTTTATCAGAAAAAGTGGGGCGTTCTGTTTATTTAAAGCTAGAGAATGTTCATGAGGTTGGTGCATTTAAGGTAAGGGGGGCGGCTAATAAAATTCTGAGCTTGAGTGATGAAGAAAAAAAGCGTGGGGTTGCGACGTTTTCGACGGGAAACCATGGGATGGCTGTTGCGTATGTGGCCAATAAGCTTGGGATGGATGCGGTTGTCTGTATTTCGAATCGAGTGCCAAAAGCAAAAGTGGACTCCTTAAAAAGGTTGGGAGCTCAAATTGAAATCGTTGGGGATAGTCAAGATGCTGCTGGTGAGCGTTGCTATGAGTTGGAAAGAGAGAAGGGAGTAACGGTCATTGAGCCATTTGATGACCCGCATGTTATTGCTGGTCAAGGAACAATTGGTTTGGAATTGTTGGAGGATCTTCCGAATCTAACGGATGTGATTGTCCCGCTTTCAGGTGGTGGGCTTCTTTCTGGAATTGGTTTGGCGTTGAAAGCAAATGATCCTAATTTAAGGGTAACTGGAGTCTCAATGGAGCATTCGGCTGTTATGTATGAAAGTTTAAAAGCTGGTAAACCAGTAAAGTTAGACGAAAGTGAGACACTCGCTGATAGTTTACTAGGCGGAATCGGACTTGATAACAGATACACGTTTAAAATGGTTCAGCAATATATGGATGACGTGGTGCTCATTCCGGAAGAAGAGATTGCGTATAGTATGGCCTATATGATGGATAAACACCGAATGATTATGGAGGGGGCCGCAGCAACAGGAATAGCCGCCATTTTAGGAGAAAAGATCCCTCATCAAGATGGAGATATGGCGGTGATTATAAGTGGGCATAATGTGGATCTTTCCACACTACTTACGTTGATTCAACAATATACTTTTGAAAATAAATAGTGAGGTTATGTAAAAAATAAAACATTTTTTAGGTCGAAGGGAAGCAATCAGAATGGTAAGAATCCTATACTACGTATCGATCTTAAACACTAAAAAATGAACGTATTTCAAGATTTCCTCCCACCCAATGATGAAACAGTATCTCTGTAGAAAGTAGGATAGTATAATAGGCGGTATTTATACATTTTTCCCATAATTGGTAGTTTTCCGTACTATCTGAATTTATACTATAAGAGGGATAGTTAGCACAATAATGGCTTTTGTCATAAGGACTAGTGGTAACCGATTTTTTCTAGTTATTTTAATTCTCAGGTGTTCAGGGAGGAACAGCATGGTACTAACAATAGGGGATGTTTTAAAGTACGAAATGATGAAAAATGCTAGGATCGTAACAGGGAAAGATTTTGCGAATGAACGGATTATTCAATGGATATCTGTAATGGAGATGCCAGTGGAAAATTTTGTTCGTAAAAATGAGGTTGTATTAACAACTGCAATTGGATGCAATAATGATGTTGAGGCATTAAAAACGTTTGTACAAGATATTATTGACTCGGAAGCAACAGCACTTATGATCGCTTTAGGAAGGCATATATTCGATATTCCAACAGAAGTCATTGATTTAGCTGAAAAGCATGATTTCATGATCATTGTTATCCCGTGGGAAATTCGCTTCGCTAATATTATTGAAGAAGTGATGAAAGAAATCAATGATATCCAGCATAAAGAACGGAAGAAATCAGAGAAGGTACAGCAGGAGCTATTAAAGTTAATTTTAAAAGAAACCAATCTTAATCATATCTCGAAATTTATTCAACGACATATTGGCTGTTCGATCATTATTACCGACCGATCAGGATCTATTCAGGAAAAAAGCTGCCACACCGAGATGTTTGTAGAAAAATGGAATAATTATGTTCTGCAAGGCATCCTTCCTTCTCGAAAACAACCAACTTTACTAACGCGTGATCCGATGTTTCAAAAGTTTCAAATTGTTGAAATAGAAGATCAGACAATACTGCAGATTCCGGTGCTACAAGTTGTAGGTGAGGCAAAAGGCTATATCTTTGTGCTGTTACCATCTAACACATCAATGGATTCTTATTTAACCGAGTTTCGAGTGAACGTGTTGGAGCATGCAGCAACAACAATAGCACTTTGGTTTTCCAAAAAAAATGCCATTGAAAAGACGAAAATGCGTCTTCGTAGTGATTTTGTGCAAGAGCTTGCTAAAGGGGAGTTTATTTCGTATGATCAGGCAAATGCAAGGGCGAAATTACTCGGCTACAATTTAAAACTTCCATACGTTTGCATTGTAGGGTTCCCAGAAAATCTAGAGGTGCTTTTTCAGAAGCGAAAACAAGATTACGATTCCTATGAGCATTGGTTTGAAAGCATGCTTCTCTATATTGAAGAAGAGGTTTTTTACGCAGCAAAATCTCTTAATCGGCAAGTAATGCTGACATATCAAGAAGATCAGTTGCTTATTTTCTTTGAAATTCCTTGCAAAAATGAAAATGAAACCACTCCTCATTTTCTAGACCTAGTGGAACGCCGTTTAGGCAATTTGCTCCCTGAGGTTATCGTATCATGGGGAATCGGGAACTATCGTGAAGGTTTTAAAGGGTTTGCTGAAAGTTATCAACATGCACACCTCGCCTTAACGATTGGGAGACGTAAAAAAGGAACAGGTTCTCGTATGATGTATGAGAACACACGCGTGGACCGTGTACTGTTAAATCTTGCCCAAAATGAGGATATGAAAGAAATCATAATGTCTACAATTGAACCACTTGTTCACTATGATGAGCAACGAAATATGGATTTGATCGGCACCTTTATTGCGTATAACCAATTCCATGGAAATGTAAGTCAAACAGCAAGGTCATTGAATTTACATAGGCAATCCTTGCTGTATCGCCTGAGAAAAATAGAATCATTAACAGGACTCTCGCTTATTGATCCGGATGATTTATTTTTATTGGACTTAAGTATCAAGACGTGGAAATTAGGTGTATCGGCCGATTAATACAAGGCTATTAAAACGTCTACTAGTAATAACACAGTATATGCAAGAGCGCTACTGACTAGTAATCTAGTGAAATATAAGACCGTCATAAAAATCTGGTAAGGAAAAGGATTTTTATGGCGGTTTGTTTTTTTGTGGTGATTTTTCGTACGTGAAGGCCAGTACAGATGATTTGGCACCAAACCCTACAAGTATTCCAGGCACATTTCCCATCCTTTTGATAATTTGACTATAAACTCATTAAATCTTCTTACATTTTTGCTAATGACGGATTTCTTGCCTTGCCACTATAATAAATTTATAGATTAACTATTCAGAATAATGAAAACAAATCATTCAGGAGTTAGGGGGGGAACGTTCCCATGTCATTTGGAACAGCAGAGTATCTAGAAAGAATTCGTAAAACAAAAGAGAGAATGGCAGTGCAAGGGATTGACGTCTTACTTATTACGGATCCAGCCAATATGAACTACTTATCTGGTTATAACGGTTGGTCCTTCTATGTACATCAGATGTTAGTGATTATTAATGATGAAGAACAACCGATTTGGATTGGAAGGGGTCAGGATGCAAATGGAGCGAAGATAACAACCTGGCTATACCATGAAAACATTATTCCATATCCAGATGATTATGTGCATTCTGATAGCAAACACCCAATGGACTTCATCGCTGATATTTTAAAACAAATTGGCCAGGATAAACGTTCAATCGGTGTGGAAATGGAAAACTATTATTTTACTGCGAAATGTTATGAGCAACTGAAAGAAGGATTACCAAATGCCAAATTCAAGGATGCAACGCTTCTCGTAAACTGGGTTCGCATTGTGAAATCTAATAAAGAGATTGAGTACATGAAGCGGGCTGCTGCTATCGTTGAAAAAGCAATGATGGATGGAATTGGAATGATTCATGAAGGTGTTCGGGAATGTGACGTTGCAGCGAAAATTTTTCATACACAAATTACGGGAACAAAGGAATTCGGGGGCGATTACCCAGCAATTATGCCATTGCTTCCATCTGGGGAGAAAACCTCCACTCCACATTTAACTTGGACGGATGAGCGTTACAAACATGGAGATACTGTAATCCTAGAAATGGCTGGTTGTTATAAACGTTATCATGCACCACTTGCAAGAACGGTTAATATTGGTAAGCCCTCCCATAAAATAAAAGCGCTTTCAGACGTCGTTGTTGAAGGATTAAATGCTTGTCTTGACATGATTAAGCCAGGCATTATGTGTGAAGAAATTGAAGAAACATGGAGGAAAACAATCGAGAAAAGCGGGATCGTAAAAGAGCAACGACTTGGTTATGCTGTGGGCTTAAACTATCCTCCTGATTGGGGAGAGCATACAGCGAGTATTCGTAAAGGAGATAAAACAATTCTTCAGCCCAATATGACATTTCATTTAATTCCAGCTATTTGGTTGGATTGTTACGGATTTGAAGCGAGTGAATCATTCCGGGTAACAGAAACGGGCTGTGAAACGTTTGCTAATCTTCCAAGACAATTGTTCATTCAAGATGGGATTCCTACAAATAACACTATTGAAGGGGGGGAGACAGAACCGTGCGTATAGTTACAGAGCAAGAGCTAAAAGAGTACGTGCATTTAAATTTAGAAGCAATTTCCGTTGTGGAAGAAGGGTTTACGAAACTAGCAAACAATGAAGTGGAAATGCCGCCGATTATGCGTGTTGATATTCATGATCAGAATGGAGAAGTAGACGTAAAAACAGCATATGTAAAAGGCAAAGATATGTTTGCAATAAAAGTTTCTTCCGGATTTTTTAATAACTTTAAGCTTGGCCTTCCGAGTGGAAATGGGCTCATGATGTTAATTAGTACCCAAACGGGTATTCCACAGGCGCTTCTTTTAGATAATGGGTATTTGACAGAGGTTCGAACAGCTGCAGCGGGAGCAATTGCTGCTAAATATCTTTCACGAGAGGACACGAAAACAGTTGGAGTAATTGGAGCGGGAAGTCAAGCGAGGTTCCAAGTAAGAGCCTTAAAACTAGTACGTAACTTTAAGAAAATACTTGTGTATTCTCGTGGGATGGACCGTGCAAAAAAATACGCAGAAGACATGGCGGTGGAACTTGGCATAGAGGTCGAAGTGGTAGATAGTGCGGAACAGGTTGTGCGGAATAGTGATTTGGTCATCACGACAACGCCAGCAAAAGAGCCAACTATCAAAGCGGATTGGCTTCATCCGGGACTTCATATCACCGCGATGGGATCAGATGCAGAACATAAGCAAGAGTTAGAGGCGGAAGTGCTAGTTCGAGCGGATAAACTTGTGTGTGATACGATCTCGCAGTGTGCCAGATTGGGAGAGTTACATCACGCACTTGATAGTGGTGTTCTAACAAATGATTCGTCGATTGTGGAACTTGGTCAGTTAACATCGAAGAAGTTGAGTGGTCGTGAGAATGAGGAACACATTACGGTTTGTGACTTAACGGGAACAGGGGTTCAAGATACAGCCATTGCATTATTTGCTTATAAAGAAATGGTTGAACGAAATGTAGGGTTGACGGTTGAAAATAAAACAGTATCATTAAAAAACTAATTGAGGAGTGGTTATATGACAAATAAAAACACGAAACTAGGTACGAAATCAGTATGGGCAGGGGAAAAAGACTATTTAGTGCACGGTGCAACACAAGTGCCGGTCGTTCTTAGTGTTGCTTATGGATATGATGATATGGATGAATGGTATGACGTCGCGACTGGAAAGAAAAAAGGACATATTTATGGACGGAACACAAATCCAACAGTTCAAGCGTTTGAAGATAAAATAAAAATTTTAGAAGGAGCAGAAGCAGCAACAAGTTTTTCAACAGGGATGGCGGCAATCAGCAATACATTAGCAACCTTTTTATTCCCTGGTGACCGAATTGTATCTATTAAAGATACGTACGGTGGTACAAATAAAATTTTCACAGAGTTCCTTCCTCGCCAGCAAATTGATGTCGCTCTTTGCGAAACAGGAAACCATGAGGCAATTGAAGCAGAAGTAGCAAAAGGATGTAAAATTTTATATTTGGAAACACCGACAAATCCAACTGTTAAAATTACCGATATTGAGCGTATGGCAAAAGCTGGCCATGATGCAGGAGCACTTGTCATTGTAGACAATACGTTCGGAACACCAATTAATCAAAATCCACTTTCACTAGGAGTAGACTTAGTGATTCATAGTGCAACGAAATTCCTTGGTGGGCATGCAGATGCACTGGGTGGTGTTGTATGTGGCTCTGAAGAACTTGTAGAGAAAATTTACCACTATCGTGAAATTAACGGAGCGACAATGGATCCAATGGCAGCTTATCTCACGTTACGTGGAATGAAAACACTCCACCTTCGTGTCCGTCAGCAATGTGCCAATGCAATGGATATTGCAAAGTATTTACAAACAAAAGAACTAGTCGAAGGTGTTTACTACCCAGGCCTTGAAACACATCCAAATCACGAGATTGCGAAAAAACAAATGAAAGATTTTGGTGGGATGCTTAGTTTTGCCGTAAAAGGTGGAGTGGATACAGTAAGAGATCTTCTTCCAAAATTACAATTTGCCAACCGTGCTGCAAATCTCGGTGCTGTGGAAACGACAGTAGGGCCTGCTCGCACGACAAGTCATGTGGAATGTACTCCAGAAGAACGGGCGGCAATGGGAATTCCTGAAGGGCTTATTCGCGTATCTTGCGGAATTGAAGATATTGAAGATTTAATTGCGGACTTTGAACAAGCATTTCAACACGTAGAAAGTGCATTAGAAGTTAAATAGATACCTAGTTTTCTTTTGAGGTGATGACAAATGTCAAATGATCATCCGATAGTCGAGCAAATAACTAGTTTGTTTGACAAATTGATTGAATGGCGACGCACGTTTCATCAATATCCCGAACTCAGCTTTCAGGAGTTCGGGACCTCCCAATTTATTGTGGAAACGTTAGAAGGAATCGAAGGAATGAAAGTAGAGAGAGGTATTGGGGTGGAAACCAGTGTTGTTGGAACATTAACCTCTGGTGTAGGTCCGACAATTGCGATTAGGGCTGATATCGACGCCTTACCTATAACGGAAGAAAATCCAACTAGTTATCGTTCAAAAAACGATGGTATCATGCATGCTTGTGGGCATGATGCTCATACGGCTATTTTACTGGGCGTTGCTTCCGTACTTGCTGATTTTTTTAAAAAAGGTGAAGTGATAGGAACAGTTAAATTTGTTTTTCAACCTGCAGAAGAAAGTACAGATGAATTCGGATTCTCCGGAGCCCCTTATATGGTGCAAGCGGGTGTTTATGACAAGGTAGATGCAGCCGTCGCTCTTCATATGTGTCCATGGCTTCCGGTCGGTGAGGTTCAAATGAATGATGGATTCAGTATGGCGAATGTCGATGTTTTTAAGGGACGGATTTATGGAACGGGTGGCCACGGAGCCTATCCAGAACTTGGAACAGATCCAATTTGGATGCTTGGACCTGTTATGCAAGCACTGCACGGGATTGTTGCTCGACAAGTGTCTGCCTTAGATGCAGCAGTTGTAAGCATAGGGCAAATTCATGCAGGCACTGCAAGTAATATCATCCCGACAGAGGTAATGATTGAAGGGACACTTCGCAGTTATTCACCGGAAACTCGTGATCTTTTAGTATCTCAATTAAGGAAAGCATTTTCGATAGTGGAGCCACTTGGTGGTCAATATTCATTAAATATCCAAAGTGGTGAACCAGCCTTAAATAACAGTTCCCTTGTGAACGAGTGGATTATGAAAACGATACTTGAAATCTACCCTGGAATTCATATTACGAAACGTCCATTCGGACTAGGAGGAGAAGATTTTGGTTATGTCACACAAAAGCTTCCGGGTTCGATGTTTTTTCTAGGATGTGCACCATCAGACGGAGTGCACAGAGATTTGCACACACCGATTTTTGATATTGACGAAACGTGCTTACCGATAGGGACCGCGATTCTTGCACAGACCGCGATAAAGTTTTTAAAAGGTGAGGTAAACTTACCAATCCATCCAAAAAATATGGAGGTGAATCCACGTGGTGCATAAGCTAGCTTTTATTGGGTTTGGTGTAGTGGGGCAAGGATTAGCCGAAATTTTACGTGATAAAAAAGAAGCGTTAAAAAAAGGAGAAGGTTTTGAAGCAGCGATTGTGGCAATTTCGGATTTAATGAAAGGTTCGATTTATGACCCAAATGGTTTGGATATCAATACTGCTTTACGAGTGTTAAATGAAACGGGGAATCTTGAAAACTATCCAGAAACGAACACGCTTGTGACGGGCTGGGACAGTTTAAAAACGATTCGTGAAACAAACGCGGATACTGTCATTGAAGTTTCTTATACAGATGTGAAAACAGGGCAGCCGGCTATTAATCATTGTAAGGCGGCATTTGAGAGTGGGAAAAATGTTGTTATGACAAACAAAGGACCTGTTGCACTTGCGTATAAAGAGCTTTCTGCCATTGCTAATCAATATGGGGTTCATTGGGGATTTGAAGGAACGGTTATGAGTGGGACACCTGCATTACGGATGCCGATTGCTACATTAGCAGGAAATGAAATTACTGAAATACGTGGGATATTGAATGGTACAACAAATTATATTTTAACGAAAATGGAAAACGAAGGTGTATCTTACGAAGAAGCATTAAAAGAGGCGCAGGAGTACGGGTATGCAGAAGCGGATCCTACTAGTGATGTAGAAGGCTATGATGCAAGATATAAAATTGTTATTTTAGCAAACTATGTGATGAACGCGCCACTAACGGTAGAAGAAGTGTCGTGCAAAGGGATAGCCGATATTACACTAAAAGACATTGAAGAAGCAAAAGCAGAAGGCAAGCGTTGGAAGCTACTAGCAAAAGCACGTAAAGAAGGCGAGGAAATCATTGCTTCCATTGCGCCTGAAAAGGTTGCTATTACAGATCCACTTGCCTCCATCAGTGGTGCTATCAATGCGATTACTTATGAATGTGATCTTTTAGGTACTGTAACATTAAGCGGTGCAGGTGCCGGAAAAGTGGAAACGGGCTTCTCTCTTTTAATCGACTTAATTACGATTGATCGTGAAAGAAAAGTAGTAAAAATCTAGTGATGGAAAGGCGGTAGTATGATGGCAACTCAACTTACGGGTCAAAGGATGTTTCTTGCGGGTAAATGGGTGAAATGTGATCGAGTAATTGAGGTTCGTGATCCTCAGGATAACAGTGTCATTGATACAGTACCTGCTGCATCAGCAGAAGATATGAAGAAATGTATTGAAGAAGCAAAAGAGGGAGCAAAAACTGCAGCTTCTATGCCGGTGCATGAACGGATGAAAATTGTGAATGCAGCGGCCGATTATATTGAAAAGAATGCAGAAAAGTACGCAAGAACCATTGCGAGAGAAGGAAGTAAAACGATTCGTGAGGCAACAAAAGAAGTAGAGAGATGCATTCAAACACTTCGCATCAGTGCAGAAGAAGCAAGACGGATTCACGGTGAGACAATTCCTTTTGATCAAATGCCAGGAAGCGAGAATCGTGTCGGATATTATTATCGTTTTCCAATTGGAATTATCGGTGCAATTACACCGTTTAATGATCCGTTGAACCTTGTCGCCCACAAAGTAGGACCCGCAATCGCTTCTGGAAACGCAATTATTGTAAAGCCTGCAACGGTTACACCATTAAGTGCTTTATTGCTAGCGGAAGCATTTGCCG
Source organism: Bacillus seohaeanensis (assembly GCF_042684945.1). Lineage (NCBI taxonomy): Bacteria > Bacillati > Bacillota > Bacilli > Caryophanales > Bacillaceae > Bacillus > Bacillus seohaeanensis. The sequence goes on along the minus strand of NZ_JBHUMF010000035.1, from coordinate 77,015 downwards.
AAGCGGGTTTACCTCCCAAAGTGTTATCTGTCATAACGGGTTACGGCAGTGAGATTGGTGATACTTTAGTTACACATCCTGCTGTTCGAATGATTACGTTTACAGGAGGACTCGATGCCGGCGAGGAAATTTCACGTAAAGCTGGTTTGAAAAAAATTAGCATGGAGCTTGGGTCGAATTCTCCTGTTATCGTACTAGAAGATGCTGATGTAGAAGAAGCAGTCGAGTCAACTGTATCGGGTGCCTTTTGGGCCGCGGGACAAAATTGTTTAGGTGTTCAACGTATTTATATCCAAGAAAGTATTATGGATGAATTCGAAAAGTCGTTTGTGGAACGTACCAATCAATATCGTGTTGGTGATAAACAATCAGAGCTAACGGATATGGGACCGCTTATTAATGAGAAAGAAGCGATTCGTGTTGAGCATTTAGTTAATGAGGCAGCGGATAAAGGTGCTTATATCTTAACAGGTGGAGAACGAAAAGATGCTTTTTACTCGCCGACTGTTTTAGCAAATGTACCGGAAGACTGCACGATTGCAAAAGAGGAGGTCTTTGGTCCAGTTGTTCTTCTTTATCCCGTTGCGGATCTAGACGCAGCCATTCAAAAGTCGAATGACGTAAATTATGGCTTACAGGCAGGAATTTTCACTAAAAATATCGAAAAAGCATATAAGGCCATTGCGAAAATGGATGTCGGCGGAATTATGATTAATGACAGCAGTGACTATCGAATCGATGCGATGCCATTTGGAGGTGTGAAAAAGTCGGGGTTAGGACGCGAAGGAATTTCGTTTTCAATACAGGAGATGACAGAGCCGAAAGTTGTTTGTTTTAAATTAACTAACGATTAATCACGATGTCATATATAGAATAGAGAGGGAAGGTGCCACGGTTGCATGATTCCCTTTTGTTCTTTTTAAATAACTGAATATTCAAAATATAAGTAGCGCATCCGATATTTAATTTTCGTATTCAAAAAAGGCTTCTTTTTAGAAGGCTGTTTTCTAAAAGATTATTGCTGTTAGCAACAGTTGAAAATATAGAGTGGATTGGAGCGGAAAGCACTTGAATACTGCGAGATATAGAGGGAAAGTCGAGACCCCGCAGACGAATGTCCAGCTCCAACGGCTAACTCGCTGTGAAAAGGGTGAAATTTCCCAAGGGCAAAGGATGCCTTTACGGAATTTTCCTATTTTCTTCACGAGCTGAACAAGCCGCTTCCGCTTTTCTAGAAGGCTCGACTTCCTCCCCGAGGAGTCTAGTGCCTGCAGCGGAAAGGAACAGTCCATTGCTCACAAACAATAAACTTTACGAAAACAGCCTTTAGAAAAAACAGATAAAGGGTGGTTGATGTGAGGGAAAACAAAGAACATACTTCTTATAACAATCCAGTTTTTAAGGTATCAGCTATTGTCGTTGTCCTTGTTGCGATTTGGGGAGCGATGTCTCCTGAGAGTCTTGCCAAAAATGCTTCCGCTGTTTCAGGGTTGATCAATGATTCATTTGGTTGGTTTTATTTAGCCTCCGTTGCTGGTTTTGTTGCATTTTGTTTATTTCTGGCTTTTAGTAAATATGGGAAAATCAAACTTGGACAAGAACAGGAGAAACCTGAATTTTCCTTTTTTGCTTGGATTAGCATGTTATTTGCCGCAGGATTCGGTGCCGGAATTGTCTTCTGGGGTGTTGCCGAGCCGTTAACTCATTTTGCTACCCCTCCTTTAGCGGGAGTTGAACCTCAATCTGCTGAAGCGGCGCGTGTCGCGATGCGTTATTCCTTTTTTAATTGGGGTTTCCATCAATGGTCTGTGTTTACCATCGTTGGACTAGCCCTTGCTTATTTTCAATTCCGCAAAAAAACGAAATTGCTCGTGAGTGAGACGCTTGATGGTGTAAACATTAAAAAGAGAAGTATAAAAAAGACGATTAACATTCTTGCTATCATTGCAACCGTTACAGGGGTTGCCACATCGATGGGCATGGGAGTTTTACAAATTGATGCAGGACTAAATTATGTATTTTCCCTTCCAAACAGTACATGGATGCCGCTTTTAATCATAGGTGTAATGTTTGTGCTTTATATGACATCAGCGCTAACTGGATTAAATAAAGGAATTAAAATTTTAAGTAACACGAATATGGTATTAGTCATTGGATTTATGCTATTTTTCTTATTTAAAGGTCCGACTGTTTTTATTTTAGAGAGCTTTGTACTAGCGGTCGGTGATTATTTTCAAAAATTTATCGAAATGAGCTTTTTCTTAACACCTTACACAGGTGATAAGTGGGTACATGATTGGACGGTTTTTTATTGGGCATGGGTTATCACATGGTCGCCATTTGTTGGTTCGTTTGTTGCTCGAATATCAAGAGGAAGAACGATTCGCGAATTTGTCATTGGAGTGCTAATTATCCCTCCAGTTATTGCATTTATGTGGATGGCCATTTTCGGTGGAACCGGAATACACATGGACTTATTCCAGAATACAGCCCTTTCTAATGCAGTTTCACAGGATGTAGCAACAGCAATATTTGTTTTTTTACAAGAGTTTCCACTTTATGGCATACTATCTGTGCTAATGCTTGTGCTTATTGCGATTTTCCTTATCACATCAGTAGATTCTACGGTATATGTTCTTGGAATTATGTCATCAAATGGAAATGAAAATCCATCGATTGCTGTAAAAGCTATTTGGGGAGTGTTAATTGCAGCCATTACAGGTGTACTAATTGTCAGCAGTGGATTAGAAGGCTTGCAATCCGTTGCGTTAATTGCCGCCCTTCCATTTACCATTATCATGATTTTAATCAGTATATCCCTATTTAAATCCCTGCATCGTGAGCAAAAAACTGTAAAAGAGGATATTAGCGAAATAGCGCCACAAAGGGAGGCCCAGTAGGATTTGAAGAATTAGTAATTATAGGACGCTAAAGAAAAGGAGTACTACAAACAAAGGAAAGCGAATTTACTTTGTCTGTAGTATTCTTTTTGGTGTCTAGTACTCAGTACGGTGTTGGATGAAAGTGGAAAGTTGTAGGCATCTAGTGAGGAAACGATCCAGGAAAAGGATAAATGAGCGGAGACGAGTCATAAACGATTCAGAGTCTCAAAAAACAATCCCGCATAGAAGAATCAATTCAGAAACGGGGAGAACAGGAACAACCCACTAGTATACAAAAAATGGCCCCTGCACAAAACAGGGACCATTTTAATATTATCTATCTCACTACAATCTCTTCCTCTACTACATCAATCACTACTTCTGTAACTTCATCCTTTTCCAACAATACATCCGCAATCTTATCTTCCACTTGCTCTTGAATAACGCGGCGTAATGGACGGGCGCCGAATGCTGGATGATAACCTAGTTCGACTAGTTTTTCTTTTGCAGCTTGTTCGACTTTTACAGTGATGTTTTGTTCATCTAATTGTTTTTGTAAGTCGTTCAACATAATGTCTAGGATTTGTAGCATTTCTTCTTTTTCTAGTGATTCAAATTCAATGATGCTATCAAAACGGTTCAAGAACTCTGGTTTAAAGTAAGCACCAAGTGATTGGAGGATATTTGTTTCTTTGATTGCATCCGTTCCACCTGTATCGAATCCTACTACAGCTGGTTTTTTATCTGTCACTCCAGCGTTACTTGTCATAATAATAATTGTTTCTTTAAAGCTTACCGTTCTACCTTGACTGTCTGTTAAGCGACCATCTTCTAGGATCTGTAAGAACATATGCTGAACATCAGGATGTGCTTTTTCAATTTCATCCAATAATAGGATGCAATAAGGATTGCGTCTTACTTTTTCCGTTAATTGTCCAGATTCTTCATGCCCCACATATCCAGGAGGAGAGCCGATAAGTTTAGACACGGAATGTTTCTCCATGTATTCACTCATATCTAATCGAAGCATGGCATCTTTCGAACCAAATAATTCTTCTGCTAGTGTTTTTGTTAATTCTGTTTTACCGACACCAGTTGGTCCGACAAATAGGAAGGTACCAATTGGACGTTGCTTTGCTTTTAATCCTGCACGGCTACGACGAATGGCCTTTGCCACCTTTTTCACGGCTTCTTCTTGACCAATTACTTTTTCGGACAGGTTAGCTTCTAGGTCTTTCATTCGTTTACGATCATCCGTTTGTAACTTTCCAACAGGAATACCTGTTTTTGTTTCGATGATTCGTTGAATAAGGTCTTTGTCGACGATTGCTTTTGTATCTGCTGAACCTTCTTGTAGTTGTTTTTCAAGTTCTACTTCTTGATCACGAAGTTTTGCTGCTAACTCATAGTTTTCCTCTGTCGTTGCAGCTGCCTTTGCCTCTTGGATTTCCGTTAGTTTTTTCTGAATAGTAGAAGCTTCTTTTCCTTCTGATAAAAGATTCATTTTTGAACCTGCTTCATCTAAAAGGTCGATTGCTTTATCAGGCAAGAAGCGGTCTTGAATATAACGGTGAGACAATGTTACACAGGCTTCTAATGCTTCGTCTGTGAACTGAATGCCATGATACTCTTCGTACTTCGCTTTTAGGCCTTGTAAAATTTCTAACGCCTGATCAGCTGTTGGCTCGTTGACCATTACAGGCTGGAAGCGTCTTTCTAATGCAGCATCTTTTTCGATTTGACGATACTCTTTTAATGTTGTTGCACCAATTACTTGTAATTCTCCGCGTGCCAGTGCAGGTTTTAAAATATTCCCTGCATCCATGGAACCTTCTGCTGATCCAGCACCGACAAGTTGGTGAATTTCATCAATAAACAACATCACATTTTTACGGTTTTGCAGTTCGCTGATGATTGCTTTCAATCGTTCCTCGAATGAACCTCTGACACCAGTACCAGCAGTAAGTGAAGCAACATCCATTACATAAACTTCTTTGTTTAGCAATTTAGATGGAACGTCTCCGGCAACAATTTTACGTGCCAAACCTTCTGCAATCGCTGTTTTACCAACACCAGGCTCCCCAATTAGAACGGGATTGTTTTTGTTGCGTCTATTTAAAATTTCAATAACACGATCGACCTCTTTATCTCTGCCAATAACAGGGTCAATTAATCCTGCCTTTGCAGCGTTTGTAACGTTACGCCCAAACTGATCTAGGATTCCGTTACCGCCGCCATTCGCCTCTTGCGCTTGAGGGCCAGCTTGCTGATGATTGGCAGCAAAAGAATATCCGTGATTACCAGGCATGCTCATTCCCTTGAATAGCTCATCAAATGGAAAGCCATTTAACCCGGAAGGCATTTTTGCTTGTTGTTTTTGAAAACAAGACGAACACATACGTAATGTGGATTTTTTATGATTAACTTGTGTGTATACTTCAATACTTGCTTGATTTTGTTGACATACTTGACATTGCATCGATAACAAACCTCCTAATAAGTTAAGTGGTTTACTGGTCAAATTGACTTTGACTATATTTGACCTTATGACCATATTATAGTCTGACCTTTTTTGACTTTCAAGAGTTTTGCTTGTGGGAAAATTTGGTTTATATACAATTCTTAGATTGTGTTGAATTAGGTTTATCGAATGAAAAGGAGTAATTTTTCTTAACGAAAAGAGAGGATAGAAAAGGGTCAAAATATGAGGGGGATTCTTTAAAACTTATCAAAATAGTTCATAAATAAAAAAGTAACTTTCTTCATAGAGGAAGCGGAAAGGGAGAGAAGCAAGGTGAGATTACTATTTTACAATTGGAGATTGCACTCCTGCTAGCCAATCTAATATAAAGGGTGCTTGATGTTGATTTAAATTTTCAGGGATCTCACTTTTAGAAAGGAAGCATAATTTTTTACTTTCTTCATTTGAACGTAAAGTGCCTTTAAAGTCTTTAACATGGAAAATAATCTGGATGCTATAAACTTTGTCCCCATTAGCATATTGAGCAAAACCATTTTCTCCAGAATATATTCCGAACAGCTTTATATTAGTTATTGATAGGTTGGTTTCTTCCAAAACTTCTCTTTTCACAGCTTCTTCAAACGTTTCTCCTAATTCCATAATTCCACCAGGTATTCCCCATATGTCAAAATCAGTTCTTTTTTGTAAAAGAATTCTTCCCGAGAAATCTTCTATTATAGCTCCACACCCGACCGTTAAAAGGGTTTCCTGACCAATCATTTTTCTCATTGTCTTTATATAATCATTCACTGTATAGACCCCAATTCTGTTTTTTTCTTTATTTAAACATGGATTGGTAAATCTGTCATTTTTTATATAAAATGATGTTCCTTTAAAGGTAAATAGAGAGAAGTTTAGTGTGGCTAATCTGAGAGAGTATTCCGATGGTTTTCGTATTATTAAAAAAGCACTACCACGAAAACGTGTAGTGCTAATAAATATCTATTTTCCCGTTCCCATTGCAAAATTCACAAGGAATAAAAGCATCTTCCCAACCATTGCCACAACACTCTGTACACACTATTTCATCATCTTTTATAGAGGCACTGTTGGCTATTGCTGGTGCTATCATTGAAATCAGTTTTTTAAACAATTCCATCACTCCCTTTGTTATTTTGTGGGGAGTGATGCTGTTTTATACAGTATATTTCCTGTGGAGACCTAGCATAATACGACAAATACAGTATGTAATCGTGTTTACAAATTGGAAATAGGTAATAAATTTCCACGGAAATAGTCGAAGATTGTTAATGAAAGAAGATTCTATAGTTAGGTTAGTGTAAAAGGGGGCAAGTGCTAGTATTCAACAGAATTCTTATGTTAACAGCTCTTTAATCACCCTAGCATGATTATGTTCCTCATCTTTTGCCCCGTACAAGAGAACAAGATTCCCTTGCTTGGCATAATCCTTTAACTTCTGAAGAGCGTGTGCCTTTTGTTCCTCATTATCTAATTCTTTTTTATATTCTTCTTTAAAAAGCTCAAATTTTTCCGGATCATGATGGAACCATTTTCTAAGCTCTGGACTTGGAGCAACATCTCGTAACCATTCATCAAGATTCGCGTCTTCTTTAGAGATTCCTCTTGGCCAAACTCGATCAACAAGAATTCGTTTTTCATTGTGTTCACGATTAGTAGAATGGTAAATTCGCTTGATTTGCACATTCATTCGTAAGTCCTCCGTGAGTTGTGACTTGTTGGTGTTTCAGGTAGTATTTTTCCACACTCTTAGCGACGTATCAACCTAAAGTTAAAGGTCCGTCCCTCACTGCTTTAATGTGATAAAAAATAAAGAGAGCCTCCTGTTGGGCTCTCCTTTGATTTGATGTAATAGTTGAATTTCTGTTTAGCGTATTACCGTTTCTGACTCAGCTTCTAAGTACGCAAATGCTGCAGAGAGAAGTGTTTTTGCTGCGTTTAGCATCGCTCTTTCATCGATATCAAATTTCGGATGGTGATGCGGATAAATGGCATTTCTTTCTGGGTTGCCTGCTCCAGTGAAGAAAAACGTACCAGGTACTTTTTGTAAGTAGTAGGCGAAGTCTTCACCGCCCATCATCGGTTCAATTTCATAAACGGCATCTTCTCCAACTACTTCTTTTGCACAAGCAGCAGCGATGTCTGTTTCCTTCGCATGGTTGACAACCGCAGGGTATCCTTTTGCGTAGTCAAATTCGTATGTTGCTCCATATCCAGAACAAAGCGACTGAAGATAATTTTTCATTTCTTTTATAATAAAATCCTGAACTTCTGTATCAAAGGTCCTAACTGTCCCGACGATGGTCGCCGAATCAGCGATAACATTGAAGGCATCACCTGCGTGGAAGGACCCAACCGTTACGACAGCAGGCGTAAGTGGATTAACACGACGACTGACAATCTGTTGTAGCCACTGAACATAAGTTGTTCCAAGAGCAATCGAATCGACCGTTTCATGAGGAGAAGCACCGTGTCCACCTTGTCCTTGGAGTTTTATTGTGAATCGATCGGCTGCTGCCATTACTGGACCTGTTCGTACACCAATTTCTCCAACTGGGATTGGTGCCCACAAGTGAGTACCAAAGATAGCGTCGACTCCATCCAAACAACCATCTTCAATCATTGGCTTTGCACCGCCCGGAGCCAACTCTTCAGCAAATTGATGGATCAACACCACTTTTCCTTTTAAAAGATGTTTATTTTCCTGAAGGACTTTTGCTACGACTAAAAGGGTTGCGGTGTGAGCGTCATGTCCGCATGCATGCATGACACCAGGTACCTTAGAGCGATACGGGACATCTTTTCCATCTTGAATAGGAAGTGCATCAAAATCCGCTCGCAAAGCAACTGTTTTCCCTGGCAAGTCCCCTTGGATTGTCCCAACTACACCTCGACCACCGACACCAGTTCTTACGTCAATCCCTAAATCAGTTAAATATTCAGCGATCTTTTCCGGTGTGTGTACCTCTTGGAAAGATAACTCTGGGTTTTCATGAAAGTGGCGTCTCAAAGAAATCATTTCTTCATAATGGCTTTCTAGCTTATTAAATAATGCGTTCAAATGTATTCACTCCTTTAATAAAAGTATAATAATTCTGATAACTAATTACTATAGTAATCGCTTATAAAATGGAGAGGAATATTTTAAGAGTAGGTTGTTTGTATAAAAAATATTTTTAAGCATCGTAAAATCATTTAGGATAACAAAAATGAATTGACTCTATATTACCTTTTTGTCACTAAACTAGCTTTTTTTAGTAGATGGTGGCTTGTTTTCAGCCACCGTGTGAGTTTTTCGTAGAGGTTGTTTTTTTAAAACGGAAAACTAAGTTTACCCCACTGAGTTGATTAGAGCGGAGGGGACTTGATTCCTGCGGAGAAGAGGAAAGTGGGAGACCACACAGGCTCCCATTCCTCACAGCGGAAAGCAAGTGCCCGTAGCGGAAATCACTGGGCTGAATTTATAAGTGAAAACAACAATCTCTGAGAAAAGAGGTTTATCTACAAAGGCAAGTAGGCCAGCATTTTTGGGATTATTTGTCTGTTTGTCTAGTAAACAACTAAATTTGTCCAGTAATCCCTTGCAATTGTCCACTAAAATAAAAAAGTGTCCAGTAAACCTGTTAAAGTGTCTAGAAAGTGAAAAAAGTTGTCCGATAAAATGAAGTAGTGGGGTTTTCACCATTCATTCGTCTTGTTTTTCCATCCGATTAGTAGAAGCAAATACAGTTAATGATGAAGTATTAGTTAAATATCAAAATAGCAAATGTAAAATGAATAAAACGCTAAGATTAAAAAATAACCCTAGCGTTTTTAAAAAGTATATTTAGTTAGAACCGCTACCAACTCTTAAAAAGCACTCATCACGCTCCATAATCACAACCCAACCGAAATATATTTAACTTCCAAATACTCTTCAATACCATGATGACCACCTTCACGCCCTAAGCCACTTTGCTTAAATCCGCCAAATGGTGCTTGTGGAGTAGATGGCATTCCGTCGTTCAACCCAACAATGCCGTATTCTAATTGTTCGCTAACGCGGATTCCTTTCGTGATATTTTCGGTGAACACGTATGCCGCTAAGCCATAGATGGAGTTGTTGGCACGAGTGACGGCTTCGTCCTCGGATGTAAAAGTAGTAATTGGTGCTACTGGTCCGAATGTTTCTTCTTGCATACAAAGCATATCGTCGTTGACATTTGTTAATACAGTAGGCTCGAAGAATAGCCCCTCACGAGCGTTACCCCCGGATACAACTTTTGCACCAGCACTCACCGCATCTTCTACATGTTTTTTTACCTTAGTTACAGCAGCTTCATCAATTAACGGTCCAATTTCGACCCCTTCTTCTAGACCGTTTCCAACCTTTAACTCCTTCACTTTTGCTGCGAATTTTTCCGTGAATTCTTTCTCAATGGATTCATGGACATAGATACGATTGGAACAAACGCATGTTTGACCAGCGTTTCGGAATTTTGCAGCCATGACACCGTCAACTGCTTTATCGATATTACAATCATCCATCACAATAACAGGTGCATGACCGCCAAGCTCTAGTGACACCTTTTTCACTGTTTCTGCGGAACCGCGCATAAGGAGCCTTCCTACTTCTGTAGAGCCTGTAAATGTTAGTTTTCGAACACGCGTGTCCTCCAACCATGTTTCCCCGATTTCTTTTGCATCTCCAGTGACAACGTTGACGACACCCTTTGGAATACCTGCCTTTTCGGCGAGTTGAGCGAGTTTTATTGCGGTTAATGGTGTCTGCTCGGCAGGTTTAATCACTACCGTACAACCTGTTGCAAGTGCTGGAGCCACTTTACGGGTAATCATTGCTGCAGGGAAGTTCCATGGTGTAATTACGGCAACAACACCAACTGGTTGTTTTTGCACAAACAATCTTTTATTACGTTGCGTTGCAGGGATTGTTTCCCCGTAGACTCGTTTGCCTTCTTCTGCGTACCAGGAGATAAACCCATTTGCATAATTGACTTCTCCGAGTGCTTCCTTAAAAGGTTTTCCTTGCTCGCGTGTCATCGTGCGGGCTAAGTTTTCTTTATTTTCATTTATTAGACTATGCCATTTAGTAAGGAGCTCGCTTCTTTCGTAAGCAGAGTATTGAGACCATTCACGGAACGCTTCATGTGCGGCATGGACGGCTGACTCCGCTTCCTTTTTACCGCCGTTCGGGACAGTTGCAATTCCTTCATTTGTTGCCGGATTTACTACTTCAATTGTAGAGAGTTCACTTCCAATTTCTTCTCCGTTAATCATCATTTGATAGTTTTCCATGTTTCTCCTCCTTGTTTCATTGTAGCGGGTACTATTTGTGCCAGGCACAGAAGTGTGTGCTTGTTCCTGGCACAGAAGCTTGTATTTGTGCCAGGCACAGAAGCCTGTGTTTGTGCCAGGAACAGAAGTGTGTATTTGTTCCAGGCACAGAAGCCTGTGTTTGTACCAGGCACAGAAGCCTGTGTTTGTACCAGGTACAGAAGTGTGTGCTTGTTCCTGGCACAAAAGCTTGTATTTGTACCAGGAACAAAACAAAAAGCGACCATTTTTATCCTTTACCCAAGCCTTTTGTAAAAATTGTATCATTTTTCAATGAAAGAAACTTAATAAGCGGATTGATAAATTTGTTCTATTTCGGCCTTTTTCAATTGACGTGGATTATTTTTTAACAATCGCTCGATTTTACTAGCGTCCTCTGCCATATCAGCAATTGCAGTTTCTGGAATATTAAACGAACGTAAGCCAGAAGGAATATTGACCATTTCACCTAGTCGTTTCATCGCAAAAACCGCTTTGTCAGCTGCTTCTGAAACAGACAAGGAGCGAACATTCTCCCCAAGGGCAACAGCGATATCACGGAATCGTTCCATGCACGCAATTTTATTCCACTCCATTACATAAGGAAGCAATAAGGCATTACTGACACCATGTGGAATATGATAGCGACCGCCAAGGGGGTAAGCTAATGCATGTACAGCTCCAACTCCAGCATTTCCAAACGCCATTCCTGCCATTAAACTAGCAGTTGCCATATTTTCACGAGCTTCAATATTTAAAGGATTAGCATAAGCTTTTGGTAAATTATCAGCAATCATTTTAATTGCGTGGATTGCTAAGGCATCTGTAATGGGAGACGCATGTACAGAAATATATGCTTCAATGGCATGTACAAGGGCATCGATACCGCTTGCTGCTGTGACAGAAGGTGGCATTGTTAGTGTCATTTCAGGAGCAACAATCGCAACGTCTGGTAATATATAGTCGCTTACAATTCCTTTTTTTAGTTGTGCTTCTGTATCAGATAAAATAGAAATATTCGTCACTTCCGAACCGGTACCAGCTGTTGTAGGAAGAGCGATAATTGGTGCCCCTTTTTGCGGAACAAGCTCCGTTCCAATCAGCTCGTTTAACTCCCCATCAAACGATGCGTAAGCGGAAACACTTTTAGCGATATCGATTGCACTTCCACCACCAATCGCGATCAATCCATCATGTTTTCCTTCATTAAATACGTTTGTGCATTCTTCAACGATTGAAAGTGCCGGATCAGGCTTTACTCCTTTAAAAACACCAAAAGGAACCCCCTCCAATAAGTCTGCTATTTGATCGACTACCCCAATTTTTTGAAGAATATCATCTGTAACAAGCAAAGGATTAGTGATCTGCAGTCGTTTAATCTCAACGGGCAACACTTCCGTTGCCCCTTTCCCTGTTATTAATTTATTGGCTATTTTAAAAGTAGAAACTGTCATGTGAAATTCCCCCAATTTATTTACTAGATTACTAGCAAATTTTATGCCAGCTTTCAGAAAACTATGCGTGCCGCCTTTGATAGGAAAATTTATTAGGAAGTTTGATTATTTTCTTAATCAAAAAGGGAGATTTGATTAAAAAATGAATCACTGTTCCCACTTATTATGTTTTTGGGCGATCAAGAGGTCCGTCCCTCGTTGATTTAACGCATTAATGTGATAATAGGATAGGCTTTGCTTAGTTTGAAATAGTTTTAAGACGGTGCTGTATTGTTTTCGAATCTACGAAAGACCCATACTCCTTTTACGGACAAAATGATATATTTATATAATAGAATATTCAGTAAAAATGGGAGATTTATATGAAACGATTGCTAATGGTTCCTCTTCAAGTAAAAATATTGGGGCTTGTTATTTCGCTTTTACTTATGGTGATTGGTTTATTAACGTGGATGTTTGCTTATATGGAGTCGAGAGAGGATGTAGAGCAAGCGGAGGAGCTTGCGTTGCAGACAGCGAAGACGCTTTCGTATATGCCTGTGATTCAGGATTCCTTTCGAAAACAGGAACCAGAAGACAGTTTAAGTGCGGTCGCGGAGCAAATACGAGGGCAGGTGGATGCTTCTGCGATTCTTCTCGAGAATAGAGAAGGGCAGATATACAGCTATGTTGGTCAAGGGGGCATAGATGGTGATAGGAAAGAGCGTTCCCGGGTACTGTTGTATGGCAGTAATGACATTATTCATGAAGGAGAAGGCGACAACGAGGTTTTAAAGGGAATTGTTCCTGTTATGGTTCGATACGATAATTACGAAAAGGTAGAGGGTACGGTAACAATAGAATTTAATATGGCAGAAATACGTAAGAATATTGCCTCCGAAATTCAAACGATGCTTATTCTTTCTTGTATTGTTCTTTTCCTCGGTATTTTAGGAAGTGTTTTTCTTGCTCGAAGTATAAGGAAGGACACATTTGGATTAGAACCTTACCAAATTGGTGCTCTATTTAGAGAGAGAAATGCGATTCTCCAGTCGGTAAAAGAAGGAATTGTCGCAATTGACGAGCAGGGAACGATTACAATGATAAATCAATCGGCACGGGAATTGCTCGATGTAAAAGAAAATGTTGAGGGAAAAACGGTGAAAGAAGTCATCTCGTCACCCGCTATGCTAGATGTTCTTTATTCGCGAATTAAAGGAAATAATGTAGAGCTTCAATACAAAGAAAAAACGATGATAGTAAACTCTCAGCCTATTATGGAGAATGATAAAAAAGTAGGAACAGTATCCAGTTTCCGTGATAGGACAGAGGTAAAAAAAATGGTCGATGCCCTTTCCGAAGTAAAACAATATTCTCAAGACCTGCGTGCTCAAACGCATGAATTTAAAAATAAACTTTATGTTCTTCTCGGTCTCATTCAGCTCGGTAAACAAAAGGAAGCAATCGATTTAATTAAAGAAGAGTCAGAGATACAAGAACACCATATGAATATTTTCTTCCATAGTCTACTAGATGAAAAGGTCCAAGCTATTTTACTAGGGAAACTAGCAAAAGCCTCAGAAAAGAAAATTAATTTTGAAATAGATGGAGAGAGTTCTTTGGCTCCACTTCCAGCACATATTGGCTTTTCCCCGCTTATTGTTGTGTTAGGAAACCTAATTGATAACGCATTCGAAGCGGTAGCGGATAATGATGAGAAATCCGTTTCTTTTTTCGTAACGGATATTGGAAACGATATCATTTTTGAAATAGCGGATAGTGGAAGTGGTATTTCAAATGAAAATGCAAATGTGATTTTTCAGAAAGGGGTCTCCTCAAAAGGCGAGAATCGGGGCTATGGTCTTGCGAATGTAAAAGAAGAAGTAGATCTTCTTGGAGGTTCTATCGAATGGAGTTCAAGTGAGGATAGCGGAACTGTTTTCACTGTATTTTTACCGAAAAAGGAATAGAAGGGAGAATAGTAAAATGCTAAACGTTGTAATTGCAGAAGATGATTTTAGAGTAGCTCAAATACACGAGGAATTTTTAGCAAAAAACAAGAAAATGAAGTTAGTCGGCAAAGCAGTTAACGCAACAGAAACAATAGAGATACTGAATTCACAAAAAGTGGATCTACTTTTACTAGACGTATACATGCCTGACAAACTTGGAACAGAGCTACTGCACAATATTAGGGCAGAGCATCCTAACGTGGACATCATCATGATTACTGCTGCTAAGGAAAAAGCCTTCTTAGAAAAAGCATTAAGATACGGCATTGAACACTACTTAATCAAGCCAGTTACGCTGGAAAAATTTCAAGAAACAATGAACAACTACGTGCGAAAGAAAATGACGCTGGAGTCGTTATCAGAGGTTGACCAGCAAGTATTGGATAGTCTTTTTAGCGGACAAAAGACAAAAGAAGCCGAAAAGAGAAACAACCTTCCGCCTGGAATTGACTATTTAACCCTTAACAAAGTGACGAGTATTTTACGAGATGAAAAGGAAGGGATCACCTCGGAAAAAGCCGGTGAAAAAATGGGTGCATCAAGGACAACAGCCAGAAGATATCTCGAATATCTTGTTGGAACGAAGGTTGCGACAGTAGAGCATGTGTATGGAATTGTTGGGCGACCGGAGAGGCGGTATCGATTAATTGATGGGGAATGAGAGTGATTAGTGATATTTAGGTAGGAAATGGTAGTTCTATAGAGTCCAACACTGTAGCACTTAGGGGTCAGGCACGAAAATACTATTCTGTGCCTGACCCCTAAGTGCCACTCATTTGATAATTAAAAACATTCTGAACAAAATGAACAAAATACCCATAAGTTTTTTAAAACACAATATTTTGAAAACGTTTACATAAATAAAGCTAGCCACTAAGATAAAATTAACGTATTTCACCCTAATTCAATAGGGGGATGGAATTAGGTAAATACAAACAGAATAAAAGGGGTGTAGATTTTATGAAAAGGTTAGGAATACTGTTCCTTGTTGGTGTCATAGCACTAATGACTGCTTGTTCGAATTCTGCTTCAGGTGGGAAAGACTTTCCATCAAAGAATATTGAAATTATTGCTCCCGCATCTCCTGGTGGAGGATGGGATTTGACGGCTCGTTCTGTGCAAAAGGTTTTAAGGGACAACGATATTGTAGATAAAAACATTAACGTAATTAATAAGCCAGGTGGCGGTGGTGAAGTAGGATGGAAATATCTTGAGACGAAGGATTCTCATTATCTTGCTATCAACTCGAGTCTCGTATTAACAAATAATTTGCTTGGTCAAAGCGATTTGACTCATGATGATTTCACTCCAATCGCAACGCTTGCGACGGAATGGCAAGCATTAGCAGTTCCGATTGATTCGGAGTATGACTCAGCTTCTGCGTTGCTGGATCAAATGAAGAAGGATCCGAAGTCTGTCAAAATCGGCGTTGGCCCAGGGCTTGGAAACGATGACCATTTATCATTAGTTCAAGCGGCAAGTGAAAAGGGAATTGACCCTACTAAAATGGATTTTCTTGTGTATGAAGGCGGCGGCGATGTTGTAACGGCTCTGCTTGGTGGACATGTTGATGCAGTAACTACTTCTCTATCAGAAGTGAAGGAGCAACATTTAGCAGGTAAACTAAAAATTCTTGCTGTTTCATCTGAAAAGAGATTAAAAGGTTTGGATGATGTTCCTACTTGGACGGAAGAAGGCGTGGACATGGTATTCCCACACTGGAGAGGAATCATGGGACCTCCTGATATGTCAGAAGAGGAAATTGCTTACTGGGATGAAAAAATCGGAGAAATGGTGAAAACCGATGCATGGAAGAAAATGCTTGAAAATAATGATTGGGATGAATTTTACAAAGATAGCAAAGAAACAAAGGCTTTCATGAAAGAACAGGCCGATTTATACGAAGAGTTAGTAAATAACTCAGGATTAGTGGAGTAAAAAGAAAAGCGGAAGCGGCTTGGTCAGCCCCAGGCACAGCATAAGACAAGCATCCCAGAAAGGTGGTTTTTGCCTTTATGGGGTGATGGTATTGGCTAGCCGCTGAAACTAGAAAAAGGAGGAAGGAGCCAATGAAGGTAATAAAATTAGGAATGCCTATCTTTTTGATTCTATTAAGCTGCTCCTTTTTAATAGCATCTATCAACCTACCAAAGGCAAACTTAGGGAACCCTAATGGACCACTTTATTTTCCAATAGGGTTAAGCATACTAATGTTGATATTTAGCGTCGTTTATTTGTTTCAAGAATGGAGAAAATTAAACGAACATAATGAAAGTATTAAACTCTTGCTAGAAGGACGGACACCGAAATTAATAGGGTTAACTGTATTGTATGGGGCCATTTACGCTTTCATTTTTGAACCTATTGGTTTCCTTTTCTCTACTGTTTTATTTTTAGGAGCCCTATTGTTTACTGTCAATGGTAGAAAGAAAGTGGTTGTCAATTTGGCGGTGGCAGTTGGTTTTTCCTTCTTGTCTTGGTATGCATTCAGCGTTTTACTAGGAGTCAGTCTACCTTAGGAGGTGATCTAATTGGATATAAATAATTTTATGGAAGGTTTGATGACCGCTCTAGAACCAATAAATATAATGTGGGTCGTTATTGGAGGTTTCCTTGGTACGATTGTCGGAATGCTTCCAGGTCTGGGACCAGCTACAGCGGTTGCGGTCCTCATTCCGATTACGTTCGGTATGGAACCGACAAGTGCCATCATTTTAATGGCTGCCATTTATTATGGAGCAATGTACGGTGGGTCAAGAAGCTCGATTCTTTTGAATACGCCAGGAGATGGATCAGCAATTGCTGCTACATTTGATGGTTATCCAATGGCACAGAAAGGGCAAGCTGGCCAGGCAATGGCGATATCGGCTGTCGCTTCCTTTATCGGGGGAATTATGGCGGTTATCGGTTTTATTTTCCTCGCAGAGCCATTAGCAAGTTTCGCCTTGAAATTTGGTCCTGCTGAATACTTTTTATTAATGCTTCTTACACTTTCTGCGATTGTATCTCTTTCAGTTGGAAAAATGGTTAAAGGGTTCATCGCAATGTTTCTTGGTCTTATGTTAAGTACAGTAGGGATTGATACGCAAAGCGGTGTGTACCGTTTTACATTCGGAAGTGCACATCTGAGTGAAGGAATTGATTTCCTTATTGTCATTATTGGTGTGTATGCAATTGGAGAAGTGCTTTTTAACTATCTAACTATTGATAAATTGAAAAAAGAGAAAAAGAAAGTCGGCAAGATTTGGTTTACGAAGGATCAGTGGAAAAGGTCAATGTGGCCAATTATACGGAACGGTCCAATTGGTTTTATTATCGGCGTACTGCCTGGTGCTGGTGGTTCAATTGCCTCAATGATCAGTTATTCTACAGAAAAACAGATTTCGAAAAAGCCTGAGGAATTTGGAAAGGGTGCAGTCGAAGGGTTGGCAGCTCCAGAGTCTTCAAATAATGCGGCCTCTGTTGGTGCGTTAATTCCACTCCTAACAATGGGTATTCCAGGGTCTGGTACTACAGCGGTAATGCTGGGGGCACTTGTTATGCTTGGTATGAAGCCAGGTCCATTGCTTTTTGAAAATGATCCGAATACGGTATGGACATTGATTAATAGCATGTTTATTGGAAATATAGCTTTGGTTATTATTAATATTTTGCTTGTTGGTCTTTTGGTGAGAATTCTTGATACACCGGCAAAAGTATTATATCCGATTATTGTTTTGCTGGCGTTTATCGGAACATATACGCTAAGTTACAGTGCAATAGACTTCTTTTTACTTTTGTTATTCGGAATATTCGGTCTATTTTTAAAGACTTTAGACTTCCCAATTGCTCCACTAGTGCTTGCACTAATCGTTGGAGCTGATATGGAGCAAAACTTCCGAATGGCTGTATTGTCCTCGGATGGAAGTCTTGACATATTCTTTGCTACACCAATCGCTATCGGTTTAACGATTTTAACACTGCTTTCTCTCTTTTATCCATTGATTATTAAACTAATAAAAAAGAGAGGAACAAATCCAAATAATCCGATATCAAAAGATTTATAAAGACTGAAGGAGGAAATAGTATGTCTACTAAACAATCATATGATTTAGTTGTTGTTGGAGCGGGGAATGCTGCTCTCTGTGCTGCAATTTCAGCAAGGGAAGAGGGAGCAAAAGTACTCGTGCTCGAAAAAGGTCCAGAACATAAGCGCGGTGGAAACTCCTTTTTCACTGATGGGGCGATCCGCGTTGCCTATCATAATTTGAAGGACATTCGTAAAGTGATGCCGGAACTTTCCGATGAAGAGGCAGCTAACATTGTGATGCCTGAGTACAATGAAGACGATTATTATGAAGATATTATGCGAGTAACAGAAGGAAAAAGTAATCCAGACCTTGCAAGACAATTAGTAGATCGTTCTTTTGAAACGCTTGTTTGGATGAAAGGTCATGGGGTGAAGTTCGAACTAAATTCTGATAATCAGTCTTTTGTAAAAGAAGATGGGAAACGTCAATTTTGGGGTGGTCTTCCGGTTAAAACGGAAAACAAAGGTGTTGGCTTGATGAAGCAGTTGTTCTCTCGTGCTAAAGAGCTTGGCATTGATGTTTGGTATGAATCAGCTGCAGTTGAGCTTGTAAAAGAGGATGAGCGAATTACTGGCGTTGTTGTTCAGCAGGAGGAAACGAACGTAACGGTAAATACAGCTGGTGTTATCTTGGCTTGTGGAAGCTTTGAAGCGAACAAACAGCTGCGTAGTCAACACATTGGAGAGGAATGGGAAGCAGCGATTGTCCGTGGAACAGAGTATAACACAGGGGACGGAATTTCGATGGCACTTGCAGTTGGTGCGGAGAAATTTGGTGAGTGGTCTGGCTGCCATTCTATTGGAACCGATTATAATGCACCAAAAGTCGGCGATTTCACAAAGCCAGGCGATATTTTTAAAAAGCACTCCTACCCACTTAGCGTTATGTTAAATAACCAAGGGAAACGCTTTGTAGATGAGGGAGCAGACTTCCGTAACTACACGTATGCAAAATACGGTAGAGAAATTTTAAAACAGCCTGATCATGTTGCTTATCAAATCTATGACGCGCAGGTTCGTTCACTGCTTCGCAAAGAATATGATTTAGAAGAGGCAACCTATTACAAAGCGGATACATTGGAAGAGCTAGTGGAATTGTTGCCGGTAAACAAGACGGAGTTTTTAAAAACGATTGAAGAATACAATGCAGCTGTTCAAGATGGGGAATACAATCCAACGGAAAAAGACGGGAAGGGAACAGTAGGTGTTACACCTGCAAAAACAAACTGGGCACTTCGAATAGAAAAAGGTCCGTTTTATGCATTTCCAGTTACATGTGGAATTACCTTCTCGTTTGGAGGCCTGCATGTGAATTCGGCAGGAGAAGTATTAGATAAAGAAGAAAAACCATTGTCCGGACTGTTTGCCGCTGGTGAGATGATTGGTGGAATTTTCTATCACAACTACCCAGGAGGATCTGGCTTGATGTCTGGAGCTGTATACGGAAAATTAGCAGGCTCTACTGCTGCACGCTATGTGCTTGGCAATAAGAAGGATACAAAGGTTACCCACTAATCTCTTAGCTTTGGTTGTGCCAGGAACAATTCCTGCTAATTGTTCCTGGCACAGAATAAAACAACTTTCGGGATAGAAGGGGGAACTAGAAAAAGTCACCTATTAAGCGGTGGCTTTTTCTAATGATTTTTACAGGGAAGAGGAGCAAAAGGAATGAATAAAAAACAACTATTACTAGGTGTTTCTCTAGTATTATATTTATTGTTCTTTTTACCCATTTTTGATTGGGATATGAAGTGGAAGGCAGTCGTTGCACTAGTTATTATTCAAATATTATGGATTGGAAAAGTGTTTCCGCTTGCGTTTAGTTCACTTTTATTTGTGTTGCTTCTGTCCTTTCACTTTTTTAGTTATGAAGAATCGTTAAGTTATTTTAGTTCTGGCATTGTTTGGCTACTATTTTCTACTTTTATTATTTCAAAAGCTTTTATTGATACAGGTCTTGCCAGTAGGGTGTCTCTTTCGATGCTAAAGCTTTCTAGTGGATCTGGAAAAGCATTGATTCTCATCTCTTTCTTGTTAATGTTTGTGCTTTCGGTGTTAGTGCCATCTAATGTTGGGAAAGCAAGCCTTGTTTCTTCTGTATTGGATAGCTTGGTAAGAAGTTTAAAGAAAATAGGAGAAGTCCGTCAGTTGGCAAAGTCATTATTTATTGGAATTGCTTATTTGGCGGCAATATCAGGCGCTTTTGTTGCGACAGGGGCAAGTTCAACGATTTACACGTTTGGAATATTTTCTGACATTTCACCAGACATAAACTATTTGAAATGGTTTCTCCTTTTTGGAATTCCAGTTTTTTTGTTTATTATCATCCTTTGGGTTATCTTTTTGGTGAAATTTCCACCAGAAACAGTTGATCGAAACCTTCTTTTAAATCTAATTGAGGAAAAAATAAAGGAATTAGGGCGGGTAAGTGCTAGAGAAAAGAAAGTGATGGCAATTATCGGATTGACTTTATTGCTATGGATGACGCAAAGTTGGCATGGATATTCGATACCACAAATAGGTTTGCTTGGTGCTTGCATGACAGTGCTTCCGTTTGTCGGGGTATGGAATTGGGAGCAAGCAAGAAAATCGATTGACTGGGATATGATCCTGTTTTTTGCGTCTACTTTGATGGTATCTGGAATGCTAATTAAAACGGAAACAATTGACTGGATGGCTGGTAGTTTAAATAGTCTCCTTGCAGGACATTCACCATGGATGGTTGTGCTTATTCTTGTACTATGCACCAGCATTCTGCGGATCGTATTTGTTAACATACTTGGATTTTTGACAATCATGCTGCCACTCGCAGTGACAATTGGTGAGAACATGCCTGGTGTGTCTCCAATGTATATTGCGATGCCTGTATTTTTGGCAGGTGTTCCGGGATTTTTCCTCGTAACGCAATCTCCTGTCCACTTGATTAGTTATACCTATGGCTACTTTACAGATAAAGACTTGTTTCGAGTGGGAAGTGTTGCTTCGTTGGTTTGGATAGGGATTATTTTATGTTCAGTGTTTTTTTATTGGTAAGTTGTAGAAATCTATTTTAAAGGTCTATTTCAAAGGTCTATTTCAAAGGTCCGTCCCCAAGCATGTTAACGCATCACCGCGATGGGGGACGGACCTTTTGTGCATAATTTCACTAAAGGTCCGTCCCTCATTACGGTGATGCGTTAAGGTGTATTGATGGTTTACCACTGGTGTTCTTCCTTTTTAAAAGGCCTATTAATTATTTGATAAGGTATTCCGTTATAATTAAACGAGTAATAGAGTTTGATGGAAAGGCGTTGCTGTGATGGCTAGTTGTCCAAGGTGTGGAGCACTACTAATAGAGGATGCCTGGGAAGAGAGTATGGTTTTAGAAGATTCTATTACGATTGATGTTTTTGAGGCATTTATTTGTAGTCAGCACTGTGGTTATTATGAGCGGCTGGAGGAAGAGGATGAGAGTGGAACAGATTAGCATTTTTGAAAGTTTAATAGATATGTATGAAAGAAGTGAGCATTATTCTAAAGTACCGCTAGAAGATTTTACGACAGAGCTACTTGCTGGCGTATTACGGTCGAATCAAGCGTGGCTGGATGCTTTTGTCTCTAAAGTTTTAACATTGGAGGGGGGAGAGTGGAGGGTTACAACGCAAAAATACTACCCACTCTCTAATCATTTTAATTGTATCGTCGATATGGTTTTTTACAATAAAGACAGTATTGCGTTTGTAGAGAATAAAGTCGATTCCACCCTACATACAGAACAGCTAGAGCGATATGAAACTGTTCTTCTTCAGTTTTTGGAAGATGATGTTTTTCAGAATGTTTCCCTTCATTACTGTACGAAAAGACGGGAAGAGGTTACGACTCCTTTTGAAGTGAAATTTAATTTATTCCGCTGGAGGGACGTTTACCAGTTTTTCCTTCCGTTTAGAGAAGATTCGTTAGTGGATGCGTTTTTACTATTTTTAGAGAGGAAGAGATTGATGAAGATTAGTGAGTTGGAAGGAGAGGATCTTCAGGTTCTAGGGAAAATATCCAGTACGATGAGCAAATTAGAGGAAATAATAGAGCTGGTGCAAATAGAGATGGGGAAACGTTTTGGAAAGCCGAAAGTAGAACAAATGATAAAGGAACTGACAGTACATGACCGGTACATTGCAAAAATTTCTCCAGCTTTTGCAGACAATTATAGTGATATTGCAGTCGGAATTACATTTGGGGATAATGCCCCAGCTTTACTAGTCCAAGTTTGGTGTAATAGAAAAAATACAAAAGCCGAAGTATTCTTTAGAAAATTGGCAAGTCACCCCCAGTTTTTTGACCAGTTTTATGAAAAATCTAGTGGTTGGAGAGCGAGATTTCTGTATCCACTTAAAAATATAATGGGGGAAAATGACCAATGGATATTTTTAGAGCAATGGTTTCAGCATCATTTGAATCTACTGGAAACTTTCATCTTAGAAACAGAAGAGCTAGAGTGGAATATCCCAATAGCAAGAGAAATTATCGCACATGAAGGAGGAGACCGTTTTCTTCTTAAACTAGGAAGCGGACGTGGACAAATTATGGACCTTCGTAACAAAGTGATTCACCCAGCTATGAACCTAGATTCACTAATTAAGTTTGGATATTGGGAGGAAAACTTTGAGCAACACGCACTTCCCAACATAAACGATGTAAACCTTAAGCAAATTAAAGAATATTTTTAATGCGTTAAAGCGATAAGGGACGGACCTTTTGTGCATAATTTCACTAAAGGTCCGTCCCTCACTACTTTAAGGTACTAAAGGTAATTTGTTTTGGCCCCCATAGAAATGGAGGATAATTACCTCTGCAATAGGGGTTTCACTTTCCCATAATTCCTTATTCCCCTACGCTTTTGGAAGTAATTACATATGTAAAAATATGTAGAATACTAGTAGGTGATGTGGTAAATTTATAGGAGAATTTAGTATTAGGTAAAAAGGAGGAGTTACGATGAGTGATATACAAACGAAGATTGGCGGAGGTCTGAATAAATTACAGGGATCTCTACAGCAAGGAAAACAAAAGTTACAAACAGTTCAAGAAATTAGTCAGTATCGAAAAGTAATCCAAGAAAATGGGGAGAAACGTGCTTCTATCATTTTAGCGTTAGGGGAAGCAGCGTTTAAAAAAATGAGAGCTGGTGAACTACAGGACGTTGAATTGCATGAGTTGACGCAGAAGGTTTTGCAGTTTGATCAAGAGATTTTTAAAGCTCAAAAGGCAGTAGAGAAGCTTGCACGACAAGCAAAACAGGAAAATGGTTGCCCTTCTTGCGGTGCTACTGTTACAGAAAATGATAAATTCTGTGGTTCTTGTGGGCAAAAGGTAGAAGCTGTTCATGAACTTGTTGATGAAGAAACAGAGCAATGCCGTGTGTGCGAAGAGGAAATTCCAGTTTCGTCAAAGTATTGCATATGCTGTGGAACTCAGCAGGTTGGTTAGGGGGTAAAATAATTGTATTGTAAAGTGTGTGGAATAGAAAATCCAACAACAGCTAATTACTGTAAACATGATGGTGTAGCATTACAGAGTGCAACCACAAATTTCAGTCTGCAAAAAAATAAAACAGTCTACTGTTCAGGGTGTGGCGAAACAGTAGCGGAATCACAGAACTACTGCCATACATGCGGAAATACCAACTTAAAGTTTGAAAATCGTAAAGTAATAGATATCGCTCAATCAAAAGAGTCTATCGCTATTCAGAAACCATCTTTTTCTAGCATGTTCGATTTGGGTATGGTGAAAAAAGCAATACTCCCAGTGGTTAGTGCTCTCCTCATTTTATTTCTTTTATCTCTTTCGATTATTAGTTCAACAGAAATATATTATCAAGAATTACTAGGCGAAGATGTAACAGATATGGATATTAATTTCCTTATGGAGCAAATAGAGAGCGAAACAGGTACAGACTTACCAGAAATAGATAAGTTAATTGGGGTCACCGATCTTATGCTACTTTCTCATTTAATTGACCCAACATTTAAGCTAGACATCAACGGGGAAATGTTTGGGGAAAGAGGAGAAATGACAGGTGACATTGGAGTTAATAATGGGATTGTTATGTACCTCCTTATTCCATTTATTGCTTTGTTTATCGCTGGTTGCATTGCAGGATTTAGAAACAAAGAAGCTTCAATAGGTAACCGAGTTCAACAAGCATTTCTTATTGCTATTTTCTATTCTATTTTATTAAGTGTTTTATCCTTGTTCATTGGTTTTAACTACAAGCTAAATTTAGATGAAGCAGATGTCGTAATGAATATTCATTTATCGAACAACTATTCTTTCTTCGCAACATTGTTTGTGTCCTTTATTTTAGCTTTCTTATTCTCGGGACTAGGACTATTATTTGCACGTAATTTTAAACAAACGACAGGTGTGTTACATCAGGAGTACGCATTTGGAGAAGCAATCCACCAAAGTATTTGGACGTTTGTTCGTGGTATAGGTGTATTCTTTGTTATTTCTATTGCGATTATTGGTTCTAAAGTAAATGAATTTAAAGCGCAAATTTTACCAGAGGTTATTGGAACACCACTTGAAGAAATATTGGATAAAAGTTATTTACTCGTGACAACGCTGAGTGCTCAGTTGAGTGTGTTAGTTTGGAATGTTGTCCACTTATCGCCTTTGAAACTTGTTGTAGCAGAAGGTGTTGGCGCTGGTGAAGAAGAAGCATCCATGAGTTACGGATTATTTTCTGGTTTAAGTGCAAAAGGAGAAGCAAACACGGATTTATTTTTTGCTCAAATGTTTTTAAAAGAGGCGAATATTGACCTTTATTTGAAACTAGCTATTATTCTACCGATTCTCCTATTTTTATGGGCAGGTTATAGAATAGCAGCTAAGAGCTACAATTTGCTTAATAGTATTGCAGTATTCAGTATTTTATATGCGGTATTGATGACGGGGCTTGCTTCATTATCATCATTAGGTGTTGACGTTAGTATGAACGCTTTCGGAGATACAGAAGGATTTAATGCAGGGATAGGTTTTTCCGCGTTTGGTGTATTTATTAGAAGTTTACTATTTGCAGCTATATTCTCTTATATAGGCTCTTGGTTGCATAAATGGAAATCTAATTAGGGGGAGGTTCGTTTATGGCTTTTTGTAATAATTGTGGTAACAAACTTGGTACAAACCAAACATTTTGTTCGGCATGTGGAGAAAAACATGAGGGTGCTAGTTTAGTAACGGAAAAAACTAGGACCGGGCAAAGCAGTGGTTTCTTTTCTAAAAAAGTAAAAATAGGCTTAGCGGCAGTTGTTATGCTTGCAATCGGACTGTTTGTCGCCCATCAAATTTTGTCTCATCGATATGCTCCTGAAAATGTCGTTGCAAATTTTGAAGAAGCTGTTACAGATGGAGATGAAAAGGCTCTTTTGGACTTGCTTCATCCTTCAACAAAATCGCTTGAATTAGATGAGGAATCGGTGGCTGGATTTATTTCTTATTTGGAAAAAGAGAGCGATGTTGATGAATTAGTAAAGGACCTTTATGAGCAGACGGTAAGAATGGAGGGCTATAAGAAAACAGAAGCCCTTACTGATCAGAGCGGAAATGAAATTTTAACGTTAAAAAGAGGAGAAAAGAAATTTGGACTTTATCCTCAATATGAAATAGAGGTCATCCCTTTTAAAGTAGAGATGACGTCTAATTTAGAAAATGTTGAGTTGACATTTCACGGTAAGAAAAAGAAAGTGAAATCTCCTGACGAATACGTTGATTTTGGTGAATTCCTTCCAGGAACTAGCAAAGTAAAGGCTGTATATAAAGGAGAATATGCAACACTAAAAGATGAATTTGAAATTCCTTTTTCAGAAGTGGCCTCAGATAATCTAGTACGTTTTCAAGCTGACCTTGAAGGAGACTATGTTTCTATTTATAGTAATGAGTATGAGGCGACTCTTTTCGTTAATGGAAAAAGTACGGGGAAAACGATAGATGAAATCGATGAGTTTGGTCCAATTGATACAAACGGAAAAGTTGTGCTCCATGCAGAGTATAAAACGGAAAAGGGAAAAATTAAAACAGAGGAAATAGAAGTTTCTAATCAAGGAGCAATCGATCTTAACTTTAAAGAAGAAGAATTATATTGGGAAGATTCGGCGCTAATAGCACAAGAAACTTTAGGTGATGGTGAGCTAGAAGCGGATATGGAAGAAATGATAGAAGCGTTTATGAAAAATTATGTACAACATTCTGTTCAATCCATCAATGAAAGAGACTTTGACATCGTTTCTCCATTCATTGATCCAGCAGGACCTTCCTATGAGGAAACAAGGAACTACCTTGACTACCTTGAGTCAGAAGGAATAACAGAAGAAACAACAGGCATTACTATCAGAGGAATTGAACAGCAAGAGCACGGCATTTCGGTAAAAACCGAAGAGTCTTATAATATCTACTACAATGATGGAACTGGCAAGGCGAAAACATTCCATTCAGAGCACTTCTTAACACAAGAAGGAAATGAGCTGAAACTACATTCGCTTGTAAAAACAGAAGAAATCTATTCGAGAGAGATATAAGCGTTAGTGCAATAAGTTCGGAGGTCCGTCCCCGGATTCTTTAAAGCGATAAAGTAAAGAGAACTCTACCTATTCTAGGATAAGTAGGGTTCTTTTTTAGAGGTCCGTCCCCAAGCATATTAACGCATCACTGCAATGAGGGACGGACCTTTTGTGCATACTTTCACTAGAGGTCCGTCCCCAAGCATATTAACGCATCACTGCAATGAGGGACGGACCTTTTGTGCATACTTTCACTAGAGGTCCGTCCCTCGCAGCATTAATAAATATCTCGTGTTATTATGTATATATTAGGAGTGAGATATATGATGGAACTTAAAGGAGTTTTACCTGCAGTAAGAAGTATGAAGGACTTTGATAAAATTTTAGAGAGTTCACAGGAACATATTATCCTGTTAGAAACTAGATTATCGCAAATAGACAGTATGGTGAAATATGCGAAACAAAGGAATAAAAAGGTATTAGTTCATGTCGATTTGATTCAAGGGTTAAAGGCGGACGAGTATGGAATTGAGTACCTTATTAGAGTCGCAAAGGTTGATGGGCTTATCTCCACAAGAAATAATGTTATCTCTTACGCCAAAAAGAAAAATGTTACCTCGATTCAACGCTTATTTGCTTTGGACAGCCATGCATTAGAACATAATATAAAAATTATTAATACAATGAGACCAGACTATATCGAAATCCTTCCTGGAGTCGTACCTGGTTTAATTCAAGAAGTTTACGAAAAAACAGGCATTCCCGTTATCGCTGGAGGGCTAATTCGTAATAAAGAAGATGTTCAAAGTGCTTTTGAAAATGGAGCACAGGCTATTACTACTTCGCAGGTTGAGCTATGGGATTTTACTACCGCTAAAACTAAATAGTAGCAAGGTGTCCGTTAGTAATAAAACATGCTAGCGGACATCATTATGAAAAAACATATTGACAACGCTTTCAAGTTAGAGTAACTTAGAGTTAACAAGTTAACAGGAACTGTGTAGGAGATTTGGAGACCCACACTGTCAAATGGTACTTTTCATGAATGGGAAAAGTATATCGTTTGTTGTGTGGGTTTTTTGTTGTCTTTTTTAGGTGGGAGAAGTGCATATATGGCTGTGCCAGGAACAAATCCCTGGATTTGTTCCTAGCACAGAAAACGCAAAATGTTCCTGGCACAGAAAACGCAAAATGTTCCTGGCACAGAAAACGTAAAATGTTCCAGGCACAGAAAACGTAAAATGTTCCAGGCACAAACAACAGCACAAACAACAACTAGTTCTTGTTAACGTCGATAGTAATACAATTTAAGGGGGAGAGGAAATGTCTGAGTTTATAGCAGAAGTGGTTGGTACGATGATTTTGATTATTTTTGGTGGAGGAGTAGTCGGTGGTGTTGTTTTAAAGAAAACAAAAGCAGAAGGTGCTGGATGGGTTCTTATTACGATTGCATGGGGCCTCGCCGTTACGATGGGAGTTTACGCGGTAGGAAGTGTGTCGGGGGCACATCTGAATCCAGCTGTTACACTTGGGTTTGCCTCTGTTGGTGAGTTTCCATGGAGCAAAGTTCCGCTGTATATCTCTGCTCAAGTTATTGGAGCATTTATCGGTGGCGTTATTGTCTTTTTACAATACCTTCCTCACTGGAGGGAAACAGAGGATCAAGGTGCCAAACTCGCAGTATTTGCGACGGATCCTGCTGTCAGAAGTCCTCTTTCCAACCTAGTAAGTGAAATGATTGGAACATTCGTTTTAGTTATGGGATTATTATTTATCGGTGCAAATCAGTTTACAGAAGGATTAAATCCTGCCATTGTAGGATTATTAATTATTGCAATTGGTATGTCGCTTGGGGGAACAACGGGTTATGCAATTAATCCAGCCCGCGACCTTGGACCAAGAATTGCCCATGCAGTATTACCGATTATAGGAAAAGGAAATTCAGATTGGGGATATGCTTGGATACCGATTGTAGGTCCAGCCTTGGGCGGGATTTATGGAGCGTTATTTTACAAAGCAGTCTTTACGAATGAATTTTCGATCCCATTTTGGATTGTAAGCGCAATCGTGGTAATTATTTTCATTACTGCAACAAAAATAGAATTGAAAAAAGCAAAAATGCCTGTTACAAATCAATTAAAACAAGCTCAATAAGGGGGAGCCATAATGGAAAAGTATATTTTATCATTAGACCAAGGAACAACAAGCTCACGTGCTATTTTATTTAATCATGCAGGAGAAATTGTAAGCTCTGCACAAAGGGAATTTGAACAGTTTTTCCAAAAGCCAGGCTGGGTGGAACATGATGCAAATGAAATATGGACATCTGTTCTTGCTTGTATCGCAGAAGCGTTGAGAAAAGCGGATATATCCGCAGAGCAAGTAGCAGGAATTGGGATTACAAACCAACGGGAGACAGCTGTCGTATGGGATAAAAACACAAGTAAACCAATTTACAAAGCGGTTGTTTGGCAGTCACGTCAAACGGATGAGATTTGTAAGGAGTTACGTGAAAAGGGTTACAATGACTTATTTAGAGAAAAAACTGGTTTATTAATAGATCCATATTTTTCTGGAACAAAAGTAAAATGGATTCTGGATAATGTAGAAGGTGCAAGAGAAAAAGCAGAGAAGGGAGACTTACTATTCGGTACGATTGACACTTGGCTTGTTTATAAGCTTTCCGGTGGTAAGAAGCATGTAACAGATTACTCTAATGCGTCCCGGACGTTGATGTACAATATTTATGATTTAGAGTGGGATGACGAGTTGCTTGAAATTCTCGATGTGCCAAAAAGTATGCTGCCAGAAGTACGTCCGTCTTCTGAAGTATATGCAACAACAGTTGATTACCACTTCTTCGGTCAAGAAGTTCCGATTGCAGGAATAGCGGGTGACCAGCAAGCAGCATTATTTGGTCAGGCTTGTTTTGAAACAGGAATGGCGAAAAATACGTATGGAACAGGCTGCTTTATGTTAATGAACACAGGTGAAAAAGGTGTTAAGTCGGAAAACGGTTTGTTAACAACACTTGCTTGGGGAGTAGACGGAAAAGTGGAGTATGCACTAGAAGGAAGTATCTTCG
Organism: Bacillus seohaeanensis; assembly: GCF_042684945.1. Classification (NCBI taxonomy): domain Bacteria; kingdom Bacillati; phylum Bacillota; class Bacilli; order Caryophanales; family Bacillaceae; genus Bacillus; species Bacillus seohaeanensis. The sequence goes on along the minus strand of NZ_JBHUMF010000035.1, from coordinate 47,187 downwards.
TCGCAGGATCTGCTATTCAATGGTTGCGCGATGGTTTACGTATGTTTGATCAATCACCTGAAAGCGAAGAATACGCGGCTAAGGTTGAATCAACGGATGGCGTCTATTTCGTCCCGGCATTTGTGGGACTTGGAACACCTTATTGGGATACGGATGCAAGAGGAGCAGTATTTGGCCTTACTCGTGGAACAACGAAGGAGCACTTTATCCGTGCTACATTAGAATCACTGGCATATCAAACGAAAGATGTTTTGGACGCAATGATTACTGATTCCGGAATTGATTTAAAAACGTTGAGGGTTGATGGAGGAGCAGTAAAAAATAATCTATTAATGCAGTTCCAAAGCGACATCCTTGGTGTACCGGTAGAAAGACCAGTTATCAATGAAACAACAGCATTAGGTGCTGCTTATCTAGCAGGTTTAGCTGTCGGTTACTGGAAAGACAAAGAAGAAATTTCAAAGCAATGGAAAAACGAACGAACGTTTACAAATAAACTAGATTCCGAGAAAAGTAAGAAATTGTATGAAGGCTGGCAAAAAGCGGTCGAAGCAACTAGGGTGTTTAAGCCGTAACATAGCGATTATCTATTTAACTATTTATTCAACTGTTGAATTTTAATGAATATTCAACAGTTGAATTCAGAACCAAATTCACCTGTTGACTTTAGCTCTATTTTCAACTGTTGAAATAAAGCTGTTATTTAGTAGCTGCGACAAATAGGGACACCGTCGATCTACAATCCCCTTCTAAGAGGTAAAAGAGGTCTGCCCGCCTTTTGCCTTTATTAACGGATATGAATTACAAACTTCTCAATAATGTAACTGGTTATAGAGGGGGAAGACACCGTAGGGAATTAGCTGAAGCTCAGTAAAAAAAGATTGTTATAATTTTAACTGAGCAATTGCCGACTACATTTCGGTGTCCGTCCCTACGTACAAAGAAATACATTAAGCGGGAAAGAGTAGATCATCTACTATTTGAATAGGAGAGGGGACAGACCTCGTCTGCATAGGAAGGGTTAATTTATAATCTCCTTCCTGCAGATAATCAAAGTTTCCCTTCATAATTACCTTAAAATATGCTATAATAATTTTACAAGTTAATAGAATGTATCGGAGAAACGGAGAGACTACATACCTCTATAGATTAATATATTAATCTTAGGGTGTTTTGTGGTCTCTTTTTTTCTGCCTTGTTGTTACCTTATGAGATTTGGAGATTATCGAGGATAGCATCGTAACGACTAAGTTTATACATCTAAAAAAGGAGCGATGAAGTTGATATTTTCCAGTTTAAATAGAAAAGAAACGTATAAAAAAATGAATGAAACAAACCTTGATTTACTTGTTATTGGTGGAGGCATTACAGGATCCGGAATCGCATTAGATGCTGCGGCAAGGGGCATGAAGGTTGCGGTTGTGGAGATGCAGGACTTTGCTGCGGGTACATCAAGCAGATCAACTAAATTAGTTCATGGTGGCCTGCGCTATCTAAAACAGTTTGAAATTAAAGTAGTTTCAGAAGTAGGGAAAGAACGAGCTATTGTGTATGAAAATGGCCCACACGTGACGACACCAGAATGGATGCTACTACCTTTTTATAAAGGTGGAACATTCGGTCCGTTTACAACAAATATCGGCCTTCGCGTCTATGATTTTCTTGCTGGTGTAAAGAAAAGCGAGAGAAGACAGATGTTTGGTAAAGACGAAGCCCTAAGAAGAGAGCCTCTTTTGAAAAAACAGGATATGAAGGGTGCAGGCTATTACGTTGAGTATAAAACGGATGATGCCCGCCTTACGATTGAAGTGATGAAAAAGGCGATTGAAAAAGGGGCACAGGCTCTTAATTATGCAAAAGTTTCCGAGCTACTTTACAAAGATAATAAAATAATTGGTGTAAAAGTAAAAGATATGATTGATGGCAGTGAGCATACTATTTATGCGAAACAAATCGTCAATGCAGCAGGTCCTTGGGTGGATACATTAAGGGAAAAAGATAACTCTAAACGAGGAAAAACGTTGCAGCTTACAAAAGGGATTCATTTAGTTTTTGATGGAAAAAGATTTCCGTTAAAGCAAGCTGTTTACTTTGATACACCAGATGGACGGATGGTATTTGCGATTCCTCGTGAAGGAAAAACATATGTTGGTACAACAGACACGGTATATAAAGGAAATATCGCTCACCCAACGATGACGGAAAGCGACCGTGATTATGTATTAAAAGCGATTGATTATATGTTCCCTGAGGTCAAAATTAAGGCAGAGGATGTAGAGTCAAGCTGGTCTGGTTTGCGACCGCTAATTCATGAAGAAGGAAAAGATCCATCTGAAATATCAAGAAAAGATGAGATTTTCGTTTCGGAATCAGGATTTATTTCCATCGCAGGAGGTAAATTAACTGGCTATCGAAAAATGGCAGAAAGCATTGTTGATTTAGTTGCGAAAAACCTACATGAGTTAGAAGGGGCTAATTATCCAGGAACACCGACAATGCACCTTCCTATTTCAGGAGGAGATGTGGGTGGATCGAAAGGTTTCGCTCGTTTTAAGCAAGAAAAAGTAAAAGAAGGAATTAACCTTGGTTTAACAGAAGACGAAGCAACTCTTGTCACCCAGCGATACGGGTCGAACGTCGATAAACTCTTCTCCTTGTACGAAGAGGAAAAAGTAAAAACGAAGGAAGACAACCAACTTGCATTAGTATTTGCAATGGTACGATATTCCGTAGAATATGAACTTGTCTACAAGCCTGTTGACTTTTTTATCCGACGCACAGGAGCACTTTTCTTCAATATTAATTGGGTTAGAAAATATAAAGAAGAAGTGATAACGTATATGGCAAGCATGCTTGGTTGGACGGCAGACCAGGTGAGCGATTATACAGAAGAACTGGATAAATTAATATATGAGACAAATCATCCTGTAGCGGGGTGAGGGGAAAACAGAGGCATCGTTTATTGAAGGATGTCTCTGTTTTTTGTATTGGGGACCTTTCTTTCTTCGTTAAAATAATACGGATAACATAATTGTCGCTTTTCTGACAGTTTCCTATTCTTCTAGTTCATCCTCAACCCAATTTCCTTCTAGTACTTTTCCATCCGGATCGACAGCCTTTCCCTGACCATGTCGTTCCCAATCCTTCACTTCTCCAACATAAGTTTCTCCGTTAGCTAGTGTAAAAGTCCCCTGCCCATTCGGAGCATCATTTTTCCATTGTCCCTTATAGACATTTCCGTCACGATCGATAAATGTTCCTTCCCCATGTCTAAGACCATTTTTCCATTGTCCTTCGTAATGAGCATCCAACCAAAGCATTTGGACTGTTTGTTCACCGTACCCTTCCTCTTGATTGTCTTTCCATTCTCCGTTGTAGGAAATTTTTGCAAGAAATCCAAAGTTCGTTACTTCTTTTCCAGTACCGTTACGGAGATCACTTTTCCACTCTCCATTATAAAAACCGGAGTAATTGGAAATTTTACCCTTACCATCTTTTAATCCATCTTGCTTATCTCCTTCATAAATTCCCATGACTATCTCGTCTTGCTCATATTCAATACTCGCGGGTAAACCTGCAATGAAAAAAAGAACGATAAGTAACAATGTATACTGCCATATTATTTTCCAGCGAGTCGTCTTTCCGATGCAGCGTATCTTTGCAGGTTTAATCAATCCTATTAAAATGGCAAAAATAGAAACTAAACCAAAGATTGCACCAATAAGCATGAAAAAGATTGGCCATCTAGTAACTAAGGTGATTAGTATGATAAATAAAAAGAGAAGTGAAGAACCCCATACTTTCATAACAGACCATCTATTTCTTCGTTCTACTGGTCTCCAATACACTGCCCACCGTGGTTTCACTAACCCAATCAACAATTCAATTAAGACAATTATTGTAAGGGTGAGAAAAAAGTTCACTAACATAGTCATATAAAACTACCTCTATTCTATAAAAATAATAATTTCAAATTTAGAAAGACTAAAAGGGGGGAGGCTTAATTGTAGTAAGTTTTTTGTAGTAACAATTACCCATTATCTTTAGACTTGGTAATTATAGCATAAAAAAACAAATGGATATCATTTTTCTATTACTACGTTGTCAGCTTCTAACAATAAGGAAATGAGAATATGGAAGGAAAATCTTGAATTCATAGAGAATGTAAATATAAAAGGTCTAAGCTATAAAAAGATAATGGAGGAGGATGCTGTGAGTAAAAAGAAAAAGTATCTATTTATAGCATACATTATCGCTTTTCTAGTTGTTGTTTCTTCTCTAACAACGTACTCTTTTTTAACCACTAGTCCAGAACGAATAAAGGCCGACGAGAAAAAAAGTACAGAAGAGGCTTCTAAAAAAGTAGAGGGAGATACGTCTGTTAATACAGGAGAGAGCAATGAAAATCCGTTTAATGAGGAAGTTGCGACACCATTAACGGAGACAGTTCTTCAACAATATATTCATGCAATGAGTCATCAAAAAGTAGAAGCAGAAGAAAAATGGTCTTTTTATAAAATGACGGATGACCGTATTCAGTTTTTGCTCAACCAATTAGAAGCCGAGGACTACGAACATGAGGAGCTATATCATACGATTTTGTTGAAATGGCAGGAAGGCGACTTATCCTCCGTCGACGACGACCACAATGAAATTTGGAACTTACAAGGGGGAACCGTTGGAGAAGCGACAGGAATACTAACAAAAGAAGAAGAAAACCAATACCTCCAAAAACAAAAAAATGAAAAAAGATAACCAAAGGTCCGTCCCCAACCACGGTGTTGCATTAAAGCAGTGAGGGACGGACCTCGAATTAGGAAGGGGAATTTCGAATGGCAAAGACACTTACGAAAGAAAACTATTTTTATGCATTTAGTAAAGATAATAATGCTTCTATGACCGTTGCTTCCGGTGACCAAGTGGTGATTGATACATATGATTGTTTTCAAAATCAAATTACTTCTGAACAGGCAGCATTTCAATCAATTGATTGGGACCAGATTAATCCTGCAACAGGGGCTATATTTGTAGAAGGGGCACAACCGGGAGATGTGCTGAAAGTGAAAATTGATAATATCGAGTTAGGAGAACGCGGTGTTATGTCGGTCGGTCCCGAGCTTGGGGTGATGGGACATCGGCTTGAAGAGTTTCAGGTGAAAATGATTCCAATTCAAGATGGGAAAGCTGTTTTTAATGAGAAACTCCATTTACCTTTAAATCCGATGATTGGTGTAATTGGAGTTGCACCGGAAGCAGATCCTGTTTCATGCGGTACACCTGGAGCGCATGGTGGAAATATGGATACAACACTAATAACAACAGGGGCTACGCTGTATTTTCCCGTATTTCAAGAAGGGGCATTATTCGGATTAGGGGACCTTCATGCTGCAATGGGTGACGGCGAAATCGGTGTTTCCGGTATTGAGATTCCTGGAAAAGTTACCGTCACGTTGGAGGTCATCAAAGATCGTTCGATTCCCTACCCTTATGTGGAAAATGAAGAAGGAATTGCGGTGATTGTCTCAAAGGAAACATTAGATGACGCTGCAAAAACAGCTGTCGAAGTGATGATCGATGCTATCCTTCCACACACCGACCTCACAATCGGGGAACTGACAATGCTATTTAGTGCTGTGGGTCAATCACAAGTCTCGCAAATTGTAGATCCATTGATGACGGCACGTTTCTTTGTCCCGCGTCAGGTGCTAGATGCTTATGGGATTAAATTATTCTAATTGGGAGGTCCTTACTTTGGTGCTTTAAGTTAATAAAGTAAAGTCGAGAGGTCCGTCCCTCAGTGCTTTAAATTGGTAAAGATTTTGCAAAAGAATACAAACTAGTAAAAGGAAGGTCTCCATTTATGGGACTTTCCTTTTTAAGTGCGGTCCTAGAGTCCGGGGGCAAGGTTTCACTTCCTCCCTACGAAAAGGAACGGTCCATTACCCACAAACAACAAACTTTACGAAAACAGCCATTTAAAAAGGGACAATCACCCTTTTTAGGAAAAATGTCATTATGTACATGAATGACTATACCGCTAGTCCCTCTTTTCATAAGATATAACGAGTTGCATTAGAGTAGAAAACAAGAAATATAGGAAAGGAGTAAAGAGATGGACAACCGTGCATTGTCAGAGAATTTACAGGCTGTGTTAAAGAGATTGCAGGGGTTGGAACGACTAATCTATGATCAAGATAATAGAATTGATTCTCTTCAAAAAGAGTTAGAAGAAGTTCGTCAAAAAATAGGACAAGACAACGCGGAACAATTGAAAAGGACTAGAGAGGAGTCATTCTACCGTCCGCCGCATTCACCACATTTCCCACCAATTTTTCAGCCAGTGTATCCATATCCACCACAGTATTCAGAGAATGACAAAAAGCCTCCTAAGAAGGAGAAAAAGGGATTCGAAAACCTATTTACAATGGATAACCTCCAGATGGTTCTCACTGTATTAAATAGCTTGAATGAGAAAAACGACGAACCTGAAAGTGACATGGATAGCTATCAAGAATAAACAACGTGTGGAACCTCTTTTATAAAATAAAGGGGTTTTTTAGATTTATAAGTTTGCTTTAATGACTTAAAGGGACAAGGAAAAGATGGCTTTTTTCATATCAGTAGTATAAGCCTCATACTTATCTAAATAAATACGTATTTGGAAGGTGACGTTATGAGGAGAAAAAGAAAGCCTTTACCAGCCATATTGATTGGATTGTTGATTATTGTGGCTGGAGTTTTCTTGACTAAATGTGCCTTCACTTCTTTTTCTAGTGATGACCCAGAAGAAGTAGTGAGAGAATTTTATAATTATGAAAAAGAAGGGGATTTTGGATCTTCCTGGGAACTTTTTCATTCAGAAATGCAAAAGCGATTTTCAAAGGGAGATTATATTGAAACGAAAAATCATGTGTTTATAGGTCACATGGGAGTAGAAACTTTTGAAGTAGAGATTGGAGAAATCGAAAATATTGGTGAATGGGAGTATAAACAAGGTGACGAGGTAGATACGTTTACTGATGTAAAGGCAGCCGAAGTTGATATGATCTATGAAAGTGATTATGGGTTGATGACAATAAGTCAAGTTTGTTATGTAGCGCAAGAGAAAGGCGAGTGGAAGGTTTTGTGGGATTATAATTTTTAGAAGTGAAGGGATCCTTCTGGCTGTTTTAAATTGAAAAGTAGTTAAGTGTTTTTTTGTGAGCTACAAAGGATATAAAAATTCAATCAAACGTTTGTTCAAGAAAGGGAAAGTAGGCAGATAAAGGGTTTTATAGATTTGAACAAACGTTTGAACAAGAGAAGTTTCTTCATCCTATTAGTTGAATTAGGAAAGTAACATTTGCAATTTTATTAAAGGTCCGTCCCCAATTGCTTTAAAGTATTAAAGTTGAATAGCAGAATAGTTGAAAGATATGTTACTATAATTTATATGAAAGTTGGAAAAATAAAGGATATGCATATCCGCTTTTTCTTTTTGCAGTTTAAGGAAGTGTAAACTATTCACATGTAGATTATTGTTCTGTTGGAGTAATTTATGTCTTGATCCAATGCTTAGTTGAGGCTGTTTTTAGGGTATGGCTGATCCAGACACCCGAATCTTTGCTTCAGTGGCTTACCTACATAAGGAAATCAGGTGAAATGTAATATGGAATTTATTGTTGTACTAGTACCGGTGTTTTGTATTTTTGCACTCGGTTTTATTGGGCAAAAGGTGATTGGCTTTGATCCGAAGGCGTTATCAACAATGGCTCTTTACTTAATGTCTCCCGTTCTGGCATTCAGAACTTTTTATGAAAATGAGCTGAATATGGACTATCTCTATTTGGCGGTTTATGGGTTAGGCATCTGCTTTGGTTTAATTTCCATTGTGTATGCTATTGCCTATTTTAAAAAGTACTCGAAAAGTGAAACGAGTAGTCTCATTCTATCTTCCGTTTTTATGAATAATGGAAATTACGGGACACCAGTAGCGCTTTTTGCTTTTGGAGCAGTAGGGTTTGATATTGCAGTTATCTTTATGGTAATTCAACAGTTGATTATGAGCACAATCGGTATTTATTATGCAGCAAAAGGAAGCGACGAGCATGATGGCATCCGAGCAGCGCTAATGGCTGTTGTACGCATGCCTGTTGTGTATGGAGCTATTTTAGGAATAGTATTCCAACTTACTCGCATAGATATTTCAGAAATATTTTATGAGTCTATCAATCTAGTAGCGGATGCGGCAATCCCGACAATTATGATTATTCTCGGCATGCAGCTTGCAAAAATATCCCTGAAAAAGCTTGAGATAGAAAAGGTTTCTTACTCATTAATAATCAAGCTTGCTATTTCGCCTTTGCTTGCTGTTGTATTTGCGATGATACTACCTGTTTCAGAAATCGTTCGCAATGTCATGATATTAATGGCAGCAATGCCGTCAGCGGCAAACACAACAATGTTTGCTTTGCAGTTCAATACAAAACCGGATTTTGTCTCCTCGGTAACGTTGATTAGCACATTATCAAGCATTGTAACATTGCCGATTGTGCTGTGGTTGATTTCTGGTTAGGCAGGTGGAAGGGATTTATCGGCGAACCGGAAAATATAGACATAATTCTCTTTCAACAACAAACGGTACACCCTTCACATAGGGTGTACCGTTTGTTATAAAACTCACTTTTCCAAGTCCTCACCAATAATCCTTACTTCCCGCTCCAGCTCAACGTTGAATTTCTCTTTCACCGTTTTTTGAACATGCTCGATAAGGGAAATATAGTCTGTTGCCGTTGCGTTATCCTTGTTAACAATAAATCCTGCATGCTTCGTAGAAACTTCAGCGCCACCAATATTCTTTCCTTGTAGGTCGCTATCTTGAATAAGTTTCCCCGCAAAGTAGCCTGGAGGACGTTTAAAAACACTTCCGCAAGATGGGAATTCAAGCGGTTGTTTGGATTCTCTTTTATACGTAAGATCATCCATAATCGCTTTAATATCCTCGTATTTACCATGTTTTAAGTGGAAGGTTGCTTCAAGAACGATATCACCATTTTCGGGAATATTACTTGTACGGTAATCAAGAGCAAGATCTGCTGCTTCCCGCTTCACGAGTTCACCGTGGCGGTCTACAACGATTGCATGATCCAAAACATCTTTGATTTCGCCTCCGTAAGCTCCAGCGTTCATAAATAGCGCTCCACCGACCGTTCCGGGAATCCCACAAGCAAATTCTAGGCCAGATAGATTCTCAGCCAGTGCTTTGCGAGACGCTTCAATAATGGCTGCGCCACTTTGCGCAACGAGCGTCGTACCGTCTGTGGAAATATCGTTAAAGTTCTTCAGGTGAATAACAATTCCACGAATCCCGCCGTCTTTAACAATTAAGTTAGAGCCGTTTCCTAACAATGTGAAAGGAATATTCTCTTCATTCGAAAGCTTTACGACATTTTGAACTTCTTCATAAGTCGTTGGAGTTATAAAAAAGTCCGCTTTCCCACCTAGTTTCGTATACAAATGATTTCTCAACATTTCATCCACTTTAATCGTATCTTCAGCAACAACAGTTAATAACTTTTCATACACTTGACGATTATTCATATTCATCATCCTATAGTAAAGTTTGTCTCCTTCATTTTTAATTCGATAAGAAACACTCACGTATCATTATATGACTAAATCGCCTAGAAGTTAAATCATTTATTTCTGGAAGTACTTGCCTTTGGCTCTTCACATTGAAAGGTCCGTCCCTCATCGCAGTAGAGAGTGAAAGTTCAGAGGTCCGTCCCTCACTACTGTACCGTGTTAGAGGACAGGTGCAGAAATGAATATTTTATAGTTTTTTTCGTAGGTATATATAAAGCCCTTTGTGGCGTGGTGGGTTACTACGGGTAGGTTGGAGGGAGTGGTAGAAGTGGCTGTGTTGGTTTGTGGTGGAGCGGGTTATATTGGGAGTCATACGGTAAAAGCATTATTGAAGCGGAAGGAAGAGGTAATTGTTTTAGATAATTTTCAACAAGGTCATACAGAGGCTGTCGACGATGAAGCCCTACTATACAATGGGGATCTAAGAGATGAAGCGATAGTAGAGGAAATTTTTCTTAATCATAAAATAACATCGGTGATTCACTTTGCTGCAAATTCCCTTGTTGCCGAAAGTGTCAGAAATCCCCTCAGCTATTATGATAATAACCTATACGGGACGCTTTGTTTAGTAAAAGCGATGAATAAATACGGAGTAAAGCAAATCGTTTTTTCATCAACTGCTGCGGTTTATGGAGATCCAGTAAGCACTCCAATTTTAGAAACAGATCCTACACATCCAACTAATCCTTATGGAGAAACAAAATTAGCTACTGAAAAAATGTTGAAATGGTGTGCAGCGGCCTACAATATGCAATACATCATCCTCCGTTATTTTAACGCAGCAGGTGCGGACATGGGCGGTGAAATTGGTGAGGACCACAATCCCGAAACACACTTGATTCCGCTGGTCTTACAAGCTGCGTTACGAAAAAGAGAAAAAATAATGATTTATGGTGATGACTATGATACACGGGATGGCACATGTATTAGAGATTATATTCATGTCGATGACCTCGCCAGCGCACATGTAGTAGCGCTAGAAAAATTACGAAGAAACCGAAAGAGTGGAACGTATAACTTAGGAACGGAAAAGGGTTTTTCGGTAAAAGAAGTAATCGATGCTGCTTGTAAAGTAACGGGTGTCAATATTGTTGCTGAAAAAGCGGCTCGTCGTACGGGTGACCCAGCGGTACTAATTGCTTCTTCGGCAAAGGCGAAAAAAGAACTAGAATGGAAACCGAAGTATGAGTCACTGGAAGAGATCGTCACAAGTGCGTGGAGATGGTTTCAAAAGTACCCGGAAGGTTATAAAAGCAAAAGTTATGTACAGTAATCATAAAAAATACGAAGCAAATTATTTTTCATATAGAAATTTGTCTTCTCCTTTGCGTATTTATTTATGCCATTTCGCAAATCGGGCCCAGTTTGGATAACGACATATTGTAAGCGTAGTTTTAGCGGGTAATGGTTATTTTAATCAAGGGGAGAAAGGAGGTTAGAAACCTTCTTTCTCCTTTCTGATTTAAAACGAAAATACGGATTCTTTATAAAGCACTCTGCCTGCCTCCACACCAAGTTCGAAAGCTTTGTAGCCTGTCACTGTAAAACATTTTGTTTCTATTTGTGAAAAGTATTCTTGGGATTCAGAGGCAATATTGTCTAGTAGGTCCTCGACGAGAAGAGCAATTTCCTCTTTATAGGCAGAATCCAACATATTAGCTGCTTGCTGAACACCATAAGAAAAGCCTTTTGTGAAAAGTTGAAGTCCATAACTTTCCATCATTTTCATGAAAAAGGGACCTTTAAAAAGATAGGTGATATTCTGAAGTTGAAGGTCATCCTTTGCAACATTATGAATGGATTTAAAAAGTTGATGGGTAATGTTTTCGTAGCTTTGAAGGATGTACTGCTGTAGGTCATTCGTTAACTTTCTATTTTTTTCTCTATTTGTTCGGAAGCGAGACAGATGCTTGGATTTGACAAAGTTAACGTTTAAGTCGGGGCGAGGATGATTTTTCTTTTCAGACATAGTAAAGAAACCTCCTGAGAGTATTAGTTTATTTTTTGAGTAACGGAGTAAATAAGGTTAGGTTGGATAGGAGACTGGCTAGGGGTGTAAGGGAATCGTTGTAGAGAGGGGATGCTTATTACATTGTTTTAATACTAAAATTGTCCGTTCATCCCCAATGATTTTTCTATACGTACAATATCTTTCTTCGTATTCCAATTCTCTTTTACCAACAAATTGACACTATCAATCAGTTCTTGTTGGCCTTCTTCTACAGCTAGCATTCTTGACTTCAAACTATCCATTCTTGTCTCTAGCTTAGTAAATCCTTCTTTCATTGCCACTTGCAATTCCTTAATAGCTTGTAAAATTACATTCTGTTCCATTTTTATCACCTCCTTGGTTTCTCTATTATAGCACCTTCGACCCAGGATACAAATATTAAACATATTACAAAGGTCCGTCCCTCACTGCGTTAAAGCGATGAGGGACGGACCTTTGCTAGATAAAAAAGGACACTTCCCACAAAGAGAAGTGCCATCAACAGGTATTGTTTTGATGATGATTCTATTAAAACATATTTTGGAGATTTGCGTATTTCTATTCTCCGTGCATGAAGGTGTCTTTTATCCAACTTTCTTCGAATATATTCCCTGTATCTGATAAAATATTAATATATTAATATTTTTGAGGTGGCGTCTATGGATTACTCCGCCATAGGGAGAAAAATAAAAGAATTGCGTAAAACTATAGGTATCACGCAAGGGGAACTAGCAAAAGGAATTTGTACGCAGGCACTTATTAGTAGAATAGAAAAGGGTGATATCTATCCAAGTGCAACGGTATTGTATGAAATTTCGCAGAGACTTGGAGTTGATGTGAACTACTTTTTTGAGATAGGTTTAACTCCTCGGTTGGATTATATAAAGGAAGTAGAGCATCAACTAAGGGTGTTGAGAAGGGCATTCCGATATGAAGAGATGATGGAAATGGTCAGAGTCGAGGAACAAAACCCGCTATTTACGAATAATGAGAAAAACCTTCAACTTTTATATTGGCACAAGGGGATTTACCTCTTTGAAGCAAAACAGGAGAGGGAAGCTGCCTTGCAAATTCTTCAGCAAGCACTCGAACTTACCAATACGCTAAAAAAGGCATGGACAGAAAGAGAGATGGAAATCCTTCTTTCAACGGGGGCTGTCTATTTTAAAGAAAACTTTTTAGAAAAGGCTCTCGAAATATACAACGATTTAAGAAGTCACTTAAAATCATACAAACGACTGCAAGATATAACGATAAAAACTAGGTTGCTATACAATTTATCCAGAGTATACACACGACTAGGCGAATATAAAAAGTCTATTCATCTTACAAATGAAGGGATTCAATGGTGCAAAGAATCCGAGCATATATTTATGGTTGGGCAGTTTTATTATAATTTAGGCTATAATAATGAGCTTCTTCACAATTATGACAAGGCAATCCCACACTATGAAAAAGCTCAACTAATTTTCCATCTTCAAAACGACTACAAATACGACCAGTACATAGAGGGAAGACTAGCTAAACTAAAAAAACTCGAGAAGTAATCTAACTTCTCGAGTTTCATCATAGTTTATCCATTTAATTCCGCCTGTTTACGTTCTTCGAATTCCTTCTTCATTTCAGCTAATAAATCCGAATCCGTCAAAACTTCCAAGCCTGTCAATGCCAAGCCCTTCGCACCAAAAATTAAAGCACGATCTCCTTCGGGGGATTTGGCTGCTTCTCTAAATTCATCTGTGTGAACAACGAGATTTTCAGGTCCAATTTTAATATAAGGATGAATCGTTGGGACAACGCGGCTAATATTTCCGGCATCAGATGAGCCAAGTCCTTTTCTTTCTGTTGCATCAAAAGGTTCGCCAAGCGATTCCACTACCGTTTGGAATACTTTATCAAACGTACGGTTCAATTGAAAATGATCTACTTCATTTTGAATTTTAATAATGTTAAGGTTCGTTCCGGTAGCCAATGCAGCACCTTCTGCGATAGTCTTTACTTTTTTCGTTACTTCATCACAAGCTATACGAGTCTTCGCTCGGATAAAAAATCGAGCCTTTGCATATTGAGGAACAATATTTGGTGCTTCACCGCCATGCGTGATGATTCCGTGAATTCGAACGTCATCTGTTACATGCTGGCGAAGGGCGTTGATTCCGTTGAATAATTGGATAACACCGTCCAATGCATTAATCCCATCTTCAGGAGACGCAGCAGCATGTGCAGCTTTTCCATGAAACTCAAAATCAAGCGGATCGACTGCTAACGTTTCTCCAGTAAAAGTAGTGCGGTTAAAAGGATGAGCCATTAGGCAAGCATCAATTCCGTCAACCAATCCATGTTTGACAAAGCTTCCTTTCGCACTTCCATTTGGTCCGCCTTCCTCAGCAGGTGTTCCAAGAACTAACACTTCACCGCCAGTTTCTTCTAAAACGGAAGAGAGGGCAATTCCTGCTGCCACACTTGTTGTTCCAATAATATTGTGTCCACATGCATGGCCCAATCCTGGAAGTGCATCATACTCTGCTAAAAAGCCAATCGCTGGACCGGGCTTATCGGACTTTTTACGAGCAAGAAAAGCTGTTTCATGACCAGCAACACCGCGTTCCACAGTGAATCCATGCTTTTCAAGAAAACTAGACAACAACTTCGAAGCAAAAAACTCTTCATTACCAATTTCAGGATTATCATGGATCGAATGACTGATCGAAATCAGTTCCTTTTCCAAGCCATCAATTTTAGAAAGAATGCTTTCTTTTATTTGATCAAACGTTTGAACAGCAGTCATATGTATACCTCCATTTAATTTGTTTTTTTGTGCCAGGCACAGAAAGCATGAATTGTTCCTGGCACAAAAGACTTGATTTGTTCCAGGAACAAAACCTCCCGGAACAAAGCCAAAGCCCTCCCCTATAAATTACTCTCCAATTTCGCTAAGCGGTACGAATGTTGGAATTAGTGATTTTTTATATACTTTATTCACGTGATCTGCTACATCATCCGTTTGGAAGATTTCAACAATCTTTTTGTATGTTTCATTGTCTTTGTCTTCTGTACGAGCAGCAATGATATTAATATAAGGCGTTGCTGTGTCGCCTTCTCTGAAAATGGAATCCTCCACAGGGATGAATCCAGCTTCTACTGCTACACCATTGTTGATAACAGAACCAGCTACGTCTGGAAGTACACGCGGTGTTTGTGCTGCAACAACAGCTTCAAACTTTATGTTTTTTGGATTTTTTGTAATGGCTTCAAGATCACCGTTTCCATCAAAGCCTTCTTCTAGTTCAATTAAGCCTGCTTCTTGTAAAAGTAGAAGGGCGCGTCCCATATTTGTTGCTTCTTGTGGGACAGCGATAGTGCTGCCTTCTGGAATTTCATCGGCTGATTTATATTTTTCAGAGTATAGTCCCATTGGTGCAATATACGTTGTACCAATCGGTGAAAGATCTAAATCTTTTTCTTCAATAAATGAATTGAAATAAGAAATTGTTTGGAAAGAGTTGATATCAATGTCCCCATCAGCTAATGCCATATTAGGACGAACATAATCGGCAAATTCAACAAGTTCAATTTCAATTCCTTCGTCTGCCGCTTTCTCTTTAATATACTCCCAAGTAGGTACACCAGAACCGTTGACACCAACCTTCACGACTTTCTTTTCACCGCCCGAACAACCAGCAAGTAAAGCTCCAACTAATAAAGCGAATGTAAGTATAATTCCAAATTTTCTCTTCATGGTGATTCTCCCTTATAAGTAATTTTTATAAAACCATCCTACTATCTTCTTCTAATGGATTTAGAAAATCTGTTTCCGAATGTTTGCATTCCTTGGACCATCACAACAAGAATAATAACGGTCACAATCATGACAGATGTCTCAAACCGTTGATACCCATAGGCGATTGCAAGGTCACCAAGGCCGCCTCCCCCGACAGCACCAGCCATTGCGGATGCGCCGACTAGTCCAACTGTTGCAATTGTAATATTCAATACAATCGAGCTTAAAGCTTCCGGAATTAATATTTGAAAAACAATCTGCCACGGAGTAGCACCCATCGCTTCAGCTGCTTCAATAACTCCTGGTTCGACTTCAAGTAAGGAACTTTCAATCAATCTAGCAATATATGGCGCAGCAAAAACGACTAATGGAACAATTGCAGCCGCCGTCCCAATCGATGTTCCCACAATAACGCGAGTAAAAGGGATAATTGCAACCATCAAAATAATAAATGGAATCGAGCGAAAAATATTAACAATCCCATTTAAAATGTTAAAAACAGCTTGCTGCTCCATCAAGTGACCTTTCCTTGTCACAACAAGAGCAATTCCTAAAGGAATCCCAATTAAAGCGGCAAATAATAGCGAAAATCCGACCATAACGAGTGTATCCCAAGTAGCTTCAATAATTCTTGGCCAAAATGTACCCCAATTTATGCTCATGATTCCCTAACCTCCTTCACTAAGATTTGTTTTTCTACAAAGTCGAGTGCTTTTCTTACTTCTTCTTGTTTGCCTTTGAACTCGACAATTAAATTTCCAAAAGGCTTTCCTTGCAACTCCGTAATCTGTCCAAATAACACATTCGCTTCGACATCAAATTGTTTGTTCACTTGAGAGAGAAGCGGCTGGCTGGCAGATTCCCCTAAAAATATTAATCTATAAATATTAGAAGGCTGATTCGATTTCAACTGTTCTAGTATTGAATCTGGAATATGATCATTCATGACACTTCTTACAAAGTTTTTCGCTGTGCGACTATCTGGTTGAGAGAAAACATCAAAAACGGTACCCTGCTCGATAACCTTTCCGTTTTCCATCACGGCAACTCTGTCACAAATTTCGCGGATAACATTCATTTCGTGCGTGATCATTAGGATTGTTATTCCGTACTCTTTGTTTACTTTTTTCAACAGTTGTAAAATTGCATCCGTTGTTTGCGGATCAAGGGCTGATGTTGCTTCATCACAAAGCAGGATATCGGGTGAAGTTGCTAATGCTCTTGCAATTCCGACACGCTGTTTTTGTCCTCCTGAAAGCTGATCCGGATAATAACTTGCTTTATCCTCTAGCCCCACGAATTGAAGGAGCTCTGTCACCCGTTTAGTAATTTCTGCTTTAGAAAACTTTGCGAGCTTAAGAGGATAAGCAATGTTTCCAAAAACGGTCCGAGAATGCAGCAAGTTAAAATGCTGAAAAATCATCCCAATCTTTTGTCGTGTTTTCCTAAGAGCTGCCTGATCGAGCTCTGTCATATCTTTATTATTAATAAAAATCTTACCGCTCGTCGGTCTTTCTAGTAAATTCACACAACGGATTAGCGTACTCTTCCCAGCACCACTAAATCCAATAACACCAAAAATCTCCCCTTTCTCAACGTCCAAGCTAATATCATTCACAGCATGAACCGGATTTCCATTACTCTCAAACACCTTTGTTACATTTTGTAGTGAAATCATGTTGTCCCTCCTTCTATTAGGTCCGTCCCCGGATAAGGTAACGCGGTAAATTGTTAAAGTTTTTAGTTGTAGAGGTCCGTCCCCGACTGCTTTACAGTGCTAAAGGTTCGACCAGAATGGAATAAAACAAAAAGGCCCCTCTTCTTAACAGGAAGAAGAGGGGCCTACGTATATGTAAATAAACCGCTCTTCTCATCTTACAAGTGCATATTGGTCACTTGCAGGAATTGGCACGGTATTCAGTAAAGAACCCGTTGCCGAGGTTTCAAAGGGCCAGTCCCTCCACCTCTCTGGATAAGAAGATATTTTCGCTATTCAATTAACATTTGAAATTCATAATACTTTAAAGTTTTAAAGTAGTCAAGAGAAATTTGACAATTATTTCGATTTTGACTAGAAGGAATTATGAGTGAAAAGGATAGTGGTTGTTTATATGTTTGCTGAAAAATAGTAGATGGGAAGAGAAAAGAAAGGATCAAAGGCTTGCATTCTAATACAATATAAAAAGCAAACTTCGAAACAAAATTAGCGATTAGAAATAAAACGATATAGTTAAGTAATAATATGGTTGAAATTTGAAACCAATTATTTATTTTGTGCGTAAGGATATAAAAGGAATAAAGTAGGGGGAGAGAAAATGGGGAGCATTATTACAGGTGTAGTAGTTATAGCAATACTTTTAGGTGCATTTTTCTTATTCAACTGGCTAATGGGCTATAAGAAAGATCATATCGTTATTGACTTGGATGAACGCTATATTGACTACAATAAGTATGTTAAAGCGATTCAACGGGAACTAGAAAGCAGGGGGATGGACGTAAAGTATGAAGGGAATTATCGGTTTGTAATAGATGGTAAACGTTATTTGTTTATTGAAAGAAATGTTTCGATGGGCGGAGTTCCGCTGCAGCGCACCATTTTGAAACCGGAAAAGTAGTGGAAGAAAGGTTCGAGAACAGTTTTACTTTTAAAAAATCAGTCCCCCCAATTCCAGGGAGACTGATTGCCCTATCACCTATCACTGCTTCTCATAAATCCGCAAATTCGCATAAATTTTCTCAAGCGTCGGAGCTGCAATCTCTTTCTCTTTCGCAATCCCTAGTAAATATCCATAAAAGTGATCGCCCTCTACAGATAGTCCTTTTTCCATATCACGCTGCAAGGACGACTTCATTTCATGTGCCATAGATTGAAGCTTACCCCAATTCACTTCTACAATATCGTCAGCAAGTGGAGCATTGATGCTTCTCATAATCGATGCTGCTTCGTCCAGTGTATTCTGAATAGTACTAGCACCTAGCTCGTCATCGCGAATAGGACCGATTGGTGAGCGGAATAGGGAAGTAACACCTGATAATGTTGAAATAAATAAGTACTTATGCCACATATCTCTGTTGATATTTTCGGATAACACAAAATTTGCCTTCGTCCCGTTGAAAGCCTGTTGAAGTTTAGTAATTCTCTCCGTTTTTTCTCCAGTTCTTTCCCCAAATATGAGATCATGAATAGGGCTAGTTTGGACAATATGCCCTTGCTCATTCAACGTGGATTCGATGAAACATAAACCGCCTAAAACATTCGATTCACCGAATGTATCAACCAACGTATCGATATGAGAGATTCCATTGAGGAGCGGTACAATCATCGTTTCAGGACCAACATATGGGCGGAAATCCTCGATTGCTCCTTCCAAGTGATAGGCCTTCATCGACAATAAAACAGCATCGTAGGCTTCAACATTTTCACCCGTCTGGATCAAATGAGGCTTTACTGTTACATCACCATGAACACTTTCTAAAACAAGCCCGGTTTCCTCTAACTGCTGTTTTCTTTTTTCGCGAACAAGAAAGGTAACATCTTCGCCTTTTTCAATCAATCTTCCTCCGAAATAGCCGCCGACTGCGCCGGCTCCAACTATTAGTATTTTCATTTGGCATCCCCTCCAACGTTTATGTATTATTTTTATTTTAACAGGTTTAGTTCTGGGTGGCAGTAAACAGCCTTTCAAAAAGTTGACAAAACCGGTAAGTTCCTATGGATTGCGCTTATGGGAGTAGACAGTTATAAATATAGATAAAAAATGACACAGTTGACAAAAACAGTGAAACAAATTGTTCTGTTAGTTATTGATAAAAAAGAAAAGAACCTAACTTGGTTCTTCTTCACTCTACAACTTCAAATGGGGCAGCAAGTTCACCGATAGTAGCTCGATATTCACCAGGTGTTAGCTTATATTTCAGGTCATTGACATTAAGAACTAGGGTTGACGATTTATTTGGAGGATGCATAAAACCTAGTTCTGTGAAGGATTCGTCTTTCATTGGCACCTTATACCATGTATCTTTCACTTTTTTTTCAAGGAATACATGAATACCTGTGGAAAATTCTTTAGGGCTGTCATTTTGAATTTTAACAATAATCTTTTTAACTGATGTTGGATATTCAACCTTTTCGGTTTTGATAGTAATACCATTTTTCGAGTCAGCACGTTTTTGGACAGGGGCTTCTTCTGTTAGAGGTGCTCGGCAACCGCTAAAAAAAATAAGTAATAACGCAAAACAAAAAACAGCTAATGGATACTTTTTCATCATTAAAACACCTCCTACCTACATTTTACCAATAATCGGATAGGAAAACAGCAAGAGAGGTTAATGAATAATACGAGAAAACTGTTTATTTTATTATGCAATTTTCTGTGGTAATATTCCAAATTTTTTATTTGTTGAAGCGTCGTGTTTTAATTTAAGAATTAAACTATTACCGAAACTATTTATTCAAAAAGGTTCCCTTCAAAGTATTATTGAACTGTAATATTAAGTGTTAATGTAGTTATATTATTTGCTTTATCGGTAAAAGGTGCTTCTAATACATAGTTTCTTACTGGGATTATATCATATTTTTCATTGTCATTAAGGTTAAAAGTTGTACCATTATTTTTGAGAGTTCCCCAAGTCAGTCTCTCACCAGCCTTAGTAGCTTCTACATTAGTGCTTTTCAAAACAACATTAATAGTTTTGCTTGTTTCAAACTCGTTATTTATTATTAATCCCATTTCGTTTAGGTTTGTTACATCATCTGTCACAGGAAGGAATACCGATGCAGTAGTGGCCCTTCAAGGTTAATTTAGATGTCAAATCCTTCAATAGTAATAGTGCCAGCTCCGGCAACTGTTTTTTTGTAGTCAAACGGAATTTCTATGTCGTCAATATAAAGCAACCCATCTTTCCTTACTGAGTCGAAGTTGTCAAAAATGACAGCTAATTCAGTACAATCATCAGATAGCACCACACAGATACCTTAGGATAATGGTATTGTTATTAAAGGATTCTATGCTAATATAAATGGAATCTAAAGCATTTTGTGCAGCCTATTCTCTCACTACTATTTCTTCTAGTTTAAATATAATATTCTTGGAATTTATAGGTTCTGTAGATAAAACGTAAGCTGTCTAATATTTATTAAATGAAAACATAAATGTTCTATCAAGGGGAAGGGGAGTATTTATCGTTATTTATCTCCTTGGATTAACCCTCTTTCTAAAGCTACATAAATTAACCCAATAGCATCAGATGTTGTTAATTTCCCGTCTAGAAAGTCGTTTCTCCATTTAGGACTAATTCCATTTTCTTTATTTTCTAAGCGTTTTAGAACAATAGAGACACTGTCTCTTATTGCTTGATTAGATGGATCCATGATTTCATCCCCCTTTTCTTTATAAGTAATGTTAAAGTATCTGCAAATAGCCTTAGCATGAACAACGGCTAACCTTTTAATATATTCTTCTTGTTTTTTACCAAAAATATTTTCAAAGTCAGTAGAATTTGTCATAAATCCGTTCTCCGTAAGTACAGCAGTCATTTTGGTTTCTCTAACAATGTGCAAGTCTGTCCAAGTTCCGGGTACAGAAGCGTGTAATCCATTACCGTGTGTGTCTAATCCTGCCTTGTTGAGTTCATCTATGAATAGCTCTGCAGCTCTTTTAGAATCAGGGTGGTCATGCCAATAAAAACAACAAATACCGTTTACATCCTTATTACTATTAGCATTGGCGTGTAGAGACCAAACCAAATCTACATTTTGACTATTATAAAAATCTGTTCTAGTCTTCAAATCAATCTCGTTTCTAAAAGGTTTTTGTATTGCCACGACATCAATGCCATTACGTTGTAAATGTTTATCCAATTCGATAGCTAACCTCGAATTAAAGTCATGTTCCTCATAAACTTTCCCATTAACTTTAACACCTTTACCTCTAGTATTTTCCCATGTATTAGAGCCGTGTCCAATATCTCTTCCTACTGTTGGCATAAGTATCACCTCACTATATTTAATGTGAAATCTTTTTTTTCGGTGAGGGCTAATTGGAAACTATTTCAGGATAAGTACCTGGTCACTTACATATTCCTAACTTTTACATATCTTCAGTTATTTGCGATTGTGTATACATATGTTTTACTATAAAAGTAAACTTAATGAAATATTTCGTGAGAAGAGGGGATAGTTTGAAAAAGATTATTAGTCTAATTGTGGTTCTCTTTATTTGTACTATTATAGTACCTAAGCCTACTGTTAATGCCCAATCTTTAAGTGATGTAAGTGACCATTGGGCAAAAGAGGAAATTAACAGCTTGGTAGAAAGAGGGATAATTGAAGGTTTTAAAGACAACTCATTTCGTCCAAATGCAGATGTTTCTCGTGGTCAATTTGCGGCTTTTTTAGTTAGAGCGTTAGATTTACCAAAAGGTTCTTCGTCTTTTGTTGATGTAACAAAGGGGAGTAATCTTTATGAAGAAATTTCTGCAGCTAAAAAAGCTGGAATTGTTAAAGGGACTTTAAACGGGAAAGCACTGCCTAATCAAAAGATTTCCAGGGCTGATGCAGCCGTTATGCTGGATCGTGCACTACAGTTAAACGGAGACTTTAAAGAGAGAGCAACTCTAGAATTCACTGATGCTGGTTCTGTGCCTGAATATGCTTTAACAGCATTTAGTAGAACGGTTCAATATGGGTTTATTCAAGGGACAAAAGAAAATGCATTAGATCATTCTTCTACAGCAACCCGTGCAGAATCAGCTGTATTTATTCATAGACTATTTACATTTTTAGTAGACAAAGGGTTAATTGAAGATCAGCCAATAAGCTCTCCGGCTAAACCAGGAGAATCTGTAAATTTATCTGCTTCCCATGTTCAGGTCACTTTAGATGATGGTAATAAAATAGGTGTTAAAATGAATACGAAAGGAGTTCCGTTAAATTTTTTCAAGAAAACAGCAGTAAAGCATATTCGTTCAACTGATACACATTATTACTATCATATGGGTTATGCAAGTAAACCGCTTGGGCAACTGAAGCTTACATTAAGAACATTAGATAATGGGGACACCTTTGTCTTTTCTCAATTTGAGCATAATGGAGATAATACTTATTCTGCTTCCATAACTTTGCCAATTACTAACATTGATTCTTATGACCTTAAAAAAATTGAGAAGTATGGAACTATAGAACACGGTCATAGTGGAACGTTTGGGGTTGACCCAACAACACACCCAATAGGATTATTAAATTTATATAGTGCTTCTGGGTTAGAAAGTAGTCTAATGTTAAGTAAAAACTATACATCGCTTCGTAGAGAAAAAGTATACAATGACGGACAAAAATCAGTTTTACGTGAACTGTTAGAAGAATATGAAAGCTATAATATAACTAAAAGTGGTTCGAGTGTTCAAGTAAATCTAAACATGAAAGTTACGAGTAATGCAATTTCAGAAAGCTGGGCTTTACTATCGAACCATAAACTTCTTGAAAAACAATCATCAATTGATTCTTGGTTTAGCCGAAGTATTGATGAATATCGAGTAATTAATAAATGGTTAACAGCAGAAGGAGTCTATTCAAAACTTCCTTGGTCAATAGAACCTGGGTATCAAATGGGATATGGAAGAAACCTTGGCAATATCCAGGGTGGAATGTACCTAAATGCATATAAAAGCACAGATGAAAGGTATTTTTATGATTTAGTAATGAATTCTGTTGCCGACTTAGATGTATATTCCGATGGAGCCTTAACAGCTGGAAAGGTCCCTGTCTTTAAAAAGGAATACACAAGTACATGGTTGAAAAAGGCTTATGGCACAACAGCTCCTTACATTGATACAAGGCATAATGAAAATACAGCACTTTTCTTAAAAAACACTGGAGAAACGTTTAATATTCCATCATTGAGTGTGGCAAATCTTAAATATGCTGATTTTCTTACTCAGCAAAAGGAAATGGGCAATACCATTCCTGTTACTGTTTCTAGTTATTTAATAGCTGATTATTACGCACCAGGAAGTAAAATTACTCATACATCCCTAAATCATGCTCTTGGAGAAATGCGCTTTCTAATTGAAACCTATCAGCAAACAGGAGCTGAAGTCTATTTTAAGACTGCTCGAGAGTTAAAAGCTGGAATTGAAAATCTATACCCTAAATGGATTCGTTCAAATGGTGATCTTTGGTATCAAGTAAATGGAGAGTTGGAGTTTACCGGAAATGACTATGAGACACTCACATTGGTAGACCTACTGAAGAGTCAAGAGTTATTTAAAAAAATAAATTACCCGAGAAGTTCAATCTTCGATAAGATGATTGAGTCAAAATTGAAATACCTAGTGAAAATTAATCACCCACTAAAAAGTTTTGAGATAGATCTAATTAATTCACAAGGCTTTGGTTATCTTTTAGGGGAGAAATACAGTGTGAAATCAGCAACAACTATTCCTGAAGAAAAAGATACGTTAGAGTTACTAGCTGAATAAATAAGAGAGCAGTGTTCTTTTGATAAGAATACTGCTTTTTATATTGAAGTATCGGGTGATGGATAATTATGTGAAGTTCACTAAATTATTTGATCGGGTTCCCGTAAAGGGGTGAAACACAGTTAGTAAGAAATAGTTTTAGTTAAAGTTAGAAAGGGAGTTTTGAAAAAACAAGTAGATAAATAGAAGTAAAGTATAGAGTAAGGGGAAGGAATATGGTAAAATGGGGAAAAATGTCGAAAGGAGATAACACAGTGAGACGCATTTCACAAGTATTTGGCTTATGTATCACTTTAATTTTAGCGTTTTCACTCGTTCCAGAAGTTCATGGAATGACGTTTAATGACATCGGTGAATCTCATCGTGCAAAAGAGGAGATTTTCTACCTTGCCACTGGAAAAATAGCAAATGGGGATTTGGCGGGGAATTTTAAACCAAACAGTACAGTAACTCGTGCGGAAGCTGCTGCTATGATTGGAAGGGCACTACAACTGGATGGAGACCAAAGGGCAACTGAATTTAATGATGTGGGTTCAAACCACTTTGCTTCTGGCTATATTCAAGAAGCAGCAAAACTCGGGATTATAACGGGGTATCGAGATGGTAGTTTCCAACCTGACAAACCTGTTGTTCGTGGGGAGATGGCCCTATTAATAAGTCGTGCTTTTGAGTATAATTCGACTACGATAACAGCTGCTTCTCATCAACTACTCTCAATGGGGATCGCCCAAGGAATGGCAGACGGGTCATTTGGTGCAAAAGAATCTATTAAAAGATCCGACTTTGCAGTTTTTCTTGCTCGAAGTATAAATGCTGAAATGAGGCTGCTGGGACAGGAAGCATCTTTTAATAAGTCTCGTTATGTAACAACGAATAATTTGAACTTTCGTTCGGGACCTTCCACACTCTATTCTATAAAAGGTAAATTAAACTCTAGTGATAAAGTGAAAGTAGCATACTACATTGGAGAGTGGGCTTATATAGAATCTAATAGTAAACAAGGGTTTGTACATAGCGCCTACCTCAGTAAGACAGATGTAACAGATATCGAAGGAATTCTAAAAAACAAAACACTTATCATCGATCCAGGTCATGGAGATCAAGATCCAGGAGCTTCTGGCTATGGGTTATTGGAAAAAAATGTGGTTTTAGATACTTCTATTAGACTTAAAAACTACTTGGAGGATAGTCCTTTTAATGTTAAACTTACAAGAGAAAAGGACGTTTTCCTAGAACTTTGGGAAAGGGTCGCATTTGCTGAAGAAAATAATGGTGATATTTTTATTAGTGTTCATGCAAATGCCTTTAATGGAAGTGCAACTGGTACTGAATCGTACTATTATAGATCTGCTAACAACTCCTATGTGAAAGAAAGTAAGGCGTTGGCAACTTATCTTCAAAATAGACTCATTAATGCATGGAACTTATCTGATAGGGGAGTGAAAGAAAAAAATCTTCATGTCCTTCGAGAAAATTCAATGCCAGCTTCTTTAGTAGAATTAGGATTTATTGATAATAAATCAGACAATGCTAAGTTAGCTTCTGCGGAATGGAGACAAAAAGCAGCTAAGGCACTATATTTAGGTATCCTCGACTATTATTATCATTATGAAGGTCTTAAAGATATCTCTTATTTATATGAGAATTTAGGAGCCTCACCATCAAAAAAATTACATTAAAATAATACTGAAAAGGGGTCTTGTAAAGCAGGCTCCTTTTTTGGTAGAAAGAGGGTGAAAAGTTGAAGAAAGTTATTCCTTTTTTGTTAGTTCCTTTACTACTTACTTTTGTATTACCCAATGTTTCCAACGGGGAAACACAGGAGAACAAAAAATACGTCATTTTTTTCGATGAAAAGGTTGATAGTGAACTTTTAAACAAAAATGATATTACTATATTGGAAGACTTTACTTATGTCCCGGCTGTTTCGGTAGAGGCATCTAAAAATCAAATGGATGTTCTTAAGAATGAAAATGGTATACGTCTTATTCAAGAAGAAAAAGCTTATAAAGTTATGGAGCAATCAACCCCTTGGGCATTTGAAGATATGAACTTAACAAATGAAGTAAGAAGTAAGTATAAAGGTACAGGTATAAAAGTAGCGGTATTAGACACTGGGATTGATTCTACTCATCCTGACCTAAATGTGGTTGGTGGAACCTGTGCATTGAAAATTAATTGTAATAATGGCTTTCAAGATGACAATGGACATGGCACGCATGTGGCAGGAATTATAGCAGCTCTAAACAATAGAATTGGAATGGTTGGTGTAGCACCAAATATTCAACTTTACGGTGTCAAGGTGTTGGACTATAGCGGACTAGGTACTACCACGACAATACTTACAGGGATTGAGTGGGCTCTAGAAAATGATATGGATATTCTCAATCTAAGTTTTACTACTCCAGCGGACGATCCAGCTTTAAAAGCAATTATTGATGAAGCATATAGAAGAGGATTATTAATAGTAGCGGCTGCTGGAAATGTCGGCAACTCTTCTGGCACTGGTGATACGGTCCTTTACCCTGCTAAGTATTCTAGTGTTATAGGGGTAGCGGGTGTTGATAAATATTTACAAAGAATGAAAGAGTCTTCGTCTGGTTCAACGGTAGAAGTCTCCGCCCCTGGTAAAAATATTATTAGTACTATACCATTAAGTGCCGATATTTATGACGGTGTGCAGGATGGATATGCACCGATGTCTGGGACGTCTATGGCAACACCATATGTTACAGGGCTTTTAGCTTTGTATAAAGAAAAGTATCCCAATGAAAACAATGAAACGTTACGTAATAAGTTGGTTACAACTACTTTAGATTTAGGAGAAAACGGGCGAGACCCTTTATATGGGTTCGGCCTCGCGAGGTTCTCTGATGTACCCGTGAATAAGGAACTACCATCTGCTTCTTTAATGAAAGTAGAAAATAGTGAGATAGAATTTCAATTTGATATGGATGAGGATACTGATTCTCTAGATATCTACGAAAATAAAAAACTACTAGTAAGTGATTATAAAGACAATCAATACTTTGATTATAGACCAAAAGGTAATTATCAATATGAATTTCATTTCAATATGGATTCTGGGGAAACAAGAGTAGTAGAAAAGTCAGTCTCTGTTTTTTCTCCATATTTTCAAGACTTAAAAGGAAATGAGTGGTATGCTCCCCACATGATGTATTTGAATCACCAAGGGATTTTAAATGGAGTAGATGAAAATGTATTAAAACCGAATCTTAACATTACAAGAGGACAAGCAGTTGCAATACTTGGGAGAGCTATAGGGCTAAACGGAGACAAAAGAAAAACTAAATTCACAGATGTAGGTAATCAATACTTTGCCTCGGGATATATCCAATCAGCTTTGGAAAAGGATATATTACAAGGCTTTCCTGATGGTTCCTTTAGGCCTGAACAATATGTATCTAGAGCAGAAATGGCAATCCTATTAGCTAATGCGTATCATCTTTCTAATGAAACTGGGCAAGAATTTAACGATGTAAATAAAAGTATTACTGGTTATCAAGAAATATATAAAATTGCAAATCAAGGTATAACAGAAGGTTATCCTGATGGCAATTTCAAACCTCACGAAAAAATGACGAGAGCTAATTACTCTGTCTTTATTTCTAGAGCGGAAAACTCTTCTTTTCTAAATAGATAGTGAAAAAGGGTCCACCTATGAATTAATTATTCTAGGTGGACCCTTTTGTAATGAATATGTAATATAATCGTAATAACATAATTCGCAAATATTTGATAGAATTTTACTATAATCGATAAAAAATGTAATGCTTTTGGGGTGGGAAAATGAAAAAACTGTTGTATTTACTTGTAACATGTTCTCTATTATTATTAATTACTCCTGTTCAGTCAACTAAAGCTGCTAGTGGTCAGCAAATAGTAGATTTTGCTAAGAAGTATGTAGGAGTACCTTATAAATTTGGTGGTACTAGTCCTGCTGGTTTTGATTGTTCAGGATTTTTGAAATATGTGTACGGGAAATTTAACATAAACCTACCACGAACGTCATCTGAACAATACAAGGTAGGCACAAAGGTTTCGAAGAGTGAATTAGAACCGGGGGATATTGTACTATTTAGTAATACATACAAACCAGGTATTTCTCATGCAGGTATTTACATAGGAGATAATAAATTTATATCTGCAGAAAATAAAGGAATTGCTATTTCTTCCCTTAGCAATTCATACTGGGGACCTAAATTTACTGCAGGAAAAAGATTAGATTCGGTATCTTCTAATAAACAATTCAGTGACTTAGCAACTTCACATCCGGCATATGATGCTATTATAGAGCTTTCTTCTAATGATGTAATCAATGGATTTACTGATAATACATTTAAACCAGAAAAGCCTGTAACTCGTGGACAAGCTGCTGCTATTCTGAATCGTGTACTAGGATACACACCTTCTAAGAATACTAGTTTTAAAGATGTCTCACCAAATCAGTCATTCTACAAGGACATATTAGCGATGCAAAGTGCTGGGATTATACAAGGATACCCAGATGGGACATTTAAGTCCAATCAATATATGGACCGAGCACAGATGGCGGTTATTATTGAAAGAGCGTTTGAATTGGATCATGGCTTTAGTATTGCAAAAGCTAGTACTATTTATGATGATGTAGTCCCGAATCACTGGGCAGGTGCAGCAATTGCTAGCATGCATGCAATTGACAAAACAACACTTTTTCAAACATCAAGTTTTAGAGCTAGCGATGAGGCTACTAGAGCAGAATTTTCTGCAGCAATTTACAACGCCTATACTGGAAAATAGATTACAAGCTTCTTATCCTATAAGGGTAGGAAGCTTTTTTGATGTTATTAATAATTCGCGAGGTATGAATTGCTCATACCTCTCATAATTAGCCTATGTAAGGTCATTTCTAGAAAATAAGGAAGAAGTACATCAAGGTACTTTGTTATTGTTTTACCCAATTGTCTTTTATTAAAACGCAAATACTATTTAATCTGAAACTAGTTGTTTTACTAATAACTACTCGCAAGATACTTTATTACGTAATTCCATAAAATACTTATTTTTTTATTACTAGGTTACGTGTAAAATATTTGATAGAATAGTAGGGTATATGTCGAAGAAGTAAAGAAATAGGAGGATTTTGTATGAAGAAGTTCTATGCAGTTATGACACTACTTTTTGCACTAGTAACTGGAACTGTATTTGGTAGCATTGAAGCTCAAGCAGCTTCTGATGACATCACTGGAATTACGTTAGAAAAAGAAATGAGAGAAATGATTGAACTTGATGTACTTCAAGGCTTTTCAGATGGTGTTTATAAACCAAAAGTAAATGTGACTAGAGGGCAATTTGCAACATTTATTTACAGAGCACTAGATTTACCAGTAGGAGATAAAACGTATCCTGATGTAGCACTGGATTCCTCATTAGCAGATGGAATTAGTGGGGCAAGCTCTGCTGGTATTGTAACAGGGTATTCGAACGGTAAATTCGGCCCAAATGATAAAATAACACGTGAGCAAATGGCTGTTATGATTCAACGTGCATTAAAATTTTATAATATTGAGTTACAGCAAGCAGATATGAAATTCACAGACTCAAGTCAATTTAATTCTTCTGAGATAAAGCGAGCAGTAGCAGTCAATGTACATTATAAAATTATTCAAGGTATTCCTAACAAAGATAATACACACCGTTTTGAACCGAAGTCATATGCGAAACGTGACCAAGCTGCGGCAGTTATTTCGAGATTATTAACAGCAGTTGAGGAAAATGTTGACGAAGAAATAAAAACCTATAGCGTATCGAAAATTGAAAATGGGAAGTTAGTTCCTATTAAATCCTATAGCAGTTATAGTGCTGCGGTAAAAGCGTGGGATGGTTCAAACAATCAAGTAGTTACTAATGGGAAAGATGTTGTTAAAATGAACACGGGTATTGCAGTAACAGTAGCGACTCCTGCCGGAAGTAATACTAATATTTACCCATCCGAAGGTTCATCTTCAGCTGAAACCTATGTAGCGTTTGATACTGAACTAAAATATCTGGATTCAACGGAAGATAGGGTGAAAATTCAGATTGGTGATCGCATTGGTTATGTTAAACAAGAAAATGTGAAACTAGAACCTATTAATATGGTGGAGGAACGTTCTTACTATAAAGTGAATAATGGTCTACTGTACCACTATATTTATTCAGATTTAAATGACACATATGGTTCATACAATGTTGGGAAAGCTCCAAGTGAGTTAAAAGAAGGTGCTATCTATTACAGCTGGGATGGAAGTACTTTTATGAATGCAAGTACCGGAAAAGTAGTAGGACCTGTATATCAATATTTTCAGTATTTACCGGCAAGAACGAAGACAAGTTATACGGCAGAGGAAATTGATTCCTTCATTTTGAATAGAATGAAAGAACTAGAAAAAGCCTATCCGAATGATCCTAAATACCAAAATGCAAGCAAGAAAGGTAAACTTATAGGAATTGGATCCTATCTTAAAGAGGTAGAAAAGGAGAAAAAGATAAATGCGCTTCATATTTTATCTTTGGCTTTTCATGAGGGGCAGTATGGCCTATCGCCTCGTGCGCAAACATACAATAACCTTTTTGGTTTAAGAGTATATGATGATGATCCGAAAAATGACTATTTTGAGTCTGTTGAGGAAAATATTGATGAATTCATCGAACTCTTCTGGAACAAAAATTACATTCCGCCAAGTGGTCCTTATGCAAATGGTGCCATGTTTGGTAATAAAGTAGCTGGCTTCAATGTAAGATACGCATCCGATCCTTATTGGGGAGCGAAAGCAGCAGGCCATTATTATCGAATTGATAAGGCAATGGGTTCAAAGGATTTTAATAAATACCAAATTGGACTTACAAATACAGATGGTTTGAATTTTAGAAGTGAGCCTACCGTTTCTTCCTCAACCTTTTTATTTGAATATAGAAACGCGAATAGGGCGATTGTTATTCTAGATGAGCTAGACCGACCGGATAGAACGTGGATTAAAACGATTTCTGATGATATTCGCTACAATGAAGTGTACGTAGCAGGGGAATTCGTAGATAAAATAAACATTGCAAAATAATTATCTTAGTGAAAAAGACAGGCCCAATTAATTTTTAAGGGCCTGTCTTTTTAATGAAAACCTTGAGATTTCAATTCCTGTTGTACGTCAGGTATAAGCTCAATTTTCTTGCTTTGTAAATACTTAAGTTTAGAAGAAAGGAGATTATCTATAAAGGCACTCCTTTTTAGTCCTGCCTTTTCCAATTTTTCCTGATGCTTTAGTAAGTCTAAAAGCGTAAGTTGCTCATAATCATTTCCCGCAAAGGTAAGGTCGGGATTCACTTGGTACCATAAATCCCCGTTGTCTCTAATCCACTTTTGATCAAGGTCTTCTAGGCCAGTTTCAATTTGTACAGCTGCATGTAAATACTTCTCTTCGCCTGATTGAATATAACAATCTAAAAGTAAGTTTGCTCCACCTAGTATATGATTAAGTGATGCATGAGTTTTTTGACCAACATCATAAGGGGAGAAGTAATCAGAAATTAATACTCCATTTTCCGTTTTAATTACATTGCCAATATTTATTTGCTCTAGGAGATAATCTCCGTATGTTAATGGTGCTTTTTGAAGTTGTGGGATATTAAGTTCATCCCCAATTTTCTTTAAGTAAAGGGCAATAAATTCATTGTGTCTCGTGTCAATATAAGGAGCGGTTAGTCCATATGCTTTCTTTAACCAGGTACTAGTATATTCTGTTTCCCAAATTGTTGTATCTTTTTGTTTACGATACTCCATAAGACTTGCAACGGAATTAATAGTAAGATTATGATAATATCTTTCATGGGTTTCTAGGTATCTATCAATAGCTTCCCTGTCCACCATTACCCCGAGATTTCGACCATATCCCTTTTTCGTATACGGTTCAATGGACCATGGAAGTTTTTTCATTGGTCCACTGGGAGTAAGCCAAGTATTGGCCTCTTTGTAAGAATCAAGATGATAGTCAATCCAACTTTGAAGTTCATCATTTGTAGAAAAAAATTTTTCTTTTGAGAGCATCAACCACTGCTCAGAAGTTTCACCTTTATTAGCCTTTAGTGTAAAGTCTAAAGTAGCGGATGAAGTTTGCTGAGCAATCTGGTATTTCTTTTTTTCTGATACGATTTCTCTTAAGTGACTATGGAGACCATTCGAGTAATCTTTTGTCACCGGTAATGAGGTGTATTGTTTTCCCAACACTACTTCATAACGGAGGTTATCATAGTGCCGAAATGAGAAAAGGCCAATAGGTTGAGTTGTTTTGTCTATGCCCGTATTGCCGTCATGCGGATGATTCACTTTCCTTTGATCCCAATCTGTTAAAGAATAACGATTTGTTTGCGGGAGAGTTAGGGAAAAGTCGATGGACTTTGGTTGATCACTTTTATTTTCAATCGAAGTGAAAATAAGTAGATCTTTATTATTTAATTTACGAACCGTCACAGAACCATCTAACAATGTGTTGGAGTTCTTTGTCACAGTAAAGAAAGAGGAAGCATCCTCATAGAGGTTTAGAGAGGAAGACTTCTGCTCATCAACTAACTCAATTTCTCCATCTAACGTAGTAAGTTTTAGTTCTAGTCTTTCGTTTAATGCTACATCTATTGAAGAAGGTTGTTTTTTTGTTTCCCCTTTGTTTATGCACCCAGTTAGGAAAATAGAAATACATAAAACAATTAGGAACTTTCTTTTCGTATGGATCAAGTACATAAAAAGCCATCCTCTTTCTTATTTAGCTTTTTTAGCTTTGGATTTAATCACTTTAAACAATTCGTTAAATGCTTCCCGATAGAAGATAAACAAGCCAATTAGATATAAAACAACTCCTATAGGAATAATAATCGCTAATTGCCATAAAGAGTATAATTTGGAGATAGGTATAAAGGTTTTAAGTAAATAGATTGGTACAACCATTATGAAAGTTGGAATTAAGACCTTTACAATTAATTTTAATAACTTTATTCTCTCTGCCACTGGGAAATCTTTATAAACAAAGATGATTGTCATCGTCAAATAATATAGTGAAACAAATGCACTAGAAAGAGCTAAACCTGGATACCCGAAAGGCTTTACAAGCAACCAATTAAGAAAAATATTTAAAACAATCGTTGTTACACTGATTCTAAATACAATGGCTGTTTTACCTTGGGCATACATAGATTTGGAAACAATATATTGCAGTCCTTGGGTAATGATAATAGGTAAATAAAACATTAAAGCTAAATAAGTGTTATAAGTATCTGCTTCCGTAAACTTACCTCTTTCAAAGACGAAAGATATTGCTTCCTGACCAACAAGGAACAATCCTGCTGCAATAGGCATTAGTGTAACAAGTGAAATTTGCATTCCCATAAATACAGTTTCTTGAAATCTTTTTTTATTATCCACGCGCTCTGACAATAAGGTAAATATAATAGTAGCAATGGTTGTCCCGTAAATTGTATGAGGAATACTAACAAGGAGAGAAGCGTTATTTAAATAGGTAACAGCACCCTGAATAGTATCGGAGGCAAACGCCTTATTGACAAACATATTCACTTGCCCAACTACTGCATTTAACAAAGATGGGATAAGCAGAATGATAAATGCTTTTCGAAATTCCTTGTTTATTTTTAAAGTAGGTCGCCAACGATAGCCCTTTTTGATTAAGTAGTAAAATTGAACACATATCCCAAGGAGCGTTCCAAAAATAAAACCATAGGCAAGACTATGGATTCCCCAGTACTGCGAGAATAAAAGAGCGAAAACTGCCCCCATTAATGTCGACAGTAATTTTGATATCTGTGCTGGGACATAGGTTCTTCTACCTTGTAAATAGGAATCCAGTATTCCGTTTAAGGCGATGGCACTTATAAATAGAAAGAAAAATTGTGTAATAGATACGGCGATTTCCTCTGTTTCAAGCGTCATATTACCAAAAATAAAAGGGACAAAATAAGGTACTAAGAAATACCCAACGGCTGTTATCCCTAAAAACAACAGAACTGTAAAATTTAATATTCCATTCGCACTTTGTTCTGTTTCCTCAGGGTTTTCTTTCATTCGTTGAATATATAAAGGAAGAAATACATTATTAAACCCGCCGGAAATCATGGCAACCACAAGGGTAATGAAGGAGAAGGCAAGTAAATAACCGTCTGTATATTCATTTGCACCAAATTGACGAGCGATGATACTTTCTCGTAAAAATCCTGATAGTTTTAATACGATTGCAAGTAAAGTAATCCATAAGGCTGCTTTTTTTAAAGACATATTTTCACCTTCTATTCAAAAGAAACGTGTAGATAACAGGGAAGATATCTACACGTTCGTTAAGTTTTTAAATTATTTTAGAGCAGATAAATAAATTTGTTCATACTTTTCAGCGGCAGCTACATGGGAATATTCTGCTTCAATTTTTTCTCTTGCATTCATAGCTAGCTGGTTCCCTTTTTCAGGGTTGTCAAGTAGTTCAATCATAGCTTCTGAAAGTTCGCCTACATTACGTTCTTCAACTAGTAAGCCATCCTCGTTATGATGAACGATTTCTTTCAAACCTCCAACGGCACATGCTATAAGTGGGACACCGGACCCCATCGCTTCTAGCGCAGATATAGAGGTTGCTTCTTCTACTCCTGCAGAATGGATACTTGGAACAAGGACCACATTAGATAAAGCAAAAAATTCTTTGATTTGTTGATGTGGAATTGGACCTAACAATTGAATACTATTCTCAAGGTTTTTTTCTGCAATCAATTTTTTCATATCTTCTAAAGCCTCGCCAGATCCTGCATAAATTAACTTTGCATTAGGATACTTTTCGAGCACTTTAGGGAAGGAAAGTATTGGGTAGATGACCCCGTTTTTCTTTGTTAAGCGACGAGGTACAAAAAATACTTTGTCATCCTGATTGACTTGATGTTTGCTTCGATACTCCTGTTTTTTTGTTGTATCTGGTTTAAAGTCATCAATGTTAATGAAGTTTCGGATGGCATTCCCCTCTACCCCAGCTTGCTTCAATACATAATCTTTAATGCGCTGGTCGACAGTAATAACTTTTCTAGTTTTTTGGAAAGCTTCAATTTCTTTTTCTTGTAGGTATTTTGCCTCTGGGCTATTTTCTAGTACAGAACCTGCACTTACTGCTTCAAATGCCATATAACCGTGTACAGTGGAAACTGTCGGGAGACCAGCATCAAGCGAAGCGAAGGTAGCATAAACATCCTGGGCGTTAACGATGTCGTAGTCCTTGTGTTTATTTGCTTCTATTAATCGTTGAAGCATTTTTTTTCGTGCTTTTCTGCTCCATATAATGCCTTTCCCTTTGGCGACTTTATTAAGGATAAAGCTAGGACCACGAGCTTTGAGGGTTTGCGTCGATTTAGGGATGTCACTGATGGATAAGATATCGACTATATGTCCTCTTGCTTCAAGACCAGCTTTTAATGTTGTCACATGTGTAGATAACCCACCAGGATGGGGGTAATCAAATACGGTTGCTAATAAGATTTTCATTTTATCGTCTCCTCATCGTGAGAAAGTGTCGATTACTTTAAGAAGTGTTTCTTTAATAAACGAATATTTTCTAATGCCTCATCTCTCATAGATTCAGCGTTCTTTTCAACAGTAACACTTAGTTCATTTTGGTGCGTTAAGATATATTGAGCATTTTTTATCATCTTTTGTGTATTGATTTCTTCGAGTCTAAACGAATATTCCCACATTCCAGACCGTTTTAGTAAACTCTCTACTTTTCTGTCATAGCTTATCCCTATGTGAGGAATACCAGTTAAAGCGGAAAAGATTAAGGAATGTAGTCTAAGTCCAATCGTCATCTTACATATTGAAATAAAATTTAAGTATTGGTTCGGAGTAAAATCAGGTCCTAACACATAACAAGAATCCCCGTGTTTCATATGCTCTAAAACAAAGTTAGAAGCTTTTACATCATGAGAGCCTTCCATTGGAACGAAAACAGGAGTAATTCCTTCCGTTTCAATTAATGAATCTACTACTTCTGCCAATTGGGAGTAGTGTTCGGTATGGTTAAACCAAGGCCTTACAGAAATAGCTACTAACTTTTCATCCCCATTTAAAGGAAGGCTATTGTAACAAGATGAATCTTCTTTCTTTTGAAAGCCAAACACAATATCGGCAGTTACAATAGACTCAGGTCTGTTAACACCTAGTTTGTGTAGTAGGTCTTTAGAATATTGATCACGGACAGTAATGAAGTCAGCCATATTGGCAAAAACCTTCATTAATATCTTTCCCCATGTAGAATTTACAGGGCCAATCCCTTGGGAAAAGAACATGACTTTTGTTCCGCATAGCTTAGCTAGAAATACAATCAATAAATAGTAAGGGAGAGGTCCGAACAAGAACTTAGTTGGATAGGTATCTTGCAAAAGCCCCCCACCACCGCTGATTAATAAATCAGCTTGCCGGAGTGCTCGAACTTTTTCTTTATTTTCCTTCCGCCATGCTCGATACACACTTTTAACATTGTGGTCAGCGGAAGTTCTCTCTGGAGAAAGAGAAAAAACAGTAATTTCTGGGTTGTCCAGTTCATCTCTTAGGTTATCAATAATGGCTTCTAGGATTGCTTCATCACCAGTGTTTCCTAGTCCGTAAAAGCCAGAAATAACTACTTTCAAAGTAGTACTCCTCCTTAATTCGACTCATTTTTTAATTTTTCGAGTGAAAAGTAGCATAAATAAAGACCTTTATTAAGCATTAAAAGAAGGCATATCACTGTATTTAGCACACTTTTCAAAACTAAATTTCATTCTATCATTACTCCATATGACATTCAATGTAAATAGTGCAACGTGTTTGTGAATTTGCTATACTATGTTAGGATTATGAAAAATAATTTGTCGAAAAATAAATTAGTCTAATAATAAAGCGAGGTCTTTTTTTATGAAAAAGATTTGTGTAGTAGGGTTAGGATATATTGGCCTTCCAACAGCAGCCGTATTTGCAAGAGCAGGATATGACATTGTTGGGGTCGATGTTAATCAACAAGTAGTAGATAAACTAAATAACGGGGAAGTAGTCATTGAAGAGGTAGGTTTACCTGAAGTTGTCAAACAAGTAGTAGCGGACGGCAAACTTATAGCTTCCACGACTCCTGAGGAAGCAGATGTATTTATAATTTCTGTTCCAACACCTATTCACGATAATTGCACAGCCAATGTTGACTATGTAGAAAATGCAACAAGAGCTATTATACCGTATCTAAAAAAAGGGAATATAATCATTGTTGAATCTACAATTCCTCCAAGAACGATAAGTGACGTTGTGGCTCCGATTATTCAAGAAAATGGTTTTGATCCAGAACAGGATGTTCATCTAGCTCATTGTCCAGAGCGTGTACTTCCTGGAAGAATTCTAATAGAGCTTATAGAAAATACTCGTATCGTTGGTGGGCTGACACCAACTGCTACCAAAAAGGCAGCAGACGTTTATAGAGCGATAGTAACTGGAGATATTATGGAGACAGAGGCGGTTACTGCTGAAATGTCTAAACTAATGGAAAATACATTCCGCGATGTCAATATTGCTTTAGCAAACGAACTAGTTAAAATATCAGCAAAGCTAAATGTAGATGCTCACAAAGTGATAGAACTAGCGAATAGGCATCCACGTGTAAATCTTCATCAACCTGGCCCGGGAGTCGGGGGACATTGTTTAGCGGTGGATCCATATTTTATTGTGGAAAAAGCGCAAGAAGAAGCATTGTTAATTAAGCTTTCGAGGGATATCAATAACTCAATGCCAGATTTTGTTGTTAATCAAGTGAATCGTTTAACAATCGAATTATGTGAGCCGAAAATTGCTGTGTTTGGTTTAACTTATAAAGGAAACATAGATGATGTTCGAGAAAGCCCAGCATTGGAGATTGTAGAAAAGTTAAGAAGTAATTCACGGTTTGATATTCGTGTTCATGATCCGCATGTTCGACAAGAACAGGTAAATATGCCACTTTTATCTTTTGAGGATGCTCTTAAAGGTGCTAACCTTATTGTGATTTTAACGGACCACAATGAGTTTAAGGAAATGAATTCGGATGAAGTTACTTCTTTAATGAGTACTCCTGTTGTGTTTGATACGAAGAATTGTGCACAGCTTGATGGAGAAAAGCTTGTACATTATAGAATTGGAGACTTAACTAACTTAAGAGCGATTCAAGAATAGCCTTTGATAGGAAAAAGGAATGTTATCAATGGAAAAGGAACAGTATTTGGGGGTATCGGTATCCCCTCTAACTTATGATGAAATTATTCAAGATGTCGAACAAAGAATAAGGGAAGGTAGGCAATCGACTATCATTGCCGTCAACCCAGAAAAAGTAATAACAGCAAATAGAGACCCATTAGTAAAAGATCTAATTAATCAATCCACCTACCAGATACCGGATGGGGTGGGAATACTGATTGCCTCTAAACTAAAAGGAGGCAATATTCAAGAACGTGTAACAGGTGTCGATATGATGGAGCGACTACTTCAGTTCGCTGCACAAGAGAATCACAGTGTTTTTCTATACGGCGCCAAAGAAGGAGTAGTTTCAGAGGCAAAGAAAAAGATAGAAGAACGTTTTCACGGAATTCACATAGCAGGGTATGAAAATGGGTATGTTAGCGATCATGAAGCATTAATTGAAAAAATTAATGCTTCGGGTGCAACATTATTATTTGTTGCGTTAGGAAGTCCACGTCAAGAACTTTGGATTCAAGAGCATATGCCACATTTAAATGTAAAAGTGTTTCAAGGTGTTGGTGGGAGCCTAGATGTATTCTCAGGGAATGTAAAAAGAGCTCCATCATTATTTCGGAAGCTTGGGTTGGAGTGGCTCTACAGGCTATTAAAAGAGCCTAAACGATTTAAGCGTCAACTTGCATTACCAAGTTTTCTTTTTAAAGTAATAGTCAAAAGATAAAAAGAGGGAAATCAATGATTAGACCGTATCAAAAAGATGACGAAGTCGAAATTAATAATTTGTTTACAGAGGTTTTTCACAAACAACGCTCTATCCCACATTGGGAATGGAAATATAAAGGTAATGTTTTAAATAAAACGATTGTGACGGTTGCAGAAGAAAACAAAGAAATAGCCGGACATGTTGCTCTCGTTCCCTTTAAAGGAAAATGGTTCCATGAAAATATTTACCTTGGTGCTCGTACAGATACGATGGTATCCCCTAAGCATAGAGGGAAGGGCATTTATAAGGATTTAAACGTAGAAATGATCCAACAGGCATCTGAACAGGGACTCGACTATCTTTTTGGCTATCCAGCCCCTAAAGCGAAAGAGTTATTTTTGAAATATACTGGTGCCCAAGAAATTGGCTTTGTACCGAGATTAATGAAAATAAATAAGGTGTCTAACTTATTAGAGAGCCGTTTTTCTGCCCTAAAGCTAGCTAAGCCGCTGTTAAAATGGGCAGATGTTTTTTTTCGTTCGAAAAATACCTCGCTCCCAACAGGATATCGGATAGAGAGTAAGACAGCTGCGGATTCCTCCTTTGATGAGCTATGGGAGAGGGGGAAACAACTTTCCAACATTTCCCTAGTGAGGGATGCGGATTTTATTAATTGGCGTTTTACGAATCATCCAGATTGGGACTATTCTATACTAGCTCTTTATAAAGAGGAGAAACTTATTGGATATATTGTAACAAGAACAGAAGAAAAGCAGTACGGAACAGGGAAGGTATTGAATGGGTATATTGTTGATGTATTTGCCGATGGAGAAAAAGAAGTTTGGGACCTTTTAATAAGTGCAGGGATTCAAAATTTACATGAAGCGGATGTAATCCAAACATGGGCTTTAGATCATACGTTATTGTTCAAATGTTTGACTAGCACGTTTTCTTTTAAGCACAAAGATTCTCCTATGCCACTTGTTGGGAAAAAAATAACAGAATCTCTTTCGGATGGGATAAGTCTCTCAGACTGGTACATAACTCCAGCCGATGTTGATTCTTTTTAGGAGTGAAGCGTATGTGTGCAAACTTAAAAAAGACCATCCTCAACACGATAAAACCAATTATTATGCCTTGGAACAGAATGACGCTAAAGTCTTTCTACAAAGAAGA
The DNA here is from genome assembly GCF_042684945.1 of Bacillus seohaeanensis. NCBI lineage: Bacteria > Bacillati > Bacillota > Bacilli > Caryophanales > Bacillaceae > Bacillus > Bacillus seohaeanensis. Next base: position 7,175 of record NZ_JBHUMF010000035.1, on the reverse strand, counting down.
TAAACAATTGACTGAAATGAATGCTTCAGGAGCAAAAGTGCTTTTTTTAGCACCTCATGTAGATGATGAGACGATTGGTGCAGGAGGGACAATTCTTCGTCATGTTGAGCAAGGAGATGATGTGACGGTTGTGTATATGACGGATGGAGCCAAAAGTGTAACGAAAATGGATAGAGATGTTCTTGTTAAAGCACGAAAGGCAGAGGCACAGAAAGTAAAAGAAATACTTGGTTTTCGTGACATGCTTTTTCTTGATTTACCAGATGGTGAAGTGGAAAGTACTCCAGATATTCAAAACAGGCTGCTTGAATTATTAGAAAACATAAAGCCCGAGTATATATACTGCCCTACCTTTGTGGATTGTCATTCCGACCATATTGCAACAGCGGAAATTGTGGCGGATACACTAGTAAACTATAATCAGGATTGTATGGTCCGTCTATATGAAATCAATTGCCCTATCCCGCCTGAAGAGATAAATGTCATCGTTGATATTTCACAACAAATAGTGAAAAAAAATCTAGCAATTGGTGTATTCACGTCACAAGCGATTGACTTTGATGGATTTCAAGAACTGAGCTACATTAAACAGGCACTGTTAAATGAAAGTAACTCTAAGGCAGTAGAAACCTTTTTGGAAATTCCAAGTCAGCAATATATAGTAGAAGCGAAAAGTGTTATTGATAAGCGTAGGAACTATAATAAACATTTTAAACAAGTAAACAAGGCTGTAACCCTTGGAGTAAGAGTGAAAAAGAATGCGGTGCAAAAGCAGAAATTTTATCAAGAAAGAAAAATGGGATAGGAGGAAAGGTATGAAAGTTCTTCATCTTATAAGTGGAGGAGAGACAGGTGGTTCACGCAAGCATGTGATTACACTGCTTTCCAAGTTCCCAAAAGATCAAGTTGTGCTTGCTGTTTTTCAAGAGGGTGCATTAGCAGAAGAAGCAAGGAAAGCCGGTATACGCGTCGAATTGTTTTTACAGTCCTCTCGTTATGACTTAAGTATCTTGAAAAGGCTTGTCGCTTTTATCAAGTCAGAGAAATTTGACATCATTCATACACATGGACCGAGAGCTAATCTATTTGGAATTTATCTTCATAAAAAAACAAAGGTTAAATGGCTAACAACAGTTCATAGCGACCCTTCGCTTGATTTTATAAAATCTGGAGTAAAAGGAAGGGTCTTCACTAATTTACATCTCTATGCTGTAAAAAAGATGGACTATTACTTCGCAGTTTCAGAGCGTTTTAAAGAGAATCTAATCAAACTAGGAATTGAAAGAGATAAAGTACAAACAGTTTACAATGGAATTGATTTTACAGAAGAAAAAGCAGAACCTCTTTCATTAGGAGATATGGGTGTTAACGACACCGACTTTGTCATGACTATGGTCGCTAGACTCCATCCTATTAAAGGCCATGATATTGTTTTTAATGCTCTGAAAAATATAAACAACCCTTCTGTTAAACTGCTTCTAGTCGGAGATGGACCTATACAAAAGGAACTGGAAAAAATGGTTCAGGATCTTAACCTTCGTAATCAAGTTTATTTTTTAGGGTTCCGACACGATGTAGATCAGCTTTATGCTTCCTCCCATTTAGGTTTATTAGCTTCTCATAGTGAAAGCTTTCCCCTTGCGCTTTTGGAGGCGGCCAATCAGCGGGTACCAATTCTTACAACAGATGTAGGGGGAGTTGGCGAGCTTGTTAGCCCAAAAGAGACTGGTTGGATTGTTCCAGTAAAGGATACTAAAGCTTATGAAATGGCAATTAGAGATGCATTAGCTTGCTATCAAGACAATCAATTAAGTGGGATGGGGGAGAAGCTTTATGATTACGCCTCTACCACCTTTTCTTTAGAAAATCTGTATAAAACGACAAAACAGGTATATTTTGACTTAATAGATAAAAATTAAGATTGATTAAGGGAGTAATTTCTTGTAAGCTAAACGAGGAAATTAGCTTTATGAACGTTAAAGGAGAATTAAAATATGCATCAAAAATCTTTAACATATTATGTTGTATTATTAATGGCTTTCTTTATGCCTTTGTTGTATTTTAAGACCTATCTTGGTCCAATTCCAATTTCTGCTGAGGTAATATTTATACCGCTACTAACGCTCTTAGCAGCATATGAATATTGGAAAGGGAAAATTGAGCTGAATGATTTTAAAATTTGGCCACTTTTACTTGCTTTCGGGGTTTATTTTCTAATTGCTGCTATCTCCTTAACACAAGCAGTTAGTGTTACTCCTGGGATTATGGAAATTGCCCGCTATTTATCCTATGTTGTTATGTTTGTTATTGTCTCAAAAGTTAATTTTACGAAAGCGCAATATAAATCATTCGGGATTGCTTTCCTAGCATCTATCATGATTGTCGGCTTATTTGGGGCACTTCAGTATGTATTTAACTTTTCATTGAATAAAGCAGGACTATACGCTTTAGACGAAGCAATAGGAAGGGTGGATTCTACACTTATTAATCCTAACTACTATTCAGCGTTTTTAAACTTTGTGATTCCTGCTGTTCTTTTGTTCTCTGTTCTTTATTTCAAAGACAAGAAGTATCAACTGCTAATGTTTGCTTTATATGGAGTATTTATCGTTAACTTAATTCTTACCTATACTAGGGCTGCATGGCTGACAATGGCTTGTGCACTTATTTTAACGATTATTATCATTCCAAAACAATTTATAAAAAATGTAATTAAACCACATATTCTTATCGCTTTTCTTGTTCTGTTTACAGGTGTTTACTTTATGCCGGATGTTCAAGAGAGAACAAGCTCCGCTCTTTATGCATTAGAAAGACTACTTCCTTCAGGCTCTGATCACGAAAAGCCTCCTTCGGACGATGGTGATGATTCGGTAGAAGATGGAAGTGAAGAAGACGATGAGAACAATGAAGATAAAGAGAAAGAAGATGAAACAACAAATAGAGCGGTTGTTTCCCGTACTACTCTGTGGAAAACTGGATTTTATATGATGAAGGACAATCCTATCTTAGGGATTGGAAGTGGAAACTATCGTGAACGATATTATGAGTATGTCACGAAATATCCTGAATTATATATCGGACATGATGACAGTTATTCCGTTCATAACTCTTATTTGAAAGTAGGAGCGGAAAATGGAGTAACAGGATTAATTGCGTTCTTGGCTATATATATAGTCTATTTGTTAAAGATTGCGAAGCTACACTTTAAACAAACAACTACATTAGGTAAAACCTTATCCGTTGGGTTGTTCGTCGGAAGTGTTTGTTATTTGGTGCAAAACCTATCCAACAACCTTATTTTTATCCCACAACTAAATGTTATCTTTTGGCTTGTAGGTGGGGTAGTATTGTCCTATCTGTATAAACTATCAAAAAAATAATGAATGTGAAAAATGGACTTTCTCCTTAGAGAAAGTCCATTTTTTTAATTTTGTAAGCATACTTTTTTGTAAGCATACTTTTGTTTGGTAATAAAATAATGTTTTACAGTGAGATAACAATTATGACAATAAAACGGAGGTATTGAGCGCTTTAACGTAATGAATTGTAATTGGAATGTAATTATTATTATAAACTTGGAAAATAAATAGGGAAAATTGTAAAAAGGAGTTGAAATATCCAATTAATTTGATAGAATAGAAAACGAGTTTAATAATTCTATTTCTACCGGGCATTGGATTTATTACCATATTAATCTACATATTATTAATATTACCAAAGAATATTTTGGAATATTAATAGGTATGAATGCATAGTCTCTAAATTGTGGGAAATAGAGTGTTAGCTTCTAATGTTAATCGATCGATAGAAACATCGATTAAAGATAAAACATAATAAATTATACAAAACTAGGGAGGAACTTTAAAATGGCTTATCAACCAAAGTCTTATCGTAAGTTTGTTGCAACTGCAGCAACTGCAACATTAGTAGCATCTGCTGTAGCACCAGCTGCTTCAGCGGCAGGTTTATCTGATATTGATAATCACCGCCACGAAGATGCAATTAAAAATCTAGTAGAAAAAGAAATTATTTCTGGTTACCCAGATGGTACATTCCGTCCGGATACAACAATTACACGTGCTGAAGGTGCTATCATGATCGCGCGTGCATTAGGTATCCTTGGAGAAGGTGAAACACCAGAAACAGACTTCTCTGACGTTCATGAAATGACTCAAGCTTATGAAGCTATTGTTAAACTTGAAGAGAAAGGTATTATTTCTGGTTATCCAGATGGTACATACCGTCCAGATGAGTCAATTACGCGTGAAGCAATTGCGAAATACTTAGTACTTGCATTCCAAGACAGATTTGAAGATGCTGATGGTGATGGAACAAAATTCACAGACGTTTCTGGTGACTCTGCACTAGGTAAATACGTTGAGCAACTACTTAACGCTGGCGTTACTGAAGGTGTAAACGAAACTCAATTCGGTTCTAAACAAGAAATGAAACGCGGTGACTTCGCTGCATTCACTCATAGAACTCTTGAATTAGAAGAGAAAGTTGTTGTACCTGAGGTTGTTGGAGTAAGTGCGATTGCCGATAATCAAGTTGAATTAACTTTCAGCACAGAAGTTTCTGAAGATACTACTGAAGACAACTTTTCAGTATCAGATAGAACTGTAACTGGTGTTGAAGTTAACGGTAAGACTGTTGTTCTAACTTTGAACAGTGCATTAGCTGATGGTACTGAGTACGAAGTTACTGCAGCTGATGTCTACAATGCAAATAACACTGAAAAATTAGATTCTTATACTGGAACAGTTACTTATCAAGTTGCTGATGTTGAAGATGTTACTATTAACAAAACTGACTTCAGAGCTAACGTTGGTACTAAAATCACAAATTATGTAACAGTTAAAGATTCTGACGGTAAAGTAGTTTCTATTGAGGACTACCAAGTAACAGCTGTTGAGTCTAAAAATACTACAATTGTTGAAGAAACAAATGGTGAAGTACTAAACCCAGGTACAACAGAAGTACGTGTTAAAGTGGAATACAAAAACGGAGAAACAATTTGGTCTGATTGGACTGAAGTTTCTGTCGAAGGTGTAACTGTATCTGATGATGCAACTTACGGATTCGTTGATTCTGTAGGAGATATTCCAGAAAATGAGGTTGAGTTTGCAGCTAATGCTAAAGATTACCTATATAGCGATGGTGATAGTGAAACATTAGTTTTATTCAAAAACTATGCAAACGGAGATTCAATGGGTCGTCATGTTGATTTAGGTTCTGATAGCTTAGATAATGTTACTATTACTAACAACACAACTACTTTAATCGACGTAACACAGGATGCTGAAGGATCATTAACTGTATCATCTTTACAAAATGGTAAAACTGGAACAGCGAGTATTACTGTTAAAGGTGAAATTGAAGGTCAATCATTTACTAATGAATTAACTTTTGAAGTAAAAGCTTCTCCAGCTGCAACTTCTATTTCATCACTTGATAAGGTTACTCTTTTACCAAATAAACTTGCTGGTACTACTGATACGAACCTTGCTGATAAAGCTGCAATTCAAGGTGCATTAGATGATGGAACATTTGAAGAAGGTGTAGATCAATATACACTTCCTTTATTTACTCATGGATTGGTTGAAGGGGTAATCCTTGATCAATATGATGAAGATTATGCTCTAGTTCAATATACTGGTGCAGCTATAAACACACCTAATAGCAGCAATGGTCAGGCTCAATGGACTCTTACAACACAAGATCATGGAAATGATGATAAAGCTGGTAAATTTGTAGTTTCTATTCCAGAAAGTTCATATGATAAAATAATAGCAGACGGTGGAGACATCCGTATTAATGGTTCTGGTGATTTAGTTGTTCAAGCTCCAAGTGAAATTGCTGTACCTCAATTTGATGTTACAGTAACTTACTTTGCTGATGCTGACTCAACTGAGAAAACTTATGAAACTACTCTTCCAGTTGAAATCGTAGAAACTGATGGTGAAGTGGCATCATTTGAAATTGAAGCAGATGAGGATATTCTTGATGCTTCTGATCTAGATCAAGACCAAGTAACATTTACTGCTTCAGCTGTAGATGAAGATGGTAATGTATTAACTTACAACGCTAATAAGTTACTTCTTGCTAACGTTGATGGGGCTGAAACATTGACTGATTCAGAGGATAAATATACCGATTTCGATAGTCTTTCTAATACAGCAGGAGCTGATGGTGAAACTGGTGTAACTGCTGGATTTGATACAGGTGCTAATCCAGACTTATACTATGCCGGTGATGAGTCTACAAAAATTAAGGTTGCTGTAGGTGATTCTACTTCTACTGTGTATGCTACTGAAATCTTTACTATTAACCTAACTAATAGTAATCCAGTTCCTACTAGTGTAGAGTTACCAACAGAAGTAACAGTAGACTTGAGTGATGCTACTGCTGCAAAAGGTTCAGCACCAGCGTTACTTGACCTACTAAATGGTAGCATTGCAGAAAGTGAACTAGTTGTTGATAAGTTTGATAATGACTTATCAGATGACACAGAAGATGGATCTAACTTTGCTATAGCACCAAAAGCAGATCTTGATGGATATGTTGATGGACTTGAGCCAATGCTTAAAGTTTATGACAAAGACGGAAATGCAGTACCGTTTGGTGCAAATGCATACGGTATTGATAATTTTGCTAGCGATGCTGATGCATTAACATATGATTTTGATTATGCTACAGCTCCTAATAAATTAGAATTCTTGGCTAATGATGTTACTATTGCAAACGCTGATGAAGGAATTCTAATTGGTAGTACAGATGCAACACAAAAATCTACATTAGCACTTGCTGACTTCAATGCTCAGATTACACTTGCTTCTGGTGTTGAAAAAGCATCACTTACATTTATTGTTGGTGAGTATGGTCTTAAGAATGGTTCAGCAATTGAAAATGATTTAATTGATGGTAAACATACTGTACGCGTAACTTTTGTAAAATAATAGTTTAGGAATATCGCCTTACTGTTATTATGAAGCTCTGTGGAGAGTAAAATCTCTGCAGGGCTTTTCTTTTTTGGCTCTATAATATTTGTTGGGGTTAACACACAATAGAAGGCAAAATAAAACACGCAACCTTCCCATTCTTTTATGGCTCTATAATATTTGTTGGGGTTAACACACAATAGAAGGCAAAATAAAACACGCAACCTTCCC
>NZ_JBHUMF010000034.1:0-79471 GCF_042684945.1 Bacillus seohaeanensis | reverse complement strand
TGGGAAGGTTGCGTGTTTTATTTTGCCTTCTATTGTGTGTTAACCCCAACAAATATTATAGAGCCAACAAAAAAGCGCATGGCTCACCTTATTCCGGTCACCATACGCTTTCCCTCTATAAATTAACGCTTTTGAATTTCTTGTAATAACAGTTTGTTGACAAGCGGTGGATTGGCTTGACCTTTTGTTGCTTTCATAATTTGTCCTACGAGGAAGCCAATTGCACGGTCTTTCCCGTTTTTGTAGTCTTCAATTGACTGTGGATTATTATCAAGTGCTTCTGTAACAATTTTAAGAAGTGCACCTTCATCCGAAATTTGGACAAGTCCTTTTTCTTTGACAATTTTTTCTGGGTCGCCACCATTTTCCACTAACTCTTTAAACACTTTCTTCGCAATCTTAGAAGAAATCGTTCCTTTTTCGATTAACTCAATCATACCAGCTAAGCTTGCTGGAGTAAGTTTGATTTCATGAAGCTCCATTTGCTTAGAATTTAAGTATGCAGAAACTTCTCCCATCAACCAGTTGGAAGCTTGCTTAGCATCTGCTCCAGCGGCTACAGTCTCTTGGAAGAAATCGGACATTTCTTTCGTTAGTGTTAATACCATCGCATCGTATGCAGGTAATCCTAATTCTTCAATATAACGCTTTTTACGTTCATCTGGAAGTTCAGGAATTTCAGAACGAATTCGCTCTTTCCACTCTTCGTCAATATAGAGCTCTACTAAATCCGGCTCTGGGAAGTAACGATAATCATCTGATCCTTCTTTTACACGCATTAGAAGCGTTTTACCAGTAGCTTCATCAAAACGACGAGTTTCTTGCTCAATAAGACCGCCTGATAATAACACTTTTTCTTGGCGAATTTGCTCGTGTTCTAACCCTTTTCTAACAAAGTTGAAAGAGTTAAGGTTTTTAAGCTCTGCTTTTGTACCGAACTCTTCTTGACCAATTGGGCGTAGCGAGATATTTGCATCACAACGAAGGGATCCTTCTTCCATTTTGCAGTCAGAAACGCCTGTGTATTGGATAATTGCCTTCAACTTTTCTAAGTAAGCATACGCTTCTTCCGGTGTACGGATATCTGGTTCTGATACAATCTCAATAAGCGGTGTTCCTTGACGATTGTAATCGACAAGCGAATGATCCTTAGCATGCGTCAATTTACCCGCATCCTCTTCTAAATGAAGACGAGTGATTCCGATTTTCTTCTTCACTCCGTCTACTTCTATTTCAATCCAACCATGTTCGCCGATTGGTTTATCAAATTGTGAAATCTGATATGCCTTCGGGTTATCGGGATAAAAATAGTTCTTCCGATCAAATTTCGTATCCGTTGCGATCTCACAGTTTAATGCTAATGCTGCTTTCATTCCAAATTCAACCGCTCGTTTGTTTACAACTGGTAGAACACCAGGGTATCCAAGGTCGATGACGTTTGTATTAGTGTTCGGCTCTGCCCCAAAATGATTTGGTGCAGGAGAGAACATTTTCGAATCTGTTTTTAATTCTACGTGGACCTCTAGTCCAATTACCGTTTCAAAGTTCATGTAATTCACCCCTTACAATTGTGGTTTTTGTTTATGGAAATCAGTTGCTTGCTCATAAGCATGCGCAACACGGTAGACAGTGCTTTCATCAAAATGCTTTCCGATTATTTGCAATCCTAATGGAAGACCTGTTTGGGATAGACCACAAGGAATAGAAATTCCAGGTACACCCGCAAGGTTAACAGGGATTGTTAAAATATCGTTTGCATACATCGTTAATGGATCATCAATTTTTTCTCCAATTTTGAACGCTGGAGTTGGTGTTGTTGGTCCAAGAATGACATCATATTTTTCAAAGACATCTTCAAAGTCTTTTTTAATTAATGTACGAGCTTGCTGTGCTTTTTTGTAATAAGCATCGTAGTAACCAGAGCTTAACGCAAATGTTCCAAGCATGATGCGACGTTTTACTTCATCTCCGAAACCTTCTGCACGTGTGTTTTTATATAACTCTAATAAGTTTTCTGCATTAGGTGTACGGTATCCGTAACGAACGCCGTCAAAACGAGCAAGGTTCGCAGATGCTTCCGATGAAGATAATAAATAATAAGTTGCTACACCGTACTTAGAATGCGGAAGAGATACTTCTTCCCATGTTGCTCCTAGGCCTTCCAATACTTTAAGAGCCGCTAAGACAGATTGACGTGCTTCTTCTCCTACACCTTCGCCAAGATATTCTTTTGGAACAGCAATTTTCAATCCTTTGACATCGCCTGTAAGAGCTTCAGCAAAGTTAGGAACTTCTATATTCGCAGAAGTAGAATCATTCGGGTCAAGCCCAGAAATTGCTTGTAATAAGTATGCATTATCTTCTACATTTCGTGTAATCGGACCAATTTGATCAAGAGAAGAGGCAAATGCAACTAATCCAAAGCGGGACACACGTCCATATGTAGGTTTTAATCCAACTGTTCCTGTGAAAGCTGCCGGTTGGCGAATAGATCCACCAGTATCAGAACCTAATGAAAAAGGGACTTCCCCAGCTGCAACAGCCGCTGCAGATCCACCAGAAGATCCACCAGGTACCGTTTCTAAATCCCATGGATTACGGGTTTTTTGGAATCCTGAGTTTTCTGTAGAAGATCCCATTGCAAACTCATCCATATTTAATTTTCCAATTGTAATCGTATCTGCATTATGTAATTTATTGATTACCGTTGCATCATAGATTGGATTAAAATTCTCAAGGATTTTACTTGAACAAGTAGTTCTAAGCCCCTTTGTAACAATATTATCTTTAATTCCAATTGGCATCCCAAAAAGCAGACCTTTTTCACCATCTGTACCGAGCTTTGCATCCATTTCTTTCGCTTTACTGCGTGCGTTCTCTTCATCTAATGTAAGAAACGCGTTTACTTTGTCATCCACCGAGTTGATTCGTTTGTAAGACTCATCGACAAGGTCAGTTACTGATACTTCTTTTGTATGTAAAAGTTCATGAAGCTCTGACAGCTTGTTGTCAAATAATGACATGTAGTACCCTCCTATTCTCGTTCTTGCATTTGTAGTGCGATTAAACTGCTGTTCATGCAAGCAAAAAATTAATTATCCATTACAGACGGAACACGCACTTGTCCATCTTGATGATCTGGCGCATTTTTCAGCACTTCTTCTCTCGGCAATCCTTTACCAGGCTTGTCTTCGCGAAGAATATTTTTCATTTCTAGTACGTGAGTCGTTGGCTTCACATTTGTTGTATCTAACTCATTTAGCTGCTCGGCAAAACCGATAATTGCATCTAACTGACCTGTAAACTTTTTCACTTCATCATCTGTGATGGCTAGTCGGGCAAGGTGGGCTACATGCTTTACTTGCTCTTCAGAAATTCTAGACATCCTATCACCTCCATATATTTTCGAACACTCACAATAATAGTCAATGATACCAAAATTAGCAGTATGAAAGCAACTGAAAACAAAAGTGGAAGCAGCTTGTCACCTCTAGTCACCTGAGCTGGCCAAAACCGCACTTAAATATTGGCGTTACCCTGATAATTGAACTAGGAAGACAGGACATGCTCTCTATCTCCACGTGCTTTATCAAAGCATATTAAATTTTTTCACAGAAAACTATTGAATCCACTTTCCCCCTTATATGTTACATTAGTACATATCAACTAACACACAAGGAGGCCTATAAATTGAAACTTTTCTCAGCCAAACTGATTACACTTGGAGTTGCGGCAATTCTCCAAGGGGTAGCGATGGCGATTTTCCTGTTTCCTCATAACATACCATCTGGAGGAGCCGCAGGAATTAGTGTATTGCTTCATCATATAGCACAAGTTCCCTATGCCCTCACCCTTTGGACATTGAACGCCGGTATGCTCGTTTTAGCTATTAAATGGCTGGGAACTTCGAGTGCATTTTGGACAATCTATTGTGTAACCGTAACATCCCTAACTATTAACTTTATTAGTCCGCATCTCCACCACCCGGTTTCTACTGTCTTTATTGACTTAATTATTGGGTCCATCCTATTCGGAATTGGTGTGGGAATCCTGTTTCGTGTGGGTGCTTCGTCTGGGGGAATGGATATTCTGGCATTGATCATTTCTAAGCTAAAAGGGGTTCCACCTGGTAAAACACTATTTTATATTAATGGGATTATCTTGCTTTTAACAGGCATTCTCGTTGATTGGAAAGTCATTTTTTATGCGCTTGTCTGTCAATGGATCGGGACAAAGATGATTGACATTATGTATAAGCTGCAATGGAAAAATAAATGGACGGAATCGTTTGCTGAAAAAACTGCGTCTTAACTAGGAAGTATAAGTAAAAACAACAATCACGAAAAAAAGGGTCTAGCTAGAAAGAAAGGTAGACCTATTTACTTTTCACTAAAAGAATAAAGTAAAAATAGTTGCTTCCCTCCTGCTCTTTCATTACATTTAAAATAGACAAAAATTAGTAGAAGGGACATTCTCCATGATACAAATCGTAAAGACCTTTCTCATCGGACTGCTTGGCGGAGGAATTTTCACGCTGTTACATATCCCATTATCTTGGATGCTCGGATCGATTACTGCTGTTTTTTTCGCTAACAAATGGCTAAAGACCCAACTTGTTTGGCCTGTTTATTTCCGAAATATTGGGCTAATCATTATCGGCTATACAATCGGGCATTCTTTTTCCAAACAAACCGTAATAGAAATTGGCATGCAACTTCCATCCATGCTTGTTATGACTATTTCCGTTATTTTATTTAGTGCTGTACTTGCCTATGTAACTTCTAAATGGACGGGAATTAACCTGCAATCAACCTTAACTGGAAATATTCCTGGCGGCTTATCACAAATGGTCGTTTTAGGAGAAGAGACAGAAGGGGTTGACTTAACTGTCGTCACAATAATTCAAGTAATTCGGCTTATATCAGTTATCATTGTTGTCCCATTTCTAGTTTTCAGCCCTTTATTATATGGAAGTGCAGGTGGCGGGGGAGTTGTTAGTGGTAGCGGGCATGCTTTCACTAATTTTGACTGGAAAATAATTTTATATTTAGTCGTTGCGTGGGGGGCGGCAGAGTTCGCGCATCGATTCCGTTTTCCTACCCCATTTTTAATCGGACCAATTATCGGAATTGGCGCATTAATGGTGTTTAATTTCCAAATACCAATACTGCCAGGTCCACTTCTAATGCTTTCCCAAGTATTTCTTGGAATTTACTTTAGCTTTATGATGGACATTAAAAATGCCAAGAATTTAACAAAATTTATAAGTATATCGGTTGTTACAACCCTCTTTTTATTATTATTTTCTATGGGACTCAGCATCTTGCTAATGTATTGGCATGACATCCCATTTTTGACTGCTTTTATAAGCATGGCTCCTGGAGGAATGGCGGAGATGGCACTAGTTGGGCAAGCGGTGCACGCGGAACTCTCCATCATAACCGCCTATCATCTATTTCGAATATTATTTATCTTATTCGTCGTACCATTTGCTCTAAGAAAGGTATTTCAGCTACCCTACTTCCAGAAAAGTGCAAAGGCTGACTAAGTTTTATTTTAAAAGCTTGTTTTTGATTTTAGAAAACAAGCTTTTTTTCTTTTTTTGTTTTGGAAGTCCAGCGGTTTGATACGTTTTTGTTTTCTTTATATAAATTTCCTCTTTATCAATTGCATAATCATATGCAAGAAGAAGACCAATTTCTGCATCGTGCTCTTTATTCGTGACAATTGTAAAAGATACATTATGCTTCGTTGCCAACTGAATGTATTTTGACAAATAGGAGTACTTCATATTTCCGTTTAATAACAACTTTGCCTTTGGATGTTCCTTTAGGCTGTCCTCAACTTCAGAATAGATCTTACTTTCTCTAACCTGACTTTGTTTAAGAGCAATAACTGCACGCTCTCGTAATGATCCCAAAAACTTTCGTCTCTCATCAGGCTTTGTTTGTTTCTGACCATACATCCCCTGTTGCAAATACTCATCGACATTTTCTCCCACACTAGAACACCTCCGGATAATCCTTTTCACTTACGATAGTTTTTCGATAACTTCCAATATACTATATGATACCATGGCAGATTTAGACTCTCACTTGTGAAGTGTTGAACGAGACAGTTTTTTTGTAGAGAATAGCTAATCCTTGTTTCAATCAAACGTTTGTTTGAATTTCTTACACACCGCACCCGACACATATTTGTATATTTTATTCATTTCCCTTTTTTGTTCAAACGTTTGTTCAAACTCTTCCCCACTCTAGGGCGATTTCATCTTCTCCCATATTAAGCCTTCTTCTTCCTATTTTTTAAAAATGCAATAAGTAGCAGCATACAAGGAATAACAACCTGAAATGGCACATGTAGGACTACTGGAACAAGATTTAAGCCTTCTTCCATATGTTCTGCAACATTGCTAGCAATCGTGATCGAGACGATTAAAATCACAAAGCCGATAGGAAATGTTAGTTTAGCCGGTGAGTCTACTTTGAACAGGTTAGAAAGACCCATAATGGCCCCATAGAAAAATATGCTAATCTTAAAAAATCCGCCTATAATTAAGGCAATCATAAAAAAAACATCTAATCTTTCTAAAAAGTCTGCTACTTGAATGGATTGAATCGTCGTAAGCAAGGGAAACTGTGACCGCAATGTTAAATCGACTCCTAATACAGTTATGTTTACAATCGAAACGATCGCCAAATTAATGCCACTCAGACCAATTGCCAAGAGTCCAACCCTCTTAATGTTTTTCTGATTATCTAAATAAGGAATAATCATGGAAAAAACAATCATCTCTCCAAAAGGTACGTACAAAGATTGGGTAAAGGTAACCTTTAAAATTCTTTTTATTCCTTCTTCAAAAAACGGCTTTAGTTGACTAAGGTCAATTAACCCTGACACAACAACAAGAATAAACCCGGTTATAGCAAGAAGGTACATGAAAACAAAAAGCAACTCACCTGCTCTTGCTAATACTTCTATTCCTTTACGCACTGTATAGATGATTACCAATACTAAAAATGTATTAACGATAAAGAGCGGGGTTTCTTGATAAGCAAACGTCAAAAGCATCATTCCGAAGTCGCGCAATACTCTAGCTGCAATGTATGTAAAATAAAGTACATATAAAAATGCTAATATCCTGCCAGCTATTTTCCCTATTATTTTCTCCATATATTCTGTTGGAAGTAGCCCGGGATAATATCGATATAGTTGAAAATAAACGAGATAAAGAAGACACCCCCCACCTGTTCCAAGCAGGATGGCCACCCACGCATCCTGCTTTGCCTCCACAGCAAGTGGAATTAACAATGCACTGCCCAGTTCAAATAATAAAATAAGGACAAATAACTGGTTTGCACTTATTTTTGCTTTTTCCACTAATAAGACACTTCCTTTATATTTTTACTCTTCTAGATTAGATAGGTATGAGTTGTTTCTTATACCTGTCCGGCGTACAAAGGCATTTACCTCTACTGATACTTCTAATTCTGGAAAATAGACATCACTCCAGTTAGATTGAAGCCTTTTCCAGTCTTTCGGTTTCGACCGGTGTACCGCTTCCCCAAACCCCAAAATATCTGTTTTATTTTCTTGTGCCTGTTCGACAGTAGCCTCTAGCTGTGTCTTAATTTCCTTTTCTATCTTCTTTTCTATCTTCTTCATTGTCTTTCCCTTTGTTAAATCAAGAGGAACTCTCGCTTCCCCTATATCTCCTTCTACTTCTGTTGAAATATTTATTTTTGGCATCCTGTCTTTCATTTGTACAGATACATCTGTTTTCTGCCTACTCACTTCGAATGAAATAACCTCCTTTTTTTCTTCCCAGTCTACATCAATGTCTGTAGATTTAATCTTATCTCGTATCCATATCGCTCCCCTTGCTTTATCCTCTTGCAACCAGTCAACTAGCTTTCCATTTTTAAACATAGCTAGTCCGTTTAATTCGAGAGTAGCAAGCGGTTCCGTTTCTTGAAGATTCTCCATTTTTCCTGATTTTTGTGGATCTCCTCCAAAAATTACTCCTGTAAGCATCGGTTCTCTTCCAGGTGTGACAAGAGAACGAATAAGTTCTTGCATCGTAACTTTTATCTGATAACCATGTACTTTTTCCGTGTATTCTAGCGTTTTAATTATTTTGTTAGCTGAAATTTTATCGATAGGTGTTAGTGTCCTCACGATATCACCAGCTTTTACGTCTTTAGCAATGACAACCGTAGCTGTCGTACGGAAATTTGGATCACGTTCAATTGCATCTAATATAGGTTGAATCCCTTCTTCTTCCGCTAGTTCATCACTAACTACGACCAAGTTTGTATGAGCATAATACATTCTTCTTGAAACCTTCGTTGAAGCATTTCTACTCACATCTACTATGTTTTCTCCTGTAGCAGTATAGACAGAAATTGGCGGAGCAGCTCCTCCCCCTTGTCCTACTCCCGCTACATTACCGGGGTTAATTACTTGAAGTGTACCAACATATTTACCATCTTCATTTTTGTCAATTCCAATAGCAGATACTAAAGCAAGTTCGGTTAGTTCCTTTTTTGACCAGCATCCAGAAAGAACTAGAACACTTAAAGACACGAACAATAGAAAGAATCGCTTATGACTCATTTGTATCCCCTTTACTATCGCTATTTTTCACCATTCTTTTTCCTCTTGGTGGAACGGGTCTTGTCGTTGATTCGCGAGTAATATCGTCACTTCCAATTAATTTCGGTCTTTTCCTTAAAGCCCACCATGGAAGTCTTATAACTGTATCACCAGCATTTTCCGGTATAAACGGAGCTAACGGGGTCATATACGGAACGCCGAAGGAACGTAGGTCACAAAGATGAACAATCATCATAATAATTCCTAAAATGAGCCCATAAAAACCAAACGTAGCAGCTAATATCATAAATAAAAATCGAATTAATCTAGCTGAAACAGCAATAGCAAAAGAGGGAGTTGAAAAGCTTGCGATCGCAGTAATCGCTACAATGATAACCATTGCAGGCGATACAATACCTGCTTGTACTGCAGCTTGCCCTATAACAAGCGCTCCAACAATGGAAATAGCTGACCCTATCGCTTTTGGCATTCGAATCCCTGCTTCTCGTAAAATTTCAAATGCAATCTCCATAATCAATGCCTCTACAAACGCTGGAAATGGAACGGCTTCCCTTTGTGCAGCAATAGCCACAAGCAATTGGGTCGGAATCATTTCTTGATGAAACGTGGTTGCTGCAATATAAACTGCTGGGGCGACCAAGGATATAAAAAAGGTAAGTACCCTTAAAAAACGGATTGCTGTCGCTATATCAAACCGAGCATAATAATCATCCGCTGCTTGAAAAAATTGAATAAACACCGCTGGGGCTAATAAAACAAATGGGGTACCGTCTACAAAAATTGCAATCCTTCCTTCTAAGAGGTTCCCTGCTACCATATCTGGTCTTTCTGTATGATAAATTGTCGGGAAGGTGGTCATCGTTTCATCTTCAATTAACTGCTCCACATATCCAGACTCTAGGATGCTGTCTATATCAATTTTTTTTAGACGTTTTCTGACTTCCTTTACTACTTTGTCATTGGCGATGCCTTCTATATACATGAAAGCTACATCTGTTTTCGTTTGCCTACCAATCTTCATGCTTTCTACCCACAGATTAGGATTCTTAACAATCCTTCGTACTAAAGCAATATTGGTTTCTAATGTTTCTGTAAAACTATCTCTTGGCCCCCGAATAGACATTTGCGTACTTGGCTCTTGAATCTGACGCGTTTCCCCACCCTTCGCCTCAATTGTTAAACATTCATGTTGTTCATTTACAAGCAGAATTGTTTCTCCAGCCATTAGGGAGAGGAACAGCTTTTTCCATTCATGAATCCGATTCACTTTTCCGATAGAAACAACCTTTTCTTCCAACATATCAATCGTTGTTTCCTCACTAGCCATCAGTGTTTCTAATATAAACTCATTAATCGATTGACTGTCTACGATGCCCGCTATGTATACGATTGCAGCATCGACTTTTTCTTCTTTGCCAATCTTAAGATATCTAATGACGACATCCGTACTATTTCCCGTTGTCTCTTTTATTTTTTTAATATTTTCTTCCTGGCTATGGTAGATAATATCGTCATTTTCAACTTCCATTGATTCCTCAATGGTAGCCATTAATTTTTTTGGTTTAATACTTTTACGTTTAACTCGCTTGAAAAGGGAAGACATGTGCTTGCTACCTTTCTTTACCTTTTTTAAATACTTTTCCCTAACATGTATTAAACATACGACGGATTTTGAATAACAAATAAACAGGGAGGGAAACTAAAAACAGAATAGTAAAGATAGCTATATAGAAGGATTTTAGTTAAGGTGATGTAGGAGTGAGTGGTGGATTACAGCAATTACTAGCAGGTATTTAACACAGGTGGATTCACTAATATAGTGAGTTGGTTCTCTAAGTGAATCGATAGCAATAAAGTGAAGTTTCACTGAGTGGGGATTCTACCCTCTGTTAATGTAGGATAAAATATAAAGAAGGCGACGAGATATTATGAAGATTATTGCGATTACAATGTTAATCATGGTGGGCGTTAGTACGTTAACAATAAGCTTGGATATTCTTCTTGGCATAGGCGTCTCTACTTCCATTTTCAATGCAATTCGTCCGTTCCGTGTAATGGATGCAGCAGAGATTTTTATCATCCTACTGTTTACCCTTTTGTTCTTCGTAGAAAATATACTATTTTCTATTAAAAGGAAGAAAAAGAAATCTAGCTCTTAATGCTAAAAAGGAAAGCGTTATGAATCCATAACCTTTCAAGAAAAATAGAGCTATTAGCCATACTAACTATTTCATTACTTTCCGAACCCTTTTCTGAATCATAATGACTTTCATTTTTATGTTACTATAGCCCATCCCCTATTCTTTTTTATAAAAATTAGAGGATAAAAGCAGTGAAATGCCACATGTTAGATAGATGATTGCAAAGGTCTTATTTGGCACAACAGAAGAGTACCCTAATGGGCCAAGGGCAGAAAAACAGCCAAAAAGAAAAAATACAAAACCTAACCAAAACGTAATTTTTCCTATTAGTGTGTGCTTCCTCATCCTATACCCCTCCTTTCAATATCCCCCTAACAAGTGGCTCCTCTAAAACTACTCCGACTTCTTATACTCTGGAGCAATAAATATCCCAATTAATGTTAAAGCATAGCCTGTCATACGAAATACTCTATTTTCCGCAAGGTCTGTTGATATAGATAAACCATAAATGGTAATGCCCATCCCGATAATTGCTAAAATGATTCCTAAGAGCGTCTTTTTGCGCATACTTCTCCCCTTCTCTCTATTGAATTTTTCTACTATAACGTATAGAACTAATAAAGGTTTCATATTTTTAAAAAATAACACTCTTTCGCTAGAAATACTTCTTTTATTACGTATTCATATATGTCATAACAAAATGTAATACCGTTGTATCCGAAGTTGGATTTATATAACCATGTTCTTTATCGCCATTAAACTTTATAGAATCATACTTGTTTAAATGATAACGTTCATTTTCTATCGTAATGATTAACTCGCCAGACATGACTGTCACATACTCGATTACCCCAGGTTGATGAGCACCGGGAACATATTCACTATTAGGTTTCAAGAAAGCTCTGTGAATTTCACTTGATCCGTAATTAGAAACATCAAACATTGGTTCGAGTGTACAAGCTTCATTTGCACTGATCACTTTGTTGCCGCTATGCTTACGTGAAAGAACAACTTCTTTCTTTTCATTTAGCAAAGAAGATATAGGGATGGACAGTCCATTCGCAATTTTCCAAATCACAGCAAGAGATGGGTTAGCCTCTCCTCTCTCAATATTTCCTAGCGTCAGTTTACTTACCTCTGTTATATCAGCTAGTTCTTGTATACTAATTCCTCTTTGCTGTCTAATCTTCCTTAGCGTTACCCCTATTTGTTTCGCTAGTTTTTCCGCATCATTGATGTTATTTGCTTTTTCCAAGTTTATATCCTCCTTTTATCCCTGTTACACGTTACTACCAACAATCTCAGAAGTTAGATCTTACCGTATTGGTTAGATAATAGGCGATAAGTGTATAAATGAAAGCTGTCCAAAAAGAAATGGAAAGGTAAAATTTTTTCCTTTTCTTTTTAGGCACGTCCTTTTCCCCTCTATATCCGCTTCCATGTACATAAATAATAGTCAAAGTAACTAAAACCCCAATAATAAAAGTCCATTCCATATATGGTCGCCCTGTTTTGTGGTTAGCCCACAACGGTATACCAAACAAAATAGATACAGTAAGTAAAAAAGGAACTAATCTAATCAAAAAAGTTTTAGAGGATATTCCAACTCACTCCTAACATGACCGCAATTGATTTATATCCATTTTATGTTTTACTCTTATTTTCTAATATTTTACAATAACTTTCAAGCCTATATTGTCCCTCCTAATTCCTGAAGCCGATCACAATTTTTTAGTTTTTGATAAGATAGGGAAATTCACTTCTTAATCTTTATTCGTTCTATCTTTAAATAGATGTAGCCATTTTAATACCAGGTTAGTATAATATATCTAACTAAATATATATTATAATATACTTTGTTTTTTTATTAAGGAAAGGTGATGTCATGAGGGAAATAGTAATCGGCATTGTAGCTTCAATGTTTTTCGCAGTTACATTTATTTTAAACCGCTCTATGGAACTTTCTGGAGGTAGCTGGTTATGGAGTTCCTCATTGAGATTCCTCTTTATGGTTCCTTTTTTAGTCATCATTGTACTGATACGACACAATTTAAAACAAGTCCTGCAAGAAATGTTAAAGCAACCATTTCAATGGATATGCTGGAGCTTTTTTGGTTTTGTACTCTTTTACGCACCTTTGACCTATGCCGCTTCTTATGGACCTGGGTGGCTAGTTGCTGGTACTTGGCAAATGACAATTGTTGCTGGCACTCTATTAGGACCGCTATTTTTTGAGAAGGTTCAAACAAATAGCGGAATAATAAAAGTAAGGAATAAGATACCTATTGGTTCTCTATGTATTTCTATGCTTATTTTAATTGGTGTTGTCCTAATTCAGTTGCAAAAAGCAGATAGTTTAACATTGTCAGAAGCATTGATTGGTGTCATGCCAGTTGTTCTTGCCGCATTCGCCTATCCACTAGGGAATCGAAAAATGATGGAGGTATGTGGTGGAAGATTAGATACATTTCAAAGGGTACTCGGGATGACTTTGGCAAGCCTTCCATTTTGGTTAGGAATTAGTGCTTATGGATTCATTACAGTCGGTAGCCCCTCATCGGATCAAGTACTTCAATCCTTTATTGTCGCAATCTGTTCCGGTTTAATTGCAACTACTTTATTCTTCATTGCAACAGACAGAGTGAAGAATCATCAAGGAAAATTAGCTGCTGTTGAAGCTACGCAGTCTACAGAAGTATTGTTTGTTATTATTGGCGAGGTTTTACTACTTTCAACCCCATTACCTACTGGATGGGCAACTTCTGGTCTAATCATTATTGTTGCAGGAATACTGCTTCATAGTTATAACACGAAAAAAATTAATATAGAACAGGATAAGCAAATTCAATTTTATGAACAGAAAGAGCAACAGTTATAATTTTTCTTACTGTTTGGGTCTGGCACCTTGGGGTCTGGCCCGTTCCTCCCTAGTTGGGTCTGGCACCTTGGGGTCTGACACGTTCCTCCCTAGTTGGGTCTGGCACCTTGGGGTCTGACACGTTCCCCCCTAGTTGGGTCTGGCACCTTGGGGTCTGACACATTCTTCCCTAATTGGGTCTGGCACCTTGGGGTCTGACACGTTCCCCCCTAATTGGGTCTGGCACCATGGGGTCTGACACATTCCTCCCTAATTGGGTCTGGCACCTCCGGGTCTGGCACATTCCTCCCTAATTGGGTCTGGCACCATGGGGTCTGACCCATTCCTCCCTAATTGGGTCTGGCACCTCCGGGTCTGACCCAAACAAAATAACAAACAAAACATTCGGAAGTCCCTCTTTATTTAATAATTAAAAACTTCCAATTACACAAATTATGATCATTGTAAATTGGAAGTCTTTAATCAATCATTTAATTTTTAAAGGTTTGAGTTGCTCCATTATCGTTTCGAAAGGAGCATCAACTTGAAGTAATGCTGCTGTAGTATAGGCACTCTCAACTAAGGAAGTATCCATTAAGTGAATTTTTTTATCTGTCATTTCCATCGCCATTTCTAAGTTCATTTTTGCACTACCAAGATCGTAGAAGGCAAAAATTTCATTGGCTTCGTTCTCAGAGATAGCCTTGCTAATAAAATCAAAACTTGTTCCCACTTCCCCTTCTTCCGTGCCACCTGCGTAGGTAATGGAAACTTCTTGTGCAGCCTCTCCTAATAAACGTGTTAAGCCTTCTGCCAATTCTTTGATATGGGAAACAATGACAATACCATATGCTTTTTTACTCATCAATAATATCTCCTTCTAACATCGCCTCAAAAAAGTAACCACTTGAAGTTGCACCAGGGTCGAGATGTCCAACAGAACGCTCACCAAGGTAGGAGGCGCGTCCTTTTGTTGCTTTTATACCCTTTGTATTATTCACGGCTTCTTGTATGTTTTCTTTACTTAATTTTCCTGATTCTAACGCTTGGATAACCGGGATCCAAACATCTATCATTGTCTTTTCACCTAGTTCTGCTTTTCCTCGCTTTTGAATTCCTTCCATTCCGGCCTTTAGAATTGCAATGATATCTTTGTCATCCTCGCCAGCTTGTTTCGCCATCCCCATTAGTGCCGAGCCATAAAGGGGACCAGATGCACCACCGATTTTGCTTAACAATGTCATCGCAGCTGTTTTGAATATATCTTGTATGCTCGAAAAATTGCCTTCTTTTAATTTTCCTTCCATCTCTTTGGTCCCACGAGCCATATTTGAACCATGATCTCCATCACCAATCGCACTATCCAATTCGCTTAAATACACTTTCTGTTGATCAATCTTTTCTGAAAATGCAAGGAGCCACTTCGTAGTATTTTCAACAGTTAACATAAATAATTCCCCCTTCTATATCTATACCCATGCAGATGTACAAACTGGATGATTCAAGTAAGTTGTCCACTTAGAATCGACTAAATTTACCAATGTTAAAGAAATACCTGCCATATCAATGGAGGTCATAAAAGAGCCGACCTTTTTAAACTCAATCACTAATCCCTCTTTTTCTAGTAAAGCCTGTACATCGTTAATAAAGATATATTGCTCCATTAATGGTGTAGCGCCAAGACCATTTACCAATAAGCAATAGCGGTCTCCTTTTTGCCAACTGAATTCTTTTTTCAATTGGTTTACTAATTCTTGTGCAATGTCTTGTGATGGTTTAATTTTTTCTTTTCTATATCCCGGTTCCCCATGTATGCCAACACCATACTCCATTTCATCGTCTTCTAATTCGAAGCCCTCTTTACCAACTTCAGGAACGGTTGCAGGTGAAATTGCGACACCAATGGTCTTAATATTCTGGACTAGCTCATCACCTAATTTCTTTATTTCCCCAAGAGATAA
Organism: Bacillus seohaeanensis; assembly: GCF_042684945.1. Lineage (NCBI taxonomy): Bacteria > Bacillati > Bacillota > Bacilli > Caryophanales > Bacillaceae > Bacillus > Bacillus seohaeanensis. The sequence continues at coordinate 63,896 of NZ_JBHUMF010000034.1, read as the reverse complement.
TCCTTCTTCTGCTGCAGCTCCTAAAACTTTATGAACAAGAATAGTTCCTGCTACACCCCGTTTACCTTCGACAGAAATATCATCATCAACGATCAGTTTTTCTACTTTAATGTCTTCCATTTCTGCAAGTTCTTGCGCCATTTCAAAATTCATGACATCCCCTGAGTAATTTTTAATAATTAGGAAAACACCTGCACCTTGATCCGCTTTCTTAATAGCTTCAAAAATTTGGTCTGGTGTCGGAGAAGTAAAAACTTCACCACAGACAGCAGCAGACAGCATTCCTTGTCCTACAAAACCTGCATGTGAAGGCTCATGCCCACTTCCACCACCGCTTACCAATGCTACCTTCCCCTTTTCTTCAAAGGTCCGATAAATAACACCCGTTCCCTCAATACGCTTAACTAAATCCTCATTAGCGTAGGTAAAACCATTAAGCATTTCATCTAACACATTTTTTGGGTCATTTATAATTTTTTTCATTTCACTACTCCTTGTTAATGTCATTAAAAGGAACTACCTATTAGTAGTCAGTCCTTTTATTTAAATATCTCTTTTCTCATAGATTGTAATTTTCAATTATGAATGTTGTCCGTTGATTTCCGCTACGGGCACTTGACTCCTGCCGCCGGGTCTCCCACTTTCCTTTCTTCCCGCAGGAGTCAAGTACCCTCCGTTCCAATCAACTCAGTTTTTAGCCAAAAAACAACAAACTTTACGAAAACAGCCATTTAAATAAGCAAATAAGGTCTAAATCTATTAGTAAAATGTTAATAAATAATCATTTACCAACTTTCAGCTATTCGTGACTGTAGAAGAGAATTCCCATGACCATTTGTGATTATTTGTAAAGATAGAAACAACTAAATAAGAATTATTTATGGTTTAATTACTAATTCTGGCTTCTTATTCAAGCTATGTTTCCCATCAATAAAACGAACTGTTCCTGATTTAGCACGCATTACGATAGAATGTGTAGTACCGCTATTTCCTTTATATTGAACTCCTTTTAAAAGTTCCCCGTCTGTTACTCCTGTTGCAGCGAAAATGGCATCCTCACCTTTTACAAGGTCTTCCATCATTAACACTTGAGAGACATCTGTTATCCCCATATTCTTACACCTGATTAATTCTTCTTCATTTTGGGGTAAAAGCTTCCCCTGAAGTTCCCCACCTAGGCATTTTAGCGCCACAGCAGCCAATACTCCCTCAGGAGCTCCACCTGAACCAAGCATAATATCAACACCTGTATTCTCAAACGCTGTATTAATTGCTGAAGCAACATCTCCGTCTTGAATCAATTTAATTCTTGCACCAGCATTACGAATTTCTTGTATTGTTTGTTCATGTCTTTCCCTATTTAAAATAGAAACAACTAAATCTTCTATATCTTTATTTTTTGCCTTAGCAACTGCTTGTAGATTTTCCATGATAGGAGCATTAATATCAATCATTCCTACTGCTTCTGGACCAACAGCTATTTTTTCCATATACATATCAGGGGCATGCAAAAGATTACCATCGTCAGCTATCGCTATAACGGTTAAGGCATTCCATGTCCCTGCAGCCACAATATTAGTCCCTTCCAGTGGGTCCACAGCTACATCAACTCGAGGACCATAACCTGTCCCTAACTTTTCTCCAATATAAAGCATAGGTGCCTCGTCCATTTCACCTTCACCAATCACAACCGTACCTTTCATAGGGATCGTATCGAACACATCCCGCATACTTTGCGTGGCTGCCTCATCCGCTTCTTCTTTTTTTCCTCTTCCCATCCATCTTGCCGAAGATAAAGCTGCTGCCTCCGTTACACGGACAAGTTCCATAGACAAACTTCTTTCCATGTGCATTCCTCCTAGTGCTTTTTCTAACCGTTCTTCAAGGGCTGAAATTATTCCGTTTTCCTTAAACATTTTGTACGAAACTAACAACGTATTCGGAGATAAAAGAAATTACTTTCCTCTCCATAAACATAGCCAAAAATAAAAAAGAACAGCTTGAGGTTTACAAAGGGAATTTCCCCCTTTGCAATCTTAAGCTGTTCTCCAAGAACTAATCAGCGATAGTATTAACTTGTAATCTATTATATATATTATATTTATTGATGTAAACCCTTTCTTTAACTTTCAAACGAAACCGCTATTTTTTAAAAAAAGAGGGTTTTTATCGAAAACAAATGAAGGCTTCCCCATATTTATTCTCAATGAAACTTTTCCATCCTTCAATCGTATATTAATTAGAACAACCTAAATAGGAATTTCGAAAGGAGAACTTATGGGAAATATATTTTTATTCTCAATCATTGTTGGGTTAGCGTTTACCATTTTGCTGCTACCCATTTCTAGAAATAAAAGTGACAGCAAAAAAGAGGGGAAACAGCCAAAAATAGGGGCACTTATTATCGCTACATTGATTATCCTCACTCTTGCAGTATTTTCTTTCTATTATTTTACTAACTTTGATCGTAACTTTACTTCTTTATGGATATTAGCAATTATCGTTACCGCTGCTGGAACAGTGTTTGCTACAGGAACAGAACGGATGATAAAAGTAGTTCTATTCGCTGGAAGTCTCCTAGTCGGAGTTTATTTTCTAACCGCATTTATTTTTAATGCCGACGAAAAATATGAACATGCGAAAATGGAGCAAAAAACAGAAATTGAGGCCTTTGATGAAAAGGAAACACCAGCAAGTGTTCCTCCTCAGTTTGCACGAAACAAAATGAAGAAGGCATTCGGCCAAGTCCCCGATACAAGCTATTATGAACTTGGAAATTTGCAAATTCAAAAGGTCAACGGGGAATATGTGTATATTGCACCTGTTGAATTTTCCGGGTTTTTCAAATGGTTGAATGGCGATGATACACCTGGATATTTTACTCTAAGTGCAACGGACTCTTCTGCCAACCCTAAGTTTATGAAGACGAAGATGGTTTACACACCTTCTTCCTATTTTAATAAAAATATTGAACGTCATATTCGAATGCAATATCCGAAACATATCTTTTATGGTGATACACAATTAGAGATTGATGATGAAGGAAAACCTCACTATATTCGTACGTACGGGGACTTTATTTCTGCTCGTAATGGATTCACTGTGGAAGGTATTGTTACTGTAAATCCAGAAAACGGAGAAACAAAATCATATAAAATAGCAGATGTCCCAGAGTTTATTGACGGGGCGGTATCACCGGAAGCTGTAAGTCTACAGAACAGTTACTTCGGAAACTACATTCAAGGGTTTTGGAACAGCAAATTCGGTAAATCCGATGTGAAACTCCCTTCAGATGAAGGCACAGAGGCCAATGTAAGTCCTATTTTTGATAAAAATGGTGATATGTATTATTTCACTGATTTTACTAGTCCAAAAGAAGGCGTTGACTCCATGCTTGGGTACTCGCTGACAAATGCAAGAACAGGGAAAGCTACTTATTATACCGGTAACCTTGAAGAGTCCTATATGGATTCACAGGGAGCTCTAGATATTATTGAGAAGAAGTTTATTGAAAAGAAATGGAATGGAAAAATGCCTGTTCTCTATAATTTCTACGGAGAAGCTAGTTGGTTAACACCCGTATTGGATTCCAATGGCTTCTTGCAAAATTACTTTATTGTTTCGGCAGCTAACCCAGAAATATCAGCATATGGAAATACTCCAAATGCAGCGTTAAAGCAATATAAAACGGCCCTACAAAAAGGACCAGGTTCCGTAGACGGTAGCTCTGATGCCGAAGAAAAGCAAACAAGTGGAAAAGTATTGAGAGTCTATAAAGAAAAGTCTGGAGACTATACCATTGTTTCGTTCCTTCTAGAAAACAACCAAAGCTACATCATTTCTTCTGAAAACAGCCCTATGGCTATTTATTTACAGGAAGGTGATAAAGTAAACATAAACTACTTAGCAACAGGTGAATCATTCTTACCTGTAAAAGAGCTAATAATTGAAGGTTTAGAATCCACAAATCAATAAAATTAAAAAACACGATGAGAAGCCGATTAATCTTGGTTTTCATCGTGTTTTTTCTATAAGCCGTTTTTAAAAAATTTTGCTTTTCACAACAGTTGAAAGCGTAGAATGGATTGGAACAGAAAGCAACGGTCCATTACCCACAAACAACCAAATTTACCAAAACAACCTATCTATACTACGCTTTTTTCTATCTATTCTACTTATCTCTACTAGACGGTTGTTACTAAACCTTTTGGAATTCTAGTTAATAAGCGAAACGTTTAATAGAAACTCTTAAATATTTTTATGACAATAGCACATTTACTAGAAAAGATAGGGAAATGTCTTTACCGCTTGTCCACCTGCTGCATAAGATACAGTGTAACAACAATAAAAAAGTAAAGGAGTGTTAGTAAATGGGTTGTAATTGTAACAATAACGGTAACGTTGGTGGAGCTTCTGACAATGGTCACAGAAGAAACCGCAACAATGTAGCTGGAGCTTTTGACGAAAACTTCAAAGTAAGAGTAAACGCTTATATTGACGGTGAAGACTTTTGCCGCGGAGTACGTCGTTGCCTAATCAACGATCTTGTTGCAGGTGCTCAAGATGACAATGACGACAATGGTCGCCGCCGTAAAAGATGCTGGTACTAAATTTTTTGTAAACTAAACTGTACTAGACTAGAAAAGGTAGTCAAAGAATCCCGATGACAGAAGTAGTGTCATCGGGATTTTTTTATAAACACTTATATAAAATAAAATTTAATTCGTGGGGTTTTAGTGCCTATGAATACGGGATAAGTACCTCTTCACTAATGGATGAACGTGGTTATTTCTTCCTGTTACTCCTTATAATCATAACCACTGCCAACAAGGATACACTATAAAAAAACAAGGCTGTTTTCGTAAAGAGTGTTGCTTTTTAGCTGAAAACTAAGTCGGAAATCAACGGGCAACATTCATAAGTAAAAACAACAACCTATGAGAAAAGAGCCAAAAATAATAATGAGGTGTTAATGTGGATGATAAAGAAAAGTATACAGATGTTTCAAATGTGGAAACGCAACGAAATTTTTTAACAGCTGAAGAATATCCAGAAGGAGCATATGGGGCACCAAGAGGAAAAGACGCCCCCGTTGAAAATAAAAGTACTCCATGGAAAGAAGGACAGCAATATTATAGTAACTTCTCCTATGAATTTAGAAACTTGCACCAGGATCTCCCAAGACAGTTCCCTCAAGCACATGAAACACATGATGAGAAAGATAAAAATGAGGAGCCACCTACTACTTAAGCAACAACAACAATAGAAGAAGCTGACCATCCCATGGCATTTTGCCTGTAGGTCAGCTTCTTAAAAATTCCACTTTAGAAATCTTATCTCCCAAACAGAAACAATCCAACACTACCTTTTTTCCACATAGAAAAGACTGCAGCTCCTAAAGCTAAGATAATAAATAACCCACCAACTGTCGCATTTAATTCCACAGTGAAACGTTCAATAACGATACCTCCAATAAAAGAACCAAACGCAATCCCAAAGTGTAGGGCGGAGTTATTCAAGCTTTGTTGAATATCCGATGTTTCGGGTGAAGCTTCAATAAGGTAGCTCTGCATAGCTGGTGTTATTGCCCAACTAAGCATACTCCATAGGACCATTACGACTAGGAATAATGGCAATGCGAATGTTGTATGCGGGATAGCAAACATAGCCACTGCAAATACTACGATTACCGTTAAAATAGTTTGTTTTGATCCAAATCGATCAGAAAGCGTACCACCGATTCCTCCACCTAAAACAGCTGCAACTCCGAAAATTAAATAAACAATACTTACCCATGTACCGTCCAAACCGAGTGCAGATTTCAAAAACGGCGTTAAATATCCATATAATGTTAAATGACCCGCCAAAAACAGAAACGATGTCAACTGCGCAAACAGTATTTTACGGTTTTTCAGTGTACGCAACTGTTGACCGATTGGAATCGCTGGCTTTGGTTCCATTTTTTCCATAAAGAAATATACACCTATTATCGAAAATACCGTCAATACCGTAATAAGAATAAATGGTGCCTGCCAGCCAAACGCATTTCCAAGCATTAATCCAACGGGAACTCCCAGCACAAGGGAGGCACTAACTCCCATAAAGACAATGCCGATTGCACGAGCCCGATATTTTTCCGTAACAATATTGGACGCCATCGTCACACAAAGTACAACAAGTAACGAGCCACTGGCAGCCGATATGATTCTTGCCATAAATAATAAGCTATAAGACGGACTAAGGACAGCCAATCCATTTCCAAGTAAAAATATAATAAGTGCAAGTAATGTTAATCGCTTTCTCTCGATCCTCGCCGTTACGGTTAATAAAATTGGTGCCGAAATGGCGAACACAAGTGAAAATACCGTTATGAGTAAACCAGCTTTTCCAATACTCACTCCTAAATCTTTTGCAACTAAGTCCAAAATTCCACCTATAATTAACTCCACCATTCCAACAACAAACGAAACAATAGTTAATAAATAAACACGTTTATCCATCACATAACGCCCTTTCTGTAATGTTACCACTGCAATGGTAACATGTTATGTATAAGAATTCTATAAAAAGTTTTCCTATGCTATGATGGTAACAACGAAAACTTACGCAAGGAGTTAAAAAACATGCTTCAACAATTCGGTTTTACCCAATACGAAAGCCAAGTATACCAGTCACTCATAACAGTAGATCACCCTTTAGATGCAACGGGTATCGTGAAGCTTTCTGGAGTTCCTCGTTCCAAAGTTTATGAAGTACTCCATCGTTTATCTGAAAAAGGGATGATTCTGGAAACTACCATTGAAAAAAAACGCCTTTATACGGCTCTACCGATTGAGTCTACTATTAAAAAACTGAAAGCAGATTTTGAAAACAATTTGGAGCAGTTAAAAAAAGCTCCGATAAAAAAAGCTCCTTCCGATGACCGTGTTTGGACACTAAAGGATAACCAATCGATTCAATCACTCTTAAAGGAATTATTACAAAAAGCGGAGCATTCTATTTTCCTTTCTGGTTGGGCAGATGACCTTCTCCAATACCTTCCGATTTTAGAAGAAAAATATGACGCGGGCATCCATATAAATATTCATGTAATTGGGGAACTTTCTACTAAAATCCCTTCTGTTTCGACGTTAATTCCTGATGAGCAACACGCTAATCTAGAAAGAAGTAGAATTATGATTGTCGATGATCAAGAAATGTTATTTGCCGGAATAGAAGAAGCAAACTGGCAAGCTATTCGCACACAATCTCGTCCATTGGTGAAGTTTTTTACCGAATTTTTCTATCATGATGTTGCACTAACGGAGATAACACAAAAATATAGAGATACGATTATGAAAGATAAAAACATTAGAGATGTTTTATTAAACTTGAGGTACTAATCTGGAAGACGTTTTCGATTATTGTGGTTAAAATTATATATCTAATCCCCTAGTGTACAAATTACCAAACAGATCATTCGCTCATAAGTTGGTATAACAAACCCTTAGGAGATTTTACAATGAAAAAAATTTTATTATTTGCAGACCCGGGAATTGATGATTCCATTGCCATTATCTACGCTCTGTTAAATCCAGAAATAGAAGTAGTAGGAATTGTCTCAAGTTACGGAAATGTGGATAAAAAACAGGCAACAGAAAATGTCGCCTATTTACTCGAGCTTGCTAATAAAACTGATATACCTATTATTGGAGGTACTACAAGGCCTTTTTCTGGAGAAATTCCTACTTTTTATCCTGAAATTCATGGACCAGAAGGGCTCGGCCCAATTGTCCCTCCAGAGAATATAGCAGGTGAGCTTTTAAATTTCACAGAAATATTTAACATAATTGATCAAAATCCTGGGCTAACCATTGTTGACGTTGGAAGAAACACATCTCTTGCTACAGCAGTAATTTTAAGTGATGATTTGTCCGAAAAGGTAAAAGAATTTTATATTATGGGTGGAGCGTTTTTGGTACCCGGAAACGTAACACCTTATGCAGAGGCGAACTTTTATGGAGATCCTGTTGCAAGCAGCTTAGTATTTGATAGTTTAAAAAATATTACAGTCATTCCTTTAAACGTCTCCAATAATTCAATTGTTACGAAACAACATGTAGCTACAATTCAGGAATCCACCCAAAATCCACTAATAGATATTTTAGATGAGGTCATGGATTATTATATCAATGCCTACAAGAAATTAATTCCCGGCCTTGTTGGAGCACCACTTCACGACGTAGTTACCCTTTCACTATTAGCGAACCCTGACATGGGGCGTTTTATTTATCGAGATGTTCAAATCCAACAAACAGGAAAGACGAAGGGTGTCTCTATCGCAGACTTAAGGGTTAAACCCGAGGATACGGACAAAAATGTTAGAATTTATTTAGAATTGGATTATCCCTTATTTTTAGAGGATTTTATTAGAGTAATGAGCACGAAAATACCAACGGAGTAATGTAATCCGTTGGTATTTTTTATGTATATCAATCGTCGAGTAACTCGATACTTCTAGACATGAACATTTATTTCTGGAATTTTATGTTAGTTTGTCTAGTGAATTACTGAATTTGTCCAGTTAGTTCCTGTGTTTGTCTAGTAAATTCGGAAAAGTGTCCGGTAAACTTGAAAATTTGTCCGATAAATCCTGAATTGTGTCTAGTAAACCTAGCTAAAGAGTAGCCTTTTACATCAAGGTACGTGTCCTCTACTCATTGAATACAAAAACACTAGGGGAATTGGCCCCTAGCGTTTTTGCGTTTTGACATTTATTCAGTTACAGATTCCTAATCTCTTAGACTCTAAATCTACGAACTAATTCATTCAATTCTTCCGCAAGTTTTGCTAAATCATCTGCATTTCCAGCTATTTCTTCCATAGAACTGCTTGTTTGTTGAATAGATGCAGAGGTTTGTTCAATTCCTGCTGCCGACTCCTCTGAGACAGATGCAATGTTTTCAATGGAATTACTCATACTTGCGCTACCTTTTACAATTTCACTCAAGTTGTTTGAAACAAGTTGACTTCGTTTTGCCATTTCGGATATTGAATTATTTATACTATCAAACGTTTCTCCTGTTTCATGTATTTGCTGTGTTCCTTTTCCAACTTCCTTATAGCCTGATTCAAGGGAAACAGCGACTGCATCAGATTCCTGTTGAATTCCTTCTACAATACCTGTTATATCAGAAATAGAAAGAGAAACTTGTTCTGCTAATTTACGAACTTCATCGGCTACAACTGCGAATCCTTTTCCATGTTCGCCTGCTCTAGCCGCTTCAATTGCAGCATTCAATGCCAGTAAGTTTGTTTGATCAGCAATTGCTTGGATAACTCCTACTAACTTTGATATTTCCTTCGATTGATTATCGAGACCTTTTACCTTTTCAACCGCTTCTTTCACAATACTATCAATCGTGTTCATTTGACTTATGGAAGATTTCATTAATTGACTACCCTGCTCTGTTAATCCTAATACCTCATTAGATGCTTTGCTTATATCTTCCCCATTAGTATTTGCTTCTTTTATTTTCTCCACAAAGCTTGTCATGCTTTCAGATAGTTTTGTCGAGTCATCCGCTTGTGATTCAGCCCCTGAAGATAACTCTTGCATCGTTGCAGCTACTTGAGTACTCCCTTCTTTTACCTCACTCGCAGACTGGGTTAATTCTTCACTTTGGCTTGTTACAGTCTCTGATACGGATGTGATTTTTCCAACCATTTCACGTAAACTTGCTAGCATATTATTCATTGCCAAGCTAAGTTGACCAATTTCATCTTTTCCTTCATATTTACTTTCTTCTACCTTTAAATTACCTTCTGAAACTTCCTTCGCCATTTCTATTACTTTGTTTAAATTCACTCTAACTACTCGACTTACAACAACTAAAATAATGGTACCTATTATTACTGAAATTATAATAGAGATTACCAAGAAACGAACAGATTCCATTAAACTATCTTTTGCTTGTTGTATAGCTGATTGTCTTTGTTCATTAATTAAGCCTCTTAGTTCGGTGAGTCTGTTAACAGTCTCACTTCTTAAGGATTGTGCTTCTTGTCTACTAGAAAGTGCTTCAGATGTATCTCCACTACTTACAGCTGGAATAATTTCATTTAAAAAAAGATCATTTATCTGCTCATCGTTACTTGCGATCACATTAAAAAGTTCTTCTTCCTCCGCAGAATCCATTTTTGCTTTCAACTCTTCTTGAAGTACATTAAAACTCTCTCTTCTCTCTTGAAATTCTTCAATATATTTCTCATTAGGGGTATTTATATAATCCGCAATTCGAGTATCTTTTGACCGAAATAACGATGCCATCTCTGTCGTTTTAACCGCTCGATCGCCTCTTCTTTCAAGAGTAGCAATATCCTCTTTAACATCCTCCATTTGTGTAAAAATAAAAACTGCGGAAACAATAAAAAGAATACTTGTAATCGTCAATGCCATCGCAAACTTCCAGCCAATTTTTATGTTTCGTAGTAACCTTGTCAACTTATCTCATCTCCTTATAGTAGTGTGTATCTTCATATTTTTTGCTTTTATTTATCTATAAACTTCACCGCTCCTTTTTGGAACAAAAAAACCCCTTTTCTATCGACGTAATATATAAGTGAATACGAAACAGATTACGAAGATAGTAAAAAGAGCTTCCTTAATAAGTGTTGCATGCTTTCAAACCCAGTCTTTTTGACCTAAAATCTACCAAATTAACTAATAAACCAGTTTTGTAATTCGAAGGTAACAAGACCTTTTGACTAAACCATTATACATAATTCGCGTTTTTTCTGCAATTTACAACATTGATAACTTAATGCAAAAAGGTTGCCCTTAAAGGGTAAACTCTCCTTTAAGGACAACCTTTCGCTCTCTATCAAAAAAACTATGCCTTGAACCTTTTTATCACTATGTTAGTTTATTTAACTAAAAAATCCTGCAAACCAATCGAGTACACCTAACACATCTAAGAAGACAATAATAATAGCAATAGGTGTTAAGTATTTTAATAAATAAAACCATGCGTAGAAGAATAGTTTACTAACATTCGAACCTTGTTTTAATTCCTCGAACAAAACTGACTTTGGAACTTTTAATGAAACAAAAATTGATATAGCTAACGCACCGATAGGCATTAATACATTACTTACAGTAAAATCGATTAAGTCGAAAAAGATTTTATCAAAAAGATGGAAATCCGCCATAAGCCCATAAGATAAACAAGATGGAATTCCTACAATGAAAATAAATATCCCGATTATCCATGTATGCTTTTTCCGTTTCGTGCTATCGTTCTTAGCCGTTGTTGCTACAATAATTTCAATCATTGAAAAAGCAGAAGTTAAAGCAGCAAATAAGAATAATAGTAGGAAAGCAATAAAGAAAATAATTCCAAACGGCATCTGATTAAACACTGCCGGTAAAACAGCAAATATTAATGTCGGTCCAGCATTTACTTCTAGCCCAAAAGTGAAGACTCCAGGGAATATTGCTAGTCCTGCTAATAATGAGATGACAATATTCATCATCACAATTGATAAAGCAGATTTAGGAAGATTTTGTGTTTTAGGAAGATATGAACTATACGTAACCATCACCGAAACCCCTAAGGAGAGAGCAAAAAATGCCTGACCTAAAGCAAATAAAATACTTTCAGAAGTAATATTTGAAAAATCCGGTACAAGAAGAAACTTAACTCCCTCCATTGCGCCGTCTAAACTTAGAGAACGGAATACTAAAACGATGAAGAGCACAAATAATGCCGGCATCATAAATTTACTTGCCTTTTCAATCCCCTTTTGTACTCCTTTTGCTACAACGATAATCGTTAGTAACATAAATATGAATTGTGCAATTAATGTAGAAAATGGTTCAGCAATAATATCTCCAAATAACTGATTAAATTGTGATTGAGACAGTCCTTGAAGACTACCTGTAAGTGCTTTAAATAAATAAAGGATAATCCATCCTCCAACAACACTGTAAAAGGATAAAACTAAAAAACAAGCAATAACGCCAATTCTACCTGTTATATGCCATAAAGAATTGGGGGCTAGTTTTTTATAAGCTGTAATGGCATCACTTTGCGTGTTCCGACCTATTAGGAATTCACCTAGTAATAGTGGATACCCTAATAACAAGGTAAATAATAAAAAGATAAGGAAAAAGGCTCCCCCACCACCAGTTCCTGCAACGTACGGAAACTTCCATATAGCCCCTAAACCAATTGCAGAGCCTGCAGCTGCTAAAATGAATCCTAGCTTTGATGTCCACTGTTCATGTTTTGACATTAATGAAATCCTTTCTATATATGCATTTTTTTAAACTAATAATTATTATCTCTCAATTCCACTTAGGGATAAAGTCAAAATTCAATTAAGGATGAACTCTCATCCTCCACCTACTCTTCTTCGACTCTCTCAAATCCTCGAGGTAGGGACTACTTCCCGTTAATATGGAGTAAAACTATAGAGCATAACTTCCTTTTTATTTACTCCGACAGCACCACATTCAATCGGATATATGTCTTACTATCAGAATCTATCTACTAAGTTTAACAGATTTTATTAAATGCTAAATATTCTAGCAAGTAAAAAATTAAGGGAATTTATTCACATAGTACTAATTAATCCATATACGGTAAGAATAACCCAGTAAAATTCTAGCGATGTAAAAAAAAGGGGCATCTCCCATAAGCGTTAAGCATTTATGGGAGATGCCCCTTTTTATCTCAAACACAGTGATGCAAAATATAAATTCACCGCTCTAGCATTGGAATTCTATTTTTATATTTCTCGACTAGTTTTTTATTATGTTCTTCCGCTCCATCGACATTTCCACTTTTTAAAATTGGTGGATTAAAGTTATTTTCAACCATTACTTTAATAGCTTCCACCATTATCCCATTGACAATTGCCGCACCGATGACAGTGGATCCAGTACCAAAGGAAACATCGAGGGACTCTTGTTGCATAAGGGTGTCCCCGACTTCAATGTGATTATCAATTGAAAGATCCACAGAATTATATAGATATTTCCCGCTTTTATGTCGAGAGACCTGTGTTTTGGCATAGCGTGGTGAAGTGATGCTAATAACAAAAGCACCTTGCTTTTTAGCAATCTCTGCAACATCAATTGGAACAGGGTTTCTGCCCGATGTTGAAGCAACTATTACCACATCTTCAGGTTGAATCCTAGCTTCAGACATAAACTGCTCGGCAAAATCATTCTTCTTTTCTAATTGTGAAGAACGTACCGCTCCCTTATGTAGCATCAAATCTTCTATTAGTATAGGACTAATTGGAACGAGTCCACCTGCTCGGTAAAATAGTTCCTCCCCTAATATGTGGGAGTGACCACAACCAAACACGTGAACAATTCCATCCTTTTGAATACACTCTGCAATTCTTTCTGCAGCTTTTGTGAGGTTTTCTTTTTCAGCCTCTTCAACAGTACTTAATAATTCCTTAAGCTTATGAAAATATTGTTCAAACATGTTAGGATCCCCCCTTCTATTGTCGATTCATCTGAATCATAAACTTATAACGATCCGCTCTGTACGATGACTTAACAAATTCAACAGGAGTCCCATCTTTTAAAAACGTATTTCGTTGAATTAGCATAACTGGTGCCCCTGATTGAATTTTTAAGTAGTCTGCTTCAAGTTGATTAGCGATAGACGATTCAATAACCTGAGAAGCATGATCAATTCTCAAGTTTAGTTGGTCTTCAATGTAGGAATATAAGGACTGGTTAACAATTTGCTCTGTTAATCCTTTAATAAAATTAGCGGAAATGTAATTAGTTTCTAATGCCATTGGCTCATCATCCGCTAAGCGGATTCGCTTAATTTCATATACTGGCCCATACTCTTGGATTCCAAGCTGGTCGGCAATTAGCTTTGTTGCTGGAATAATTTCAAAGTTAATTAATCGACTTTCCGGCTTCAATCCCCTTACTTTCATGTCTTCCGTGAAGCTCGTTAATCCCCGAAGAGTCTGTTCGATTTTTTCACTTCTTTCTGCAACAAACGTCCCTTTTCCTTGTATTCGATGTAAATATCCATCGTTTACTAACTGAGTGAACGCCTGCCTAACTGTCATTCGACTAATTTGAAATTTTTCCGCGTACTCTCTCTCTGCAGGAAGAGAATCTCCAGGTTTTAACTCGCCCTTTTCAATTAAATCTTTAATAATTTCTCCAAGTTGATAATAAATAGGAATGGGGGAATTCTTTTTAATCATTCTCTTGACCTGCACCCTTTCTATTTAAACTACTTTTAAAAATAGGCTCTTTACGAAAACAACTCTAAAGTATACTATCGACACCATTTATTTGTACGAAAATCAGCTTCAACGATGTGAAAACCAACTGCATAAGAACACAAAAGAAACTATTCCTCTCTTAGCTGCGAACCTTTTCATCTGCGATTGCGGCTTCATCTGCAATAATTGTAACACATGGATGATTTCTCAATACAGAAGCAGGAAAACGTTCATCAACTTCACCATGGAGCAGGTTAGATAAGGCTTCTTTTTTGTTTTCACCTGAAATAAGAAGAAGAATCTCTTTACTTTTCATAATCGTAGCAATCCCCATTGTGACTGCTCTTGTTGGTACCTCTTCTAGGCTATCGAAATATCTTGCATTTGCTTCTCTTGTGGATGGGGCTAAGTCGACAATATGAGTATTCGAATCAAATGAAGTTCCAGGTTCATTAAATCCAATATGACCATTACTTCCAATTCCAAGAATTTGTAAATCAATTCCACCATGCTCTGCTAATAGATTTTCATAGTCTTCGCATTCTTTTTGCATATCCTTAGCGTCCCCACGGGGAATATGGGTGTTCGACTTTTCAATATCAATGTGGTTAAATAATTGGTCATTCATATAGAAACGATAGCTATTATGATTGTCTCCTGAAAGTCCAACGTACTCATCTAAATTAAACGTTTTTACTCCTTGGTAAGAAGTGTGATTTTGTTTGTGATCTTCAATTAAATTAGTATACGTTCCAACTGGCGTTCCACCTGTTGCAAGTCCAAGGTTTAGATTTTTTGAATGACGAACCTTTTCAATAATATACTCAGCAGCTTTTTTACTCATTTCTTGGTAATCTTTCACATCTATAATTTTCATTTTAGTTTTCCTCCTTAGTATAGGCTAGCGTTCCTCGACAAATTGTCATAAAAACATCTAAATTTTCATCTAGTATTACGATGTCAGCATCTTTTCCTTTTGCGATGCTTCCCTTCTTATCGAATATTTTTAACTGTTTTGCTGGGTTAACCGATGCCATTTCAATAGCGTCCTCGAGTGAACACCCCGTATAAGCTAAAATATTTTTCACTGCGTTTCCTAATTTCAATATGCTTCCAGCAAGTGTCCCATCACTAAGGACAGCTTTTCCATCCTCCACTGTTACATCTTGACCACCGAGATCATATTGGCCATTTTTCAAGCACTTAGCACGCATGGAGTCCGTAATTAAAATGACCCCTTCGTTTCCTTTTTGTTGATAAGCAAGCTTCACCATTTCTGGTCGCACATGAACTCCATCAGCAATTATTTCTGTTTTTAATTCATCATGTAAAAATGCCGCACCGACAACACCTGGTTCGCGATGATGTAAACCTCGCATTTGATTAAATAAATGTGTGACATGGTTGACTCCTGCTTCAATTGCCCCACTCACTTCTTCATACGTTGCATCAGAATGGCCAATCGAGGCAATGATCTCATTTTCTTTTAAATAACGAACCAATTCCAATCCACCTGGTTGTTCAGGTGCCACCGTAACAAGTTTTATATTTTCCTTTGATAAAGAGTGCCACCTTTTAAAAATCTCGAGGTTTGGATCAATAATATGGTCTAACGGCTGTGCTCCTGCTCGTTTTGCGTTCACAAATGGACCTTCAAGGTGGATACCAAGTATTTCAGCTTTTCCTCGTGCTTGCTGCTCCTTAATATAATCACCAGCATTCGTAAGCGCTTTTTCAATTTCCGTACTGCTCTGGGTCATCGTAGTTGCTAAAAAACTGGTTGTCCCTTCTCCAGGAAGCGTATTTGTCATTGTATCTAATGCTTCCTTTGTAGCGTCCATTACATCAGCACCACCCACTCCGTGGATATGGACATCAATGAATCCAGGAATCGCCTTATAATTTGAGGGAATTTCAACGATTTCAAATGAATCCTCTTGGTCTAATTCCTCTAGTGGTCCAAACTCAACTATTTTTTGATCTTTCATCTTTATATATCCATTCTCTAATTTCACTTTTTCAGAATATATTTGTATGCCCTTAAGCAAAATAGGTTTATCATGTGAATTCATTATCTTTCCATCCTTTCAAGTCAGTAGGAATTTATAAAGTGAAACTTCAATCACTAAGAGGTTTACTGCCATTAATACGGGATAAAACACTCGTCTATAATTAATTGTGTTATTTGGATAAGAAGTATTTAACTTTTACACTTATGTCTTCCGTTCTATCTTAGCATCACCAAATTATAGTTGTCTATACCAATTTCCTTAACAATATTTTTGAAAAATCCCCTATTTATGTATATATAATAAAAACCCATCTAAATAATCTCTAAATAGAAATCTCATAATGGTATAGACATCTATAATGATATGATGTTATGATATGCATGTTTAGAAAACGCATTCATAACATTTTTTATAAAAGGAGAGAACACTATGTTAGGTTTTTTACAACGAATTGGTAAGTCATTAATGCTTCCAATCGCGGTATTACCTGCCGCAGGGCTTTTACTTCGCTTTGGGCAACCTGATTTACTTGATATTCCGTTTATCGCAAATGCAGGAGATGCAATATTTGCTAACTTAGCATTAATTTTTGCAATTGGAGTTGCAATGGGGTTTGCCAAAGATAATAACGGAGCTGCCGCTTTAGCTGGTGCGATTGGTTATTTAGTATTAACAAATGGTACACAAGCTTTAGATGAAAATATTAATATGGGTGTGCTCGGTGGAATTATTGCTGGTATCGTCGCAGGACTTTTATATAACCGCTTTCATGATGTAAAACTTCCCGAATGGTTAGGATTCTTTAGTGGTAGAAGATTTGTTCCCATTGTGACATCGGTTGCGATGGTAATTTTAGCAGGAATCGCTGGATTTGCTTGGCCACCGGTTCAGGCTGCCATTGATGGTGTTGGTAATTGGATTATTGATTTAGGCGCCATTGGTTCTGGTCTATTCGGATTCTTAAACCGTTTATTAATTCCTTTAGGACTTCATCACGTATTAAATAGTTTATTCTGGTTTGAATTTGGTGAGTTTGCTGGAAGAACCGGGGAAATTGTTTCAGGAGATATCGCTCGATTCTTTGCTGGAGACCCAACTGCTGGTCCATATATGACTGGATTCTTCCCTGTTATGATGTTTGGACTTCCTGCAGCTGCATTCGCTATTATTGCTGCTGCAAAACCTGAAAAAAGAAAAGCGGTTTCCGGTATGTTTATCGGACTAGCTTTAACTTCTTTCCTTACTGGTATTACAGAACCAATTGAGTTTTCATTCATGTTCATCGCTCCATTATTATACGGTGTTCATGCGATTTTAACTGGGGTTTCTATGTGGCTTACAACATCACTTGGCATTCGAGATGGCTTTACATTCTCAGCAGGTGGAATTGACTATTTGCTAAACTTTAATATCGCAGAAAAACCTTTATTATTATTAGTTATTGGTTTAATCTATGCAGTCATTTATTTCGTCGTTTTCTATGTATTAATTAAAGCCTTTAACCTGAAAACACCTGGTCGTGAAGATGAAGTAGAGGAAGAAGACCAGGCATCCTCTACTGCAGTCGGAAACGATAAATACGAACAAATGGCAAATTACTTTATCAATGATATTGGTGGAAAAGAAAACATTTCTGTCATTGACAACTGTGCAACACGCCTTCGTTTAAATGTAAAAGATATGGAAAAAGTAAAAGATACCGCTTTAAAAGCTCATGGTGCAAAAGGTGTTATGAAATTAAATAAAACAAACCTTCAAATTATTGTTGGTACGGATGTAGAATTTGTTGCCGATGCAATGAAGCGATTAGATGGGCAAGTTGTAAATACACAGGATGCTTCCGAAACAGCATCTCCTTCTGAAGTAGAGGGACTAACACAATTACATGACCAAGACTTCGTGATGCCAATCGAAGGAAAAATTATTCCAATCACCGAAGTGAAAGACCAAGTATTTTCACAAAAGATGATGGGTGATGGCCTCGCCGTTGTTCCATCAAAAGGTTCTGTTGTTTCCCCTGTTAATGGCGAAATCATTAATGTCTTCCCAACGAAGCATGCAATAGGAATCAGGTCAAAACAAGGTTATGAAATACTTATTCACGTTGGTCTAGATACCGTTCAACTAAACGGAGAAGGTTTTACTGTTTTAGTTAAAGAAGGCGATCAAATTACAAAAGGACAAGAAATTTTGAAATTTGATCTCGATTTTATTCAAAAATCGGCTACTTCTTCCATTACACCAATTATTTTTACAAACTTAACTAAGTTAAACGTGAAGAAACAAGGAAGTGTAAAGCAAGGAGATAGTGGTGTATTGTCGATTGACTAATAGTAACTAAAAAAGTAGTGTCTTTGGCGGATTATTTACCGCTTAGACACTACTTTTTATTTTGGATTTTGATCAAACGTTTGTTCAATAAACAATAGACCATCCCTGTGTTGCCAAGAGTTGTTCAAACCGTTATCCCTTGCAATTTTGTCTTTTTCAACTGTAATTGTGAATTTATCTATTGCAATTGTGAACTTATCTATTGCAATTGTGAACTTATCTATCATAAATGTGACGTTATCAACCTTAAGTGTGAATTTATCAACCTAACACCATTTTGTTAAAATTTAATACTACCGTAAGATTCCTTCCTCCTCTAGGGAGGTACATCCAAACGTTTGTTTAAATTTCTAGATAATTGCTTGGATGAATGTAAAAACGCTAAGTCATATGAACTGTACACCTTTTAATGACTCTTTGAAAATTGCTCCGCTTCGGTTGATCCTTTTAATGCAGTTGTTGAAGACGTTCCTCCTGAGATAACCATTGAAACTTCATCAAAATAGCCTGTTCCTACTTCTCGTTGATGTCTTGTAGCGGAGTATCCGTATTGTTCACTGTCAAACTCTGCTTGCTGCAGTTCAGAATAGGCAGCCATACCGCGATCTTTATACCCTCTTGCTAACTCAAACATGCTATGGTTTAGTGCATGGAAACCTGCAAGTGTAACGAATTGGAATTTATAGCCCATTTTACCGAGCTCCTTTTGGAACTTCGCAATTGTTTCATCATCCAGTTTCTTTTTCCAGTTAAATGATGGTGAGCAGTTATATGCTAGTAGTTTTCCAGGATATTTTTCATGAATTGCTTCAGCAAATTTGCGTGCTTCCTCTAGGTTCGGCTCTGATGTTTCACACCAAACTAAATCCGCATATGGCGCATAAGCAAGACCTCGGGAAATTGCTTGATCGATCCCTGCTGCTGTACGGAAGAATCCTTCTGGTGTTCTATCTCCTGTAATGAATGGCGCATCGTATGGGTCAACATCACTTGTGATAAGATCTGCTGCATTCGCATCCGTGCGGGCAACGATTAGTGTTGGTGTTCCCATTACATCTGCTGCAAGCCTAGCAGATATTAAATTACGGACTGCTGTTTGCGTTGGAAGCAGCACTTTTCCTCCAAGGTGGCCACATTTCTTCTCTGAAGACAATTGGTCCTCAAAATGAACTGCTGATGCACCAGCTTCAATCATTCCTTTCATCAGTTCGAATACGTTCAGTTGCCCACCAAATCCTGCTTCTGCATCAGCAACAATCGGTACGAAAAAGTCGATAGATTCATCTCCTTCTACGTGATGCACTTGATCTGCCCGCTGCAGTGCTTGATTGATTCGCTTAACAACAGACGGAACTGAGTTCGCAGGATACAAGCTTTGGTCAGGATACATATGGCCTGATAGATTGGCGTCTGCCGCAACTTGCCAACCACTAAGGTAAATAGCTTTCAACCCAGCTCTTACTTGCTGCACCGCTTGATTCCCAGTCAAAGCGCCCAGTGCATTAATATAATCTTCTGTATGAAGATGGTTCCAAAGCTTTTCTGCGCCGCGTCTTGCTAATGTATGCTCAATATCAATGGATCCTCTTAAACGGATCACATCTTCTGCCGAATACGTGCGTTCTACTCCATTCCAACGTTCATCCATATCCCAATTTTCTTGTAATTTTTGCACGCGCTCATTATTTTTTGTCATTATCAATCTCTCCTTTTATAAATAATTTTTATTATTAGTTTGCATACCAAAGGTCTGTCCCCGAACGTATTAACGCATTAAAGTAATTTTCTCGTTATTAGTTTTCTAGTATTCTGTAGCCTGGGTGTGTAAGGAATTCTGTAAAGTTGTTGTCTTGGATGAGTTGATCGAATAGTTGAGCTGCTTCGTTGAATCGTCTTTCGTGGTAGACTGAATCGCCTAGTTGTTGTTGTAGTTTTGTTAGTTCTTCTTGTTTAATTGTTTCATAGAGTGGTAGATTTACGTTTCTTCCATCATCTAATATCCCTTCTGGGTGACGGATCCATTGCCATACTTGAGCTCTAGAAATTTCTGCTGTTGCGACATCCTCCATTAGATTGTTGATTGGCGCCGCTCCTTGACCGCTTAACCACGATGAAATATATTGAATCCCGACTGTAATATTTTGACGTAATCCTTCTTCCGTAATTTTCCCCTTTGGAACTTCTAGTAATTGTTCTGCTGTTACTTCCAAGTCTTCTAACTGCTTTTTATCTATTTGGTTTTCTTCCGGCATTTCATTATTAAATACTTCCATTGCCACAGGTACAAGCCCAGGATGAGCTACCCATGTACCATCATGGCCGTCACGAGCTTCTCTTTCTTTATCTGCCTTCACCTTCGCAAAAGCTTCTTCATTCTTTTTCTCATCATTCTTTACCGGTATTTGAGCTGCCATTCCTCCAATTGCTGGGGCTCCTCTCTTATGACATGTTTTAATTGTCAGTAAGGAGTATGCTCGCATAAATGGAACAGTCATTGTTACACTGGAACGGTCTGGTAAGATCACCTCATCTATTTCCCGCAGCTTTTTAATGTAGCTGAAAATATAATCCCAGCGTCCGCAGTTTAACCCTGCTGAATGCTCTTTTAATTCATACAATATTTCATCCATTTCAAAAGCAGCGGAAATAGTTTCGATTAATACCGTCGCTTTTACTGTACCTCTTGGAATTCCAATGTATTTTTGAGCAAATATAAATACATCATTCCACCACCTAGCTTCAAAACAGCTTTCTAGCTTAGGTAAGTAAAAGTATGGACCTGAGCCATTTTGTACTAACCGGTTAGCATTATGAAATAAGAATAATCCAAAGTCTACTAAACTAGCTGTAATAGGTTTTCCATCTAATAAAATATTTTTTTCCTCTAAATGTAATCCCCTAGGCCGAACAATTAATACAGCCGGGTCATCTTTTAATTCATATTTCTTTCCATTGTTGTTGGTGAATGAAATCTTTCGGTAAACAGCATCTCGTAAGTTTACCTGACCTTCTATCACATTACTCCAGGTTGGAGAGGTCGCATCTTCAAAACAAGCCATAAAACATTTTGCTCCAGAATTCAATGCATTAATGACCATTTTTCTATCAACAGGACCAGTAATTTCTACTCGGCGGTCACGAAGATCCTTTGGAATCGGACTGATTTTCCAATCACTTTGTCGAATAGATTCTGTCTCTGGAAGAAAGTCAGGTAGTTTTCCTTCATTAATGCTTTGTTGCTTTTTCTCTCTGTTTTGTAACAGCTGTTTTCTCTTTTCACCGAAGCGTCTTTCCAACTGTTCCAAAAATTGCAATGCTTTCGGTGTCAAAACCTCTTCAAATCCGGGCTTCATTGCTCCTCTTACCTTTATTCCCACTGTTTGTGTGGACATCTAATACCACCACTCCTTTTCCTCAAAATAATATTCATGATGTCTCTTCAATGTATTATGTTATATTACAGAATATTTTGATATGTTTGTATTATATAACAGTTTACTTTAAAACGGAACACCCTTTTTAAAATTTTTGTTCGACAAATTTTAAAAAGCAAAAAAGAAGGTCCGTCCCTCATTGCTTTAAAGCAACGAGGGACGGACCTCTAAATGTTTTGAATGTTTCTAAACGAGTACTGATTGCAGGATTGCCTTTTGAACATGTAGTCTATTTTCAGCTTGTTGAAAGACGACGGAATCCGGTCCGTCAATGACAGAGGCTGTTACTTCTTCTTCACGATGAGCCGGTAGGCAGTGCAAGAACTTCACTTTTTTAGAAGCGTACTGTAATAGCTCATCATTTACTTGATAAGGCATGAACACCTTCATTCGCTCTTTTGCTTCTTCCTCTTGCCCCATGCTCGCCCAGACATCCGTATACACAATGTCTGCACCTTTTACTGCTTGCACTGGATCGTGTTCGACTACAACAGAACCACCATATTTATCAGCAATAGCCTTCGATTTCTTTACAACTTCCTCATTTGGTTCATAGCCTTTAGGACAGGATACTACTACCTCCATCCCCATCATGGCGCATAAAATCATGAAGGAGTGTGCTACATTGTTCCCGTCACCGATATACACTACTTTTAACCCTTTTACCATGCCCTTTAGTTCAAAAATTGTAAGCACATCGGCAAGTGCCTGACAAGGATGATACATGTCACATAGTCCGTTAATAACAGGTACACTTGCATGCTCAGAAAGCTCTTGAATTTTTTCATGTTCAAATGTCCGAATCATAATGGCATCTATATAAGAAGACAGCACTTTAGCTGTGTCCGCAATCGATTCTCCTCTTCCAATTTGAATATCGCGAGAGTTCAGGTAAATAGCATGCCCACCAAGTTGCAACATCCCAGCTTCAAAAGAGACACGAGTTCTCGTTGAAGACTTTTCGAAAATCATTCCTAACGTTTTCCCTTTTAAAATATCGGAAGTAGGATTTTTCTTTAACCACTTTGCAAGCGATAATAATTCTTTCACTTCTTCTTGCGAGTAATCGAGCCATGTTAGTAAATTTCTGTCTTTCAAGGAAAAATTATATGATTTAACTGCAGCACTTTGGTTATTCATTCTTACCTCACTCCTTCAAATTTAGTAGATGTTGTTAATGAAACAGGCTCTGCTCCTTTTATTGCTCTGCTTTTAGAGAAAGCGAACAATGTTTCTTTTTCTGTTATAACCGTAACTCCTTGTTCTAGAGCCTTGATTCTTCTTTGTTTCCCTTCTTCTGTGTTTACGTCACTATAAAACAAACTTGCATTCTCCGCCTCGATCCACGCTTCAAAATCGGAAGAGTTACTCGTATCAAAACTTGTCAGTGACGAATCAATGGAGTCAACCATTACTGTCCCACCATTATCAATACTATGATGGAGTACCTCAAATACCTTATATAATGCTTCTTCTACTGTTTTACCAACACACATTCCTTCGCCAGTCGATTTCATATTTGCTCCCAACAATAGATCTATTTCTGGGTGGGCATGGGTGGAGAACACCGGAAATTTCACTGCTACTATTTCTTGTTCAAACGTTTGATCAAAATGATTTACCGTCTTCGATTCATCACATAGTATTTCTGTTGCTAAGTCGATTAAAGAAATACCCTTAACTTTACTGATAATAGGAATGGTACGGCTTGCTCTCGGATTAACTTCCAGTACGAGTACTCGATTGTCTACAATCAGAAATTGAATATTCATAATCCCTTTATAGCCCAATGCAGAGACAATTTTATTTGCATACTGTTCTATCTTGGTAGTCACTTTATCTGATAAGTAGGTAGAAGGAAAAATTGCCATACTATCTCCAGAGTGGACTCCTGCTCTTTCGATATGTTCCATCACACCAGGAATCCATGCTTTATTGCCATCCGCGACAAGATCCACTTCTGCTTCTTTTCCAACCATGTATTCATCTAGTAGAATTGGAAAGAAGGATTCATCTGCTTCTTGTAAAAATTGATGAAGTTCATTGGCGTTAGTAACTTTCACCATCCCCGTCCCACCAATAACATATGAGGGGCGACAAAGAAGCGGATACTGCAAATCACTTGCTACTTTCACTGCTTCCGCTTTGCTATGACAAATATCCCCCTTCACATGAGAGATTTGTAGTTCATCCAGCAATGCATAAAATAACTCTCGATCCTCTAATTTATCTAAAATACCAGAAGATGTGCCAAGTAATTTTACCCCTGCCTCTTCAAGAGACTCTGCAAGATTAATAGCTGTTTGACCACCAAATTGTACAAGGACTGCATCAATCTCTTCATGCTGAATAATAGATAAAATATTTTCTTTTGTCAGTGGTTCAAAATATAATCTGTCCGCTGTTTCATAATCCGTACTAACAGTCTCCGGGTTATTATTCACCATTACCGCCTTCCAACCCAATCGCTGCAGTGTTTTGATTGCTTTCACAGCACTATAATCAAACTCAACACCTTGGCCAATCCTTATCGGCCCTGCCCCGACAATGAGTGCCTTTTTCTCCCCTGCCAACGGCTGTATCTCATTACTTCCAAAATAGGTGGAATATGCATAATTCGTTGCTGCTTCAAACTCGGCAGCACAAGTGTCAACCATTTTGTAACTTGGGCTCAATCCAAAGTGACTCCGTAAATCTACAATTTCTTTTTCTTCTACACCTGTTAAAAAAGAAATAGTTTTATCATCAAATCCAAATCGTTTCGCCTTTAAAATCTGCTCTTTTGTTAAAGCATTTTTCCCATTTAAATTCAGCTGTTCCTCGAGAGTAATTATATTTTTTAAGATAGATAAAAAGAATAAATCTATCTCTGTCTCCTGGTGAAGTTTATCAATAGAAGCACCACGCTTCATAAGCTCGAATAAAGCAAAAAACCTTAAATCTGTTGGATGCTGAATACACTCTTTCAATTGCTTTTCTGTATAATCTTTCGTCTCCTTCAAACGTAAACCAATTGTATCTAGTTCAAGAGATTGTACTGCTTTTTGAAAAGCTGCCTCAAGTGTCCGTTCAATTGCCATAACTTCACCCGTTGCCTTCATTTTCGTTCCTAACACCCTGTTCGCCGTTGGGAATTTATCGAATGGCCAACGAGGAAACTTCACGACAACATAGTCAAGGGCTGGCTCAAAGCTCGCATAAGTAGTGCCTGTAAGTGGATTGATTAACTCATCCAAAGAATATCCAACTGCAAGCTTTGCAGCCATTTTGGCAATTGGATACCCCGTTGCTTTTGATGCAAGTGCAGATGAACGACTGACACGTGGGTTTACTTCAATAACATAGTAATTTTTACTAGCTGTGTCATAAGCAAACTGAATATTACAGCCTCCAACAACTTCAAGGGAAGAAATAATATGAAAAGCAGCTTTTCGCAATTGATGGAATTCTTCATCCGTCAAGGTTTGAGAAGGAGCAACGACAATTGAATCTCCCGTATGCACGCCAACTGGGTCGAAGTTTTCCATGTTACAGACGGAGATACAATTCCCCTTGCTATCACGCATTACCTCATACTCAATTTCTTTGTATCCGGCAATACTTTTCTCTACAAGAATCTGACCGATTGGACTTGCTTTTAATCCACTTTGTACAAGCTGCAAATATTCCTTCTCATTTTCAGCAATTCCACCACCTCTTCCTCCTAACGTATAGGCAGGTCTCACAATAATGGGAAAAGGAATTTTTTCTGAAAATTGAATAGCCCCTTTTACATCAGTCACAATCTTGCTTTCTGGAATCGGTTCATCTAATTGATTCATTAACGTTCGAAACTGTTCACGATCTTCCCCTTTTTGGATGGACTCTACCGATGTACCGAGTAACTTAACACCATACTTTTCAAGTACTCCTGCCTCTGATAATGCAACCGCTAAATTCAACGCGGTCTGCCCACCAAGATTCGCTACCAAACCATCGGGTTTTTCCTTTTCAATAATCTTTGTCAATGTCGATACCGTTAATGGTTCACAATAAACCGTATCAGCATTATTTGTATCCGTCATAATTGTTGCAGGATTATGATTTACTAGAACTGTTTCGTACCCTTCTTCCTTCAGGGCAAGACACCCTTGTGTGCCAGAATAATCAAACTCCGCCGCTTGCCCGATAATAATCGGACCTGAACCAATAATTATTATTTTTTGTATTGTAGAATCTTTAGGCATACAGTTTTTCTCTCCCCAGCTGTTTAATACTGTTAAAAAATTCATCAAAAATCCAAGAGGCATCTACTGGTCCAGGATGTGCTTCTGGGTGGAATTGAACAGACAAAATTGGTTTTTCATTATGCTTCATTCCTTCTACGGAACGATCATTCACATTAATAAAGCGAGGAATTAAATTCGTTTCTTTAAGACTGGCATCATCCACGACATAATTATGATTTTGTGAAGTTAGGAAAACCTTCCCCGTCTTATCATCACGTACAGGATGATTGGCACCGCGATGCCCAAATAATAACTTCTTCGTATTTCCACCAAGTGCTAAGGCAATCAATTGATGACCTAAACAAATGCCTAACGTTGGGAGCTGTAGGATTTTTTCTTTTAAAATCAATAAAATCCGCTTCATCTCCTTTGGATCACCAGGACCATTTGAAAGCACCATCCCATCCACCTTAAGAGAATGTAAAATGGAGATCTTGTCATACGGTACAACCGTTACTCGACAATTCCGATCTAATAAACTGGATAAAATTGATTTTTTCACCCCAAAATCAATCAATGCAATATGAGTGTCTCCAGAACCATACATTTCAACTTTGCTGCCTACAACCTTGTCAATTTGACCTACTAGGCTAGCAGAAGAAGGCGTAGCCGGCTTATGAGCAGCAATACATGCATTTTGAGAACCCTTTTTACGAATCGATTTTACAACTTCTCTAGTATCAACACCTGTCATATAAGGAATTTGCCACTTCTCTAAATACTCTCTAAGTGAAACTTGAGCGGCATAATGAGAAAAATGATCGGTACATTGTAGCATAATCACGCCACTCACCTGTGGCTTTGCACTCTCGAAGTCACTCTCATTTATACCGTAATTACCGATTAACGGATACGTAAAAACGACAATCTGATCTTTATAAGATGGGTCTGTTAATACTTCTTGATACCCTGTCATTCCCGTAAAAAAGACAATTTCACCTTGAACTGCTTCCATCGTAGAGACAAATGCTTCTCCTTCAAAATTGCTACCATCTTGGAGACATAAAAAGCCCTTCATATTTACACCTTCTTGTGATGAATTTTTATTAATCTACTATTATTTTTATACAATCCTACATAAAAAAATTTTTATATAAAATTGCACTGTTTTGTTTTTGGATTTGTGCCTCACACTACTAACTGGACACTTTTCTTTAATTTCTGGACATTTCCGTGAACTTACTGGACATTTTTCTTTCGTTTCCAGACACTTTTCTAACCTTACTGGACACATTGCTTAGATTTCTAGACATACTGACTTTTATTGGAAGATACCCCCAACACCTTTAATAACTTCTCACTTGCCTCTTGTAATTCCTCCTCCGTGACAGTTAACGGTGGCAATAATCGAATAACACGAGGACCAGCTGACAATGCAAGCAGCCCTTCTTCTCTTAATTGATCAAGTAGGTGTTTCACTTCTGTTTCTAGCTCAATTCCAATTAAGAAGCCTTTTCCTCTAACCTCTTTAACAGAAGGAACTGTTTTTAATTTTTCTTTTATATTACCAAGAAAGGCTTCTGCTTTTTGTTTTACCTCTTGCAGGAACTCTTCCTGAAAAATCGTTTCTAGCGTTGCCTGTGCTGCCGCCATCGCCAGTGGGTTGCCTCCAAAGGTCGAGCCGTGTACACCGGCAGAGAAGGATGGGATAAGGTCCGCTTTTCCAAGCATAGCTCCTACGGGAAATCCACTCCCTAGTCCTTTCGCAGTTGTGATGATATCGGGAGAAATGGAGTAATGTTGATAAGCAAATGGAAGTCCTGTTCGACCTATTCCGGTTTGCACTTCATCAACGATAAGGAGTGCTCCAAGCTGTTTACACTTTTGTTCTACCGCTTGTAAAAAGGATTGCGTACCTGGATTTACTCCGCCTTCTCCTTGAATGACTTCGACGATAATAGCCGCTATGTCTTCTCCTCCAATACCTTCCACTGCTTCGATATCGTTATATGGAAGATAGTCAAATGACGGAAGCAACGGACCAAAGCCACCATGGATCTTTTCTTGACCAGTTGCACTCATTGTCGCAAAAGTTCTACCATGAAAGGATTGCTTGAAACTAATGATAGTTGATTTTCCTGTATGCTTTCTTGCCAATTTTATTGCGGCTTCATTTGCTTCAGCGCCGCTATTGCAGAAAAAAACGGCGTCTGCTGAGCTATTTGCTACCAATAACTCGGCTGCTTTTTCTTGATTAGAAATGGTAAACAGGTTGGATACATGCCAGATGGATTGTAATTGTGTTTCTATCGCCTTTTTCACCTCTTCTGGAGCATGACCAAGATTACAGACAGCAATCCCAGATATAAAATCAAGATAAGACTTTCCGTTATGATCTTCTACTATTGTTCCGTTTCCTGACACTAACTCAAGTGGCAGGCGGCTATAGGTAGGGAATAAACTACTCACGATTTGACCACATCCTCTTCTACTGTAATGACAGTTCCATTTATATTTCCATTCTGATATATAGGTTGTTCTCCACTAACAATGACTACTTCTTTTAATATGGAAGATAAAGATGATGTTGCTGCTTTTACTTTCGGAATCATTCCTCCATAAATAACTCCCTTTTCCATTAATTCATTTGTTTCTTGTTTTGTTACTTTTGAAAGAAGTGTTCCTTCTTTTAAAATTCCCGGTACATCTGTCACAAACAACAATTTTTCTGCCTTTAGAGCATTGGCAATAGCAGATGCTCCTAAGTCAGCATTTACGTTTAACTTTTCTCCATCCTTTGAAATGGCTAATGGAGCAATAACAGGAAGATACTTAAGAGAAAATAATTGCTGAATTAATTCCACATTGACCTTGTTTATTTCTCCAACCAATCCTAATTTTGCTTTATTTATAGGAGTAGCTGTTAAGAGTCCTGCATCGTACCCTGTTAATCCGATTGAGCTGATTCCATAAGACCGAAGTTGACTTGTTAAATGCACATTTACTTTGCCGCCAAGCACCATTTCTACTACCGATAATACATCCTCTGTTGTTTTCCTCTGTCCTTCTACAAATACCGATTCAATACCAAGTCCATTTAGCAATTTGGATATTTCCGGTCCGCCTCCATGGACAATGACACAATCATAATCTTTCTGGATTTCTTTCAGGCTTGTAAAAAATGTTGCTGATAATTCATAAAGAATACTCCCACCAAGTTTAATGACCATAACTGGCTTTATATTGTTACGTTCGGTAGCTTGCGTTAATTTTGACATAGTCATAAGTTAAGTCACACCCCCAAGCCTTACCTACTCCAGTGCCGATATGAAGAGCAATTTTGATCTCTACTTTTTCCCCTTTCATATACGAACTAACAATGTCCTCTGAAAAAGCTTGCGGGGTTCCTTGATGGAAAACAAGTGTTTCTCCAATATAAATATCACATGTTTCTGGATTAACTGTTGCATCGCTATGGCCGATTGCCCCAATAATCCTTCCCCAATTCGCATCTGCCCCATAAACAGCTGTTTTTACTAGATCAGAACCAACAACCTTTTTGGCTATTACCCTTGCTTCATCATCCGTATAGGCATCCACTACTTCTACTTCTACCAACTTTGTTGCACCTTCTCCGTCTCTTGCAATTTGTTTCGCCAAATCCTCGCAAACAAGCTGGAGTCCTTTTTTGAAGGTTTTCCAATCAGGATGCTTCTCATCTAATGTCTTGTGTTCCACCATTCCGTTTGCCATCACAAGAACCATATCATTTGTAGACGTTTCCCCGTCAACGGTAATTTGATTGAATGATTGATTAATAGCTTCACTCAAAGCTACTTGTAGTTTTTCCGAAGCTATCGTTGCATCTGTTGTAATAAATCCAAGCATTGTCGCCATATTCGGGTGAATCATTCCAGATCCTTTTGCAGCACCACCAATAGTAATTATTTCTCCCTCAATCTCTAGTTGGTAACAAGCTGACTTTTCCACCGTATCCGTAGTTAGTATAGCTTGTTGAAATGATTGAGCACTGTCTTCATTACTTTCTACCATAACCTCGCTACAGCCTTTTTCAATTTTATCCATTGGTAGCCATTCCCCAATTACTCCGGTAGAGGCAACAGCAATAAACTCTTCTGGAATTTGGAAGCGATCTGCAATCAAATGCCTTGTCGTGTAGGCATCTTTTAATCCTTGTTCTCCTGTACAAGCATTTGCTACTGCACTGTTAACAACAATTGCTTGAAGCATTTGTTGTTGACTGATACTATCCTGTGTCACTTTAAGCGGAGGTGCTTGGAAATGGCTCTGTGTATAGACAGCCCCGCAACTTGCTGGTTTTTCACTATAAATCATTCCAAAGTCCTTTTTAGCGTAACGAAGACCAGCATGAATACCACCTGCTTTAAACCCTTTTGCGGAAAGAATTGTTCCCTTTTCGACTTTTTCAATATGTTCTATACCAAGTGTTTTCATTTCTCCTCTTCCCCCTGAAAAGTTATCCCGCTTTAACGGTTAATAAGGTCCCACTTTATGGATAAATTGGAAACTGCGTAAGACCCGTTGTTTCTTCCAAACCAAACATTAAATTCATATTTTGAACAGCCTGGCCTGCTGCACCTTTAAGTAAATTATCAATGACAGATACGATTGTGACTCGATTTGTCCGTTCATCAAGCTCTACAGCAATATCACAATAATTAGATCCATAAACATCTCTCGTACTAGGAAAAGAACCTTTTTTCCTCACTCTAACGAATGGAGAACTTTCATATATAGATTGATAGTAATCTTGCAAACTCTCTGTATTCCAATCTTTCAAAAGTTCCACATACATTGTCGCCATAATCCCTCTAGTCATCGGAACAAGATGGGTAGAAAAAGTAATCTTTTCTTTCTTACCACTCCACCACTGCAATTGTTGTTCAATTTCTGGAATGTGCTGATGTTGATGTACTTTATATATTCGGAAATTCTCTTGCGATTCAGCAAAACTGCTCGTTAATGATGCCTTTTTTCCTGCCCCTGATAAACCTGACTTAGCATCTATAATGACCGATTGCGATTTTATCTCTTCGCTGTTTACTAAAGGAGCTAACCCTAATAAACTGGCGGTCGGATAACATCCTGGGTTTGCAACAACATCTGCCTTTTTTATTGCTTGCTGGTTCCATTCTGATAATCCATATACAGCATTATCTAGAAGTGCTGCAGAAGCTGGATTTTTACCGTACCATTTTTCATACTCGCCTGGCGTTTTCAATCGTAAATCGCCAGAGAGATCAATCACCTTCGCTTTACTACCAGTTAGCTCTGGGACTAACTCTTTTGAAATTCCTGAGGGAGTCGCTAAAAAAACAACATCCAATTCTTTTTTCATTTCTTCTGCATTAATAGCATTTATTTGCTCACCGGATATTTCTTGAAGATGCGGGAAAATTTCCGTATATGCAACTTTATCCAAGCTAGATGAATAAACATTACACATCTCCACTTCTGGGTGATTTGCTAACAAACGATACAACTCCACTCCACTATATCCTGTTGCTCCTACTACTCCTACATTCAAACCTTATCACCTGCGCCTAGTTTTTTAAGATAGTTCTTATTATATGACTGTATAAAAACAAAATCAACAGTATAAATATAAATAGTTAATAAATTTTGATACTTCTTTAAATAGGAATGATAAAAAACATGATTTTATTGAAATATAAAATAAAAGGCTCTTTTCTCATAGGTTGTTGTTTTTACTTATATATTGAGCCCGTTGATTTTCGCTACGGGCACTTGACTCAGTAAGTTAAACTTAGTTTTTCATTAAAAAGCAACAAACTTTACAAAAACAGCCAAATAAAAAAAGACGCTTGAATTCCTCAAGCATCTAATTGTGAAAGAAGATAGTCTGAATCTATTCCCCAACGAAGCGCAGATCCTTCACGTTCTAGTACAAATAAAAGCTGTTTTGTTTCTTTACTATTATCTTTATAATAAAGCTTTGCTCGAACTGGGATTTCGGTAATCATATACTCATTATTATCATTTTTACTCGTTCTGACATCTAATATTTTCATGATACTTATTTCTTTTAAAACTTTATTAAACCGATGATTGTTTTTCATTTCCGTAACGGTTAAGTCCAAAATATCTTTATCCCTATTGTTGATAGCTGTTTCAAAAACATAAATAACTTCTTCAGGTTCTAGAGCACGTAAGTAACTTTCCAATCTTCCTCCAGCTTTTAATATCATTAGCTTATGAGCGAGATCAGCATGTTTAGTTTTATGTGTCGTGCTTCCCCAAAAGTGAATACAAAAATGACCTGGAAACCCATTTTGTAGCGCACCTGCACCGTGAGGCATTCCATGCATAGAAGCTGCAAGTAGTTGGTCATCTACAAGAACCAAAATTGATCTTCTTTTCCAACTCCAACTTCCCCTGTATATTTTTTTCATCATTTTTGTATCTTTTTCTGTAAGAGGTTGGACATCGGCATGCTTATTGCCAGCTCTTCTTTGCACTTTAAATTGGTGGCCAGTGGTTACATCAATAACCGTAAATTTCGATCCCTTTGGAATTAACTTATCCGCTTTACTCCAAGGAAGAATTTCTCCTGAAAAACTTGTTGGATTATCAGTATCTGCTAAATCACTAGCATTCGTTATCTCCGCTGGGGAAATTAATACAAGGAAAATAACAAAGACGGTTACTATTAATTTCGCTTTGTGCATTTTTACTCTCCTTTTTTTCTTATTATTTGAAAGGAGCTATTTTCGATTACTAATAATTTTTGGGAATTTTTATCTTCTTTCTAATTTGTATGATACCGTTCTTATCTACTCATACTAGCTTTAGGAGGCATGCGTTCATGAAAATCCCCTTAGCTCTTTTATTACTTTTATCTTATAATTTTATTGGTTCCTCACATCCCACTTTACTCATCATCGATGAAAATAGTGAGATGTTTAACGTGAGACGTGAAGATGTTGCTCTACCTTTTTTAGATGAGCCACTAATTGATAAGCATAAATATGAACAGCTTCTTGAACAATTGGAAGATCAAGTCTATATCCCTCCGATAAATGCCAGTATTGATGAAAATGGACAAATCATCCCTGGACAATTAGGTCAGCAGTTAAATAAAAAGGAATTCACCAAACAGTTTTACAAGTATTTTTATGGTGATATAAAAAAAGGTATTATAGTACCCACTTTAAACATTCATCCAAGGGTTGACAGTGAACTCCTTGCAAATATTCGCACAAGGCGCATTGGGCAATACACTACTTATTTCAATAAAAACAATAAAGAAAGAACAACTAATATCTCGCTTGCCATTGAAGCAATTGATAATCATGTCATCTTTCCTGGCGAAACCTTCTCGTTTAACAAAGTAGTTGGTAAAAGAACAAAAGAAAAAGGGTATTTACCTGCTCCTATCATTATTAAAGGAGAGTTATCTGAAGGTATTGGTGGAGGAATATGCCAAGTGTCATCAACATTATTTAATGCGGTGGACAAAGCTGGTGTAAATATACTGAAACGTTCTTCTCACAGTCGGAACGTTCGCTATGTTCCAAAGGGTAGAGATGCTACTGTCAGTTGGTATGGCCCCGATTTCTCCTTTCAAAACCAGTACAACCAACCATTGCTATTAAGGGCAAAAGTATACGGAGGACAAGTCATGATTTCGGTGTATTCTTCTGATGTTATCAATTATGATCCCCGTGAGGTTCCCGAAGCATCGAAGTTTCCTTTTGAAGAAACGGAATTAGACTTTGATGTTGATAGCCATGAGTAAAAGGTGCAATACACAAAAACTCCCTTATCGATCGATAAGGGAGTTTTACTATTTTCATTATTTTGTTATATCGTTTGCAGCAGCTTCGTCGAATTCTTTTTCCATCTCGTCTGATGGTCCCTGACCGACATTACTGAAAATAACGGCTGCGATCAACGCTAAAATGAAACCAGGTACAATTTCATATAACGAGAACGGAATAACACCAGAGTCTGTTAACTGTTTCCAAACAACAACCGTTACAGCACCTGTGATCATAGCTGCTAGTGCACCATTACGGCTCATACGTTTCCAGAATAGTGCAAGCAGAATAACTGGTCCGAATGCTGCACCGAATCCACTCCATGCATAACTTACAAGATCTAGAATACTAGAAGCATTTTCGTTTGCAGGGTTACCTGGGATTGCCAGAAGTACGGCAATAACAGCAATAAGAATTACTCCAAAGCGTCCAACCCATACTAGCTCCTTATCAGAAGCATTTTTACGAATAATTGCTTTATAGAAATCTTCTGCAAGTGCACTTGAAGAAACAAGTAACTGAGAATCAATAGTACTCATAATCGCTGAGAGGATCGCTGCTAATAGAATACCAGATACCCAAGGATTAAATAATACATCCACGAATAGAATAAATACTTTCTCCGAGTTATCAGCTGCGTCAGTAATTAATGGTGCATCTGCAAAGTAAGCAATACCACTCAGACCTACTAATACAGCACCAATTAAACCGATAATCATCCAAGTCATACCGATCCAGCGTGCCTTTGGTACATCTTTTGTAGATTTCAATGCCATAAAGCGTGTAATAATATGTGGTTGACCGAAATATCCAAGACCCCATGCTAGTAAAGAAATAATTCCAAGCCCTGTCATTCCAGTAAACGCGTTTAGATAAGTTGGATCAATTTCTCGAACTTGATCCATTGTGCTACCCCAGCCACCTACTTCTGTAAGTGCCACGATAGGTGCAACAATTAAAGCTAAGAACATTAGAATCCCTTGAATAAAGTCAGTCCAACTAACCGCAAGGAATCCTCCAAGGAAAGTGTAAGAAATGATAACAATTGCACCAATTAAAAGAGCACTGTTATAGCTCATATCAAATGATTCTTGGAAAAGAATTGCTCCACCTACTAATCCAGATGAAGTATAGAAGGTAAAGAAGACTAGAATAACTAAAGCGGAAATAACACGTAAAGCACGAGATTTATCTTTAAAACGATTTTCAAGAAAATCTGGTACTGTAATAGAGTCGCTTGCAACCTCTGTATAAGAACGTAATCTTGAAGCAACAAACCTCCAGTTTAAATAAGCACCGATGGTTAAACCAATTGCCAGCCAAATAGATCCAAGTCCCGAAGCGTATGCTGCACCAGGTAAACCTAATAATAGCCATGAACTCATGTCAGATGCCCCAGCACTTAGTGCCGCAACACCCGGTCCTAAACTACGTCCTCCAAGAACATAGTCTGATAAATTACTAGTTAATCTGTAAGAAATAATTCCAATCACTAACATTCCGACAAGGTAGATAATAAACGTAACTAAAGTAGCAGTATCCATATTGTAGTTAGCATTCCCCTTTCAAAGTATATTTTTAAAAATATGGCGCTTAGAAGTGCTTTGGTTGCGTGATAAATGACCCATACCATAAAACACTCTAGCAAATCTTTACCCTTGCATACTCATTGTAAACTTATTCACAGATTTTTTTCTAAAAGACAATTTCGCCTCTTGTGAAGAGTGAATCAAGCTTACAATGTTATTTATACTAACACACTATTCACTTTAGAACAAACCGAAAATTCCGAAAACATTTATCCAATGAATAATTATTCATTTATATTGTATATATTTTTAATAAGGTGCTTTATTCTCTATATCTATTCATGAAAATTAATAAAATTAAGTTGGACAAACTTCATAAATTTAACTTATTTTTTTCAATCCAGCCTATCGTTTACTATAATTCTTTTCTCCCCCATTTTACAGATTATTCCACACTTGTAGTTAAATATCTCCAATAGAACCTTGACTAGTTCTTATTTGCTAAGTAAATGAAGTAAATCTTTTATTTCGTTCTCTTTAGGTATATTCACACAGTTTATCTCAAAAAATAAAAGGGTGACTTAAATCGTTTATGATTTAAGTCACCCTTTTAAGATAAATGTCTACTCTATATGAGACTTCTTTGTATATCATTCTATTTTTTCATCCAAGGTTCTATTCATAAACATGGACATATGGATCTTTACTGTTAGGCTTTTTTAAGATTAACGCTTCTGGATTAGACGACGCAGTAATTAGTACCTCTACATTCCAATCAGCTGGAAACTGCTTTGTTATAAATGTAGAAAGATATTGTGTAAATCCAATTGTCTCTGCTTTCCCTTTAAATGTTAGCGGAATCTCTACCCTCAGTTCTTTCAATTTATCGTCTTGATAAAATGCCCTTCCTACCGTTCCTGTATAAGTAGGAAAGTATGTTTGAACCTTTGTCGCAAACTCTTCGAATACATTGACATCTTTTGAATGAGCACTTTTAGCTTCAGGAGATGGAAAAACAAAGTGACTTTCATTTACTGCTTCCCAATTTGAAATTGTACTTTCCTTTCCCTTCACATTGGTAAAAGCAAAATAACTTCCCGGCACAATCGAATCCCTAGAAGTTTGCTTAAAAAGAGCTATTGTAATCGGAACCCCTTGAAGTTCCTCTCTTTCTCTCAGCCTTTTCAAGACTTCACTAGCAATAGCAGCTCCCTGTTGTTTTATTGTTTCATTACTAATTGGCTCCGCAGATGTTGCTCCCGTAGAAGTTTGCGAATACTCAACTGAATTTAGCGCAAGTCCAATAGCTACTCCACCAAGCTGAACTTTATCGTCTTCTTTTTTTATTAAATAGTTATGCTCTATTATATGAGCTAGATAAATCGGTTCGTTCTGCCCTTTTTCTTCTACTGGATTTAATCCCACATTATCTGTGTCTTTCAGTTTTCTTTCTTTTAATTGTGCACTCGTATATTTCCGCTGTAACCATGAATCAATTGTCTCTTTTGAGAGAATTTGCCCTTCCTTAAATAGGTACGACTTAGTTGAGAACGTTTTTTTAGCCATTCTCAATAAACCAGTTTCAAATTCATTTAAGTCATATCGTGATTCAAGATTATTTACTACAACACCGCGAGTAGCACTTGGCTCATAGGGAAGAAGCGTTTTGTAATACTCCTCTGATATTTGATAACTTGGTATAATCGCCTTTTTCGATTGACTATCTTGATCTTCCTGAACGACTTGATCTTGCTTTTCAAACGTTGGTGCACATCCACTCAGCACCAATAAAGCAAGTAGTACAGCCGAAAGTCCTTTTCTCATGTTTTTAGTTACACCTCTTATCGGTTAAGTTCTTCCAACAGCTTAGCCTCATCCCAAACTTCAATTTCTAATTGTTGTGCCTTTGTCAATTTCGATCCTGCATCTTCACCGGCAATAACTAAATCTGTTTTCTTACTGACACTGCCAGTTACTTTTCCTCCAGAGGCTTCAATCTTCTCTTTTGCCTCATTACGCCCCAGTTGCTCCATTTTTCCTGTAAGCACAACCGTTTTCCCTGCAAAATAAGAGTCTATTTCATCCACTGCTACTAG
Organism: Bacillus seohaeanensis; assembly: GCF_042684945.1. Taxonomy (NCBI): domain Bacteria; kingdom Bacillati; phylum Bacillota; class Bacilli; order Caryophanales; family Bacillaceae; genus Bacillus; species Bacillus seohaeanensis. The sequence continues at coordinate 26,213 of NZ_JBHUMF010000034.1, read as the reverse complement.
TTTAGGTCCTTTGTACTCCAAGTTAACCCCGACTTGTTTCAACTCTATTAAAAGCTCTTGAACTTCTTCATTTTCAAAATACGCAACGACTGCGTCTGCCATTTTGTCTCCAATTTCATTGATAGCTGTCAGCTCTTCTTTTGTTGCTTTCGCTAGCTTATCAATGGTATTAAATTGTTGAGCTAATGTTTTAGCAGCCTTTGCTCCAACATGACGTATACCAAGCCCAAACAACAGTTTTTCCAATGAATTTTGCTTAGACTTTTCAATTGCTTCAAGCAAATTATCTACAGATTTTTCTCCCATCCGCTCCAGTTCAAGCAATTGCTCTTTTTTCAACTTGTACAAATCTGCCACGTCGACAATGAGTTTTTCTCTAAATAACTGACTGATGACCTTTTCACCGAGTCCATCAATATTCATCGCATTTCTTGATACAAAATGAATAAGACCTTCTCGTATTTGCGCTGGACACTTTGGATTAATACAACGCAGAGCTACTTCTCCTTCTAGTCGCACTAGTTCACTTTCACATTCAGGACAATGACTCGGCATCAAAAACTCTTGTTCTTCTCCTGTCCGTCGATCTTCAAGCACATTTACGACCTCAGGAATGATATCACCAGCTTTTTTTATCACAACATGATCGCCGATTTTAATATCCTTTTCTCTAATTAAATCTTCATTATGGAGTGATGCCCTTTGAACAGTTGTTCCAGCTACTCGAACTGGGTCTAAAATCGCCGTAGGAGTAACAACACCAGTCCGCCCAACACTTAGTTCAATATCTCTTAGAACCGTTACCACTTCTTCTGCCGGAAATTTATAAGCAATTGCCCATCGCGGACTTTTAGCTGTCGTGCCGAGTTCTTCTTGTTGATCAAGCGAATCCACTTTGATAACAATTCCATCAATATCATAAGAAAGATCAGGACGTCTAGTCGTCCATTCTTCCACATATTGAATGACCTCTTCAATATTTTCACAGCGTTTCCGCTCTTTATTTGTTTTAAAGCCAAGCTCTTCTAAACGGTCTAATCCTTCACTATGTGATTCTATCTCTGTGTCTCCTACATCAGCAATTGCGTATAAGAAAATATCCAAATTTCGGGACGCCGCAATTTTAGGATCAAGCTGACGAAGAGAACCAGCTGCCGCATTTCGCGGATTGGCAAACGGTTCTTCTCCTTTTTCTTCTTTTACTTTATTTAATGCCCCGAAAGATCCTTTTGGCATAAATGCTTCACCACGAACTTCAATTGATAAAGGTTCAGAAATTTTTAACGGGATAGAACGAATTGTTTTCAGATTCTTCGTAATATCCTCTCCTATTGTTCCATCTCCGCGGGTTGCACCTTGTGCTAACAATCCATTTTCGTAACGAAGTGAAACAGCTAATCCATCAATTTTCAGTTCACAAACATATGAAAATTCTTCTCCTACTGCTTGACGGACTTTACGATCAAAATCTCGCAGGTCTTCTTCGTTAAAAGCATTTCCTAGACTTAACATGGATGTTCTATGCTGTACTTTTTCAAAAGAATCCAGTACAGCACCGCCAACACGCTGAGATGGTGAGTCTGCCGATTTCAAACTCGGATATTCTTCCTCAAGCTTTATAAGTTCACGCAGCAATTGGTCATACTCAGCATCGGTAACGGATGGTTTATCCAATACATGATATTCATAATTATATTTATTTAATAAATCTTGTAGCTCTTTTACACGCTTTTCAGCTGAATTCCATTCCATTAAAACAACCCTTTCCTTCACTTTATCCCACATTAATTGGCAGTAAAACCCGGATTGATTGAAATTTCGCTTTAAACTTTCTCTATGGGAGCAAATTTAGCCAGTAAACGTTTGATTCCATTTGGATTTGGAAAAGCGATGTCAAGTTCTGTATTGTCACCAGAGCCTTTCACACTGACAACCGTTCCCGTCCCCCACTTTTTATGCTGGGCTTTGTCTCCTACTTGCCAATTAGCAGCCTCTCCACCTGTTGAAGTTGGAACAGGTCTAGAAACAGGTTTACGGGGCATTGTTCGTCTCGCAGAAGGAGATACCTGCCCAAAGGAGGATTTCGATTTCGTCTGAAACGGTGTTTTCTTTTCCGGTACCACTTCATCCAACAGTTCCGTTGGAATCTCACCAATAAAACGCGAAACTGGATTCATTTTTGTTTGGCCAAATAATGTTCTCATTTGTGCATTTGTCATAAAAAGTTCTTCTTCCGCTCTCGTTATTCCTACATAAGCAAGACGGCGTTCTTCCTCCATCTCCTCTTCTTCCATAAGAGAACGGCTGTGAGGGAATACCCCCTCCTCCATTCCCATAAGGAACACGACAGGAAACTCTAACCCTTTGGCAGCATGAAGTGTCATTAAAACAACCGATTCCTTCGGTTGGTCGTCTTCATCTAAACGGTCTATATCTGCAACTAATGCTAAATCAGTTAAGAACGCCACTAAACTCTTATCATCATTTGTATCTTCAAAGCTTTTCGTAACAGATAAAAACTCATCTAAGTTTTCTAATCTGCTTTGCGATTCAATAGATTTTTCCGATTTTAACATCTCTTTGTAGCCTGATTTATCTAGTATTTCTTCTACCAGCTCTGTTACAGACAGGTATTCTTGCATTGCTGTATAGCCTTTAACCATTTCTTTAAATTCCATTACTGCCTTTGTAATCTTAGGACTCAGCCCAATAAAATCTGCTTCTTCCAATGCACGGAACATGGATATGTCGTGATCTGCTGCATATCGAGCAATCTTATCTATAGATGTAGACCCTACACCTCTTTTGGGAACATTAATAACTCGTTGCAAACTAATATCATCATCCGGATTGGCAATAAGTCGAAGGTAAGCTAAAATATCTTTTATTTCTTTACGATCATAGAACTTTATTCCGCCAACAATCGAGTATTCGATATTCGATTTAAGTAAAATTTCCTCCATTACACGGGACTGAGCATTTGTACGATACAGAATGGCAAAGTCGGAGTATTTACGTTTGCCGCTCTCGACCATTTCTTTAATCTTTCCTGTAACGAACTGTGCTTCTGATTGTTCTGTATCCGCACGGAAATAAGAGATCTTTTCCCCTTCCAAGTTTTCTGTCCATAAATTTTTATCTTTTCTATTTGAATTATTATTAATAACTTTATTAGCTGCTTCTAATATTCTTTGCGTAGAACGATAATTCTGTTCTAAAAGAATTACCGTTGCACTTGGATAATCCTTTTCAAACGATAGAATATTAGCGATATCAGCTCCACGCCACCGGTAAATGGATTGATCAGAATCACCGACAACACAAAGATTGTGAAAGCGTGCTGCTAGCAATTTGACAAGCATATATTGCGCTCTATTTGTATCTTGGTATTCATCTACATGAATGTATTGGAACTTACGTTGATAAAATTCCAATACTTCTGGAACACGTTGAAAAAGTTGAATCGTCGTCATAATTAAATCATCAAAATCGAGTGCTTGGTTCTTCCGCAATCTCTTTTGATATTCCGTATAAACATCGGATACAACCGTGTCATAGTAGCCTCCAGCTGTTTTTGAAAATTCTTCTGGTGTTATCAGTTCATTTTTTGCGGAGCTTATACTTCCTAAGATAGAACGAGGATCAAATTTTTTTGGGTCAATATTCTTCTCTTTTAAAACTGCTTTAATAACAGATTTCTGATCTGTTGGATCTAAAATCGTAAAGTTTCGATTAATACCAATTCTGTCAATATCTCGCCTTAAAATGCGGACGCACATACTATGAAAGGTTGAAATCCAAATATCCTCAGCTGCACCGCCAAGAATATTCCCAATACGGTCTTTCATTTCCCTTGCTGCTTTATTCGTAAAGGTAATCGCCAAAATATTATACGGGTTAACTCCTTTTTCCACCATGAGATAGGCAATTCGATGTGTCAACACACGCGTCTTCCCGGATCCTGCACCAGCCATAATCAATAATGGTCCATCCGTTGCCTTCACAGCATCCCTTTGCTGCGGATTCATTCCATTCAATAATCGATCAGTCAAAAATTGCATTCTCTCACCACCATAACGAACATTTGTTCTCTATTTTATAACAACATTATATACCAACACAATCCAAAAAACGAGCAAAACCGTCGCATTTTATCGCTCTAAAGCGTTGAGGGACGGACTTCTATTTTATAGATTTTACCGTTTTAAGTGCTTCCTTAAGGTTTTCATATATTATATTTCCTACTACAATTACGTCTGCTACTTCAGCCATTTCTTTGGCTTGTTCGACAGTTTTAATGCCGCCTCCATAGAACAATGTCGTTTCTTCTAACGTGCGACTAACTTCTTCAACCGTTTTTACATCTCCATACGTACCGCTGTATTCAAGATAAAATATCGGTAAATGAAACATTTTCTCTGCCATCATAGCATAAGCCGCAACGTCCTCTTCTACTATAGAGGTGTTGGCTTCCGTTAGCTTCGCAGCTTTGCAGTCTTCATTTAAGATGCAATAGCCCTCTACAATAATCTCTTCCCAGTTCATGATTTCACCATATTCTTTTACAGCCTGATGATGCAAACCTGTTACCCAATCTATTTTCGAGCTGTTTAAAACCATTGGAATAAAGTATAAATCAAAGCCTGGTGTAATCGATTCTAGATTAGAAACTTCTAATACACAAGGAACAGTGTAGCGTCTAACGCGGGCCATTAAATCCAGCACTTTTTCAAGTGTTACCCCGTCCGTTCCCCCTACGATTATCGCATCTGTTCCTGATTCACAAATAGCCTCTAAATCCTCATCACTTATATCTTTGGCAGGATCCAATTTAAACACATGGCTCCATTCGCGGACATCATACATCAATAGTTCCTCCATTCTTTCATCCATCTCAACATTATATCATTTGTAAGAAGGAGTCGCATTATCTCTTCTAATGTAAACTATAGGATATTAAAAATGATTTCGAGCCTTTTTCTGCAAGAGATAGGCATAATTAAACGTATTATTTGAGCTCGGATTTTAAATATATAACAGCAGATTACGTTGAAATAAGTCAATGTTTGTCGTTTCGCCGATAAAAAATGACTAACACTTTAAAGGGCTAGTCACTAGATATATATTTTAATTAGCAAGATTACCATCCTCGTGCACCATAAAAAAAGAACCACTCGTTATGAGCGGTCCACCAAATTATTTTCCTTCATCTACTCGGTCTAATACCATTTGATAGGCATCGTTTCCATAATTCAAACAACGTTTCACACGAGAAATTGTTGCAGTGCTTGCCCCCGTTTCTGTCTCAATTTTATGATATGTTTTGCCATCTTGAAGCATTCGGGCTACTTCTAGACGTTGTGAAAGTGATTGAATTTCATTAATGGTACATAAATCATCAAAAAAGCGATAACATTCTTCTTTATCTTGTAGGGAAAGTACTGCATTAAATAACTGATCTAGTTCTTTTCCTCTTATTTTATTTATTTGCATAGATAAACTCCTTTTCTTTATTCTTAGGCTTAATAGGAAACAGATCCATCTAGGCCCGGATTATCAGGAATGATATTAATCCATGTAGAGCCTTTTACAAACGGAACTTGTTCACCATCCTTATACGGTAAAATCTTTCCGCCCTCATTTTCCCATTCGACTTGCTGCATCTTGCCTTCTTGTAGGAGATATGCTTCTCCTCCAGATTGAATATCAATATTTCTTCTGCCGGCACTATCCACCACTTTATGAGCCGTTTCTGCAATAAAAATATTTTCCAATAGCACTGGTTCACCTGTTTCATAGTCAATAGTTTGTTCACCATTGGAGTAACGTTCATACTTACCCTTTTCCTCGTTATATTGATATACAACTTCAAAAAGTGGATTATCAAAGTAAGATACCGTAACAGATTCCACCATCTCACCTGTAATTTTCTCTTCTTTTTCTAAAAAAGATAAGTTTTCCGGTGGAGTGCTCATCTCAAATTCTTTATCTTCTGCTCCTCTTACAATATCTGTATACGAAATGTAAGAGTTATGCGGTGCTACTCGATCGCTAGCACGCTTAAAAAGACTTCCATCATATTCAATCCCATTTAAATTATCTATACTACCACCGCGCAGCATTTCTCTTGCTTTTGGGCTGTATCCATGAGCAATATAAAGACTATCGTACCCTTTAGCTAAATCAATATAGTAATCACGGGCACTACGAACAGGACCAATTTTTTCAGGTTTTTCACTTTGGAAAATAGCAAGGAATCTTGTAATTTCCCCCTCAGCTAACACTTCATAGACAATGTCCGCTTGAGACAAACCAGATTGAGGTCTTGCTTTTGGATGATTATTGACCATTACGGCAACAGAACGTACTTCAGGTTCCTGTTTGGTCCTTTCTCCCGTTAACGGAAACTGAAAAGCAGCTTCTTCTACCTGCTCATTATTCCCCGGCTCTACTGTTCCTTGTTCTACTTTCTCTTTTTCATCATCAACTTCTGAGCTGCATCCAACCAACGCAAATGTACTCAGTGCTATCACGATAGCCTTTTTTAGCATAAAATCAGACACTCCTATAAAGTAAAACTTCCACTAGTGAGGCTTTCCCGCACTAATTAGGCAGTAACGGGCAGTTCCCCCCACTTATGCTTTTTTGATTCCTCTAAACCTTGAAGTAGGGGGCTCACTGCCCGTTAATGTGGGATAAATAAATTTTGCTGTACTTTCATATTTTAACGCATTATCGATGGAAAGAGTACCGTTTTCTTCATGACGTCATACATTCCCATTGGTGTGACCCGAATATATGGGAGATGTGTCGACTGCAAAAATAGTAACGTATAAATCGGATCAGAAAAATGATAACCTCTCTCTTGTAAAAGAAGTTTTAATTTTTTCTCCTCTTCTATAAGTTCTGGCATTTTCTTTTTGGAAAATAGCCCTCCGAGTGGCAACTCCACTTCATGAAGTACTTCTCCATCTTCCACTAAAACGATGCCTCCTCCAATTTCCTTCATTCGATCGAAAGCAACCATCATATCCTTTTTTCTTTTACCAATTAAAATAATATCTCCAGTATTAGAATAAGAAGAGGCAAATCCTTTCACATTTTTACTAAAACCTTTTAGTATTGTGCTAATCCGCCATTCGCCATTGCGATCCATCAACATTAAAAAGCTTTGATCATGATCATACGATAGCTCATTTACCGACGCATCAATGTTAATGGAATATGGCTTTGTAATGACATCGTTTACCATTTCAATCCCAAATGGCATTGAGAATTGTAGGTCTTCCATATCTACTTCCCAGTTTAAAGATAACGGGGCAATTCCTACTTCCTCCCAATTAATATCATACTCGTAATGAGTGGATTCTGCATTTCTTTTCACCCATTTTCCTTTTGAGAGAACCGAAACAGGAGTTGGGTTTTCTTTATTTTCCAGAAAATTGATATTAGCTATTTTTCCGGTTGCGATCATTCCATGAATAGAGGTTAAACTATAGTGTTTTGCCACATTATAACTAGCCATATTATATGCTTCTATAGCCGGTATTCCACTATCAATCGCCATTTTAATTAAGTTGTCCAACACACCTTCTTCGTGAAATGCTGGTGTCGAACCGTCTGTTGTAAACAATAGCGAATCATAGTTCGTAATTTCCTTTTCTTTTAACCCTTGGAGTAGCTGAGGTAAATCTGGCCTTATTGATGAGTGTCTCAGTGTAACGGTCAAACCTTGAAGTAATCGCTTATACACTTCTTCGCCAGTCATCGCTTCATGATCCCCATCAATGCCAAGAAGAGTCATTTTTGCAAGTGTCTTCTCTGAAGCTCCTGGCAAATGCCCTTCAATAACTTTTCTCATTCGTTTGGCTTCTTGAATCCAGTGAAGCATCATATCATCGCCTTCAAGCAATTTAGGCCAAGCTGTTAATTCTCCACCTTGCACTACTTCTTCATGCTCCAGCCATGATTTCACATCCCCGTGAGAAAATGCGACCTCTTCATTTTGCATTTCTGTTTGCGAGTCAAACCGAGCCCACCAATACATCGTAACAGGCAATTTTCTGAACTCCCTCAATAAAGAAAACGCTTTCTTTTTTCTCAATTGTAAAAAAGGCACCAAGTTATCATTTATAAATGTTGTTGTTCCTGTTTGAGATGCATACTCTGAGAAAGTTTGGGGATTATAAAGCTGAAAAGGGTGTACATGTGGCTCAATATAGCCTGGAACTAAAAATTGCGACTGACAATCCACTATCTCGCAGTGGTCCATTTTTTCTGGTAGTGAATCACCTGTATAAACAATTCGATCCTTGTAAACCCAAATATGTCCTTCTATCCATTTTTTTAATGTGGAATGAAGGTATGTTGCATTTTTTAAAAGTAACGTTGGAGATAACTTTCCATTAAGAACATCAACATGTTCTCGCAGTTGTTTGTTTTTCCATCTGTAACGCTGTTCCAAGGCGGTTCACTCCTCTAATGGAATGGAATTAGTTTTAGTTTCATTAATGTTAACATATTTTACTATTTAACGCATTAAAGGTTTTTAACAATTATGTAAATTTTATTTAAAGGAAAAAAGGAAAAGCTGAGTGCTAAGGGATACAAGATTGTAGCGTAAACAGCTAATACTCCCTAAGACACTGATATTAGTTACTAAAACTAGAAAAAGAAGGAGGAAATAGCACGATGAAAGTTTCACAGAACATCGGGATTATTAACGCTTTAATCCGTATTACATGTGGATTGACTATTTTGACATGGGTGACCGCAAAACTAGTCAAACGGCCTTGGAGAGACTCCTACTTACTAATGGCGATGCTTGCTGCAATGAAAGTTGGAGAAGGCATCCTGCGCTACTGCCCAGTAACAGATCTGCTCGATAATAATTTAGGTGGTAAAGGGAAAAAGTCTTCAGATGAAAAAGATTCCCCTTCTGCTGGACTAGGAATGTTTGATCTCAACAATGTATTAAACCAAAATAGCGATAAAGAGGATAACAAAGAGAGCAACAAAAACAGGGAAAAAGATAGTAATAAACAACAAGACTTCAATCCCGAAGATTTCACAAATGCTGAAGTCCAAGCCGCACTTTCTGGCAAGACTAACCAAGATCAGCAACAACAAGACACATCCGATCTTTAACACAGTAAATCAGTGAGGGACGGACCTTTAACTTTAAAAACGGAGCAACCATTAAGAGTTGCTCCTCTTCATTATCATATAAAAGGAGTGGAATAAATATGTTTTGGGAATACCTTACAGACATGTCCTATGTGCTTATTTCCTTAATCGGCAGCATTATCGCCATTTTTTACGTTTATATTAGAAAATCTAAAAAGAGACGGGCTCGATAGCCTTCTTACCAATGTCTTCACGATAGAAAAAGCCATCTAGTGAAACTTTGTTAAGTTCTTCATAAACTTTATCAAAAGCTGCTGCTATATTTTCTGATTCCGAAGTTACCAATAAAACTCTTCCACCATTTGATACTAATTGCTTATTTTCATCCAATTTTGTACCAGCATGAAAAACGAGTGCCGTTTCATCTAGAGTGGATAATCCTTTAATCGGAGTTCCCTTTTTATATTGATTTGGGTAACCTTCGGCTGCAATAACCACACCTAAAACAGCTTTATTACTCCACTCAAGTTGCAATGTCTCACCATTCATTAATTTCAGCAGCGTTTCACCGAAATCTGATTGCAGCCTTGGTAGCACAACTTGTGTTTCTGGATCTCCAAAACGTGCGTTAAACTCGATAACCTTTGGACCTTTATCTGTGAGCATCAGCCCTGCATAGAGAATTCCTGTAAATGTACGGTTTTCCTCTACCATTGCCTTTGCTGTTCGCTTAAGAATAGACTCGACAGCTTCTTCAATAACACTATTCTTTATATGTGGAACAGGAGAATATGCTCCCATTCCACCCGTGTTTGGACCCATATCTCCATCAAATGCCCGCTTATGGTCTTGAGCGATGACCATAGGGTAAACGTCTTCCCCATTTACAAACGCCATTAAAGAAAACTCTTCTCCAACCAAGCATTCTTCCACAACAACCTGTGCAGATGCATCACCAAACCGTTTATTTAACAACATTTCTTCTAAAGCATCATAGGCTTCTTCTTTTGTTTGGGCTACGACTACACCTTTCCCTGCAGCTAACCCATCTGCTTTTATAACGATAGGAGCACCCATCTTATCAACGTAAGATTTTGCAGGCTTTAATTCTGTAAAAGTTTCATAAGCTGCCGTTGGAATCTGATATTTCTTCATTAAATCTTTTGCAAAAGTTTTGCTTCCTTCAATGATAGCTGCTTCCTTTGTTGGTCCAAATACCTTCAAGCCAGCATCCTCAAATTTATTGACGATTCCTTCAAGTAGCGGATTTTCAGGGCCTACCACGGTATAGGCAATATTTTGTTCCTTTGCAAATTGAATTAAACAATCTACATCCGTCTCGGAGTATGTAACTAATTCCGCATCACCTGCAATTCCAGCATTTCCAGGTGCACAAAAAACTTTCGATACACTCTTACTATCTGCTAGCTTCTTGCAAATTGCATGCTCACGTCCACCGCGTCCAATAACGAGTACTCTCATCGTATTGTATTCCCCCTGTATTTGAAAAATTGAGTAAAGGTTTAGCTTTTGTCTCAAAATCCAAGCTGAGTCTTAATCCGAGGTCCGTCCCTCATCACGTTAAAGAGATGAGGGACGGACCTCTATTATTTTTTAGTGTTTGAAGTGGCGAATTCCAGTGAAGACCATGGTGATGCCGTGTTCGTCAGCTTTTTTGATGGAGTCTTCGTCACGGATGGAGCCGCCCGGTTGAATGATTGCAGTAATCCCTGCTTTTGCGGCTGCCTCGACTGTGTCATCCATAGGGAAGAATGCATCTGATGCCATTGCAGATCCTTTTGCTTTTTCTCCTGCTTGTTCAAATGCAATTTTTGCTGCACCAACACGGTTCATCTGCCCTGCTCCAACTCCGAGTGTCATCTTATCGTCTGTCACAACAATTGCATTAGATTTCACATGTTTTACTACTTTCCAGCCCAATTTAAGAGCGGCCCACTCTTCTTCAGTTGGTTCTCTCTTCGTAGCAACTCGCAAGTCTGCATCCTCTAGTGAATATGTATCATCATCCTGTACAAGCAGTCCGCCTTCTACTGTTGAAAGTTTGCGTTCAATCGCTGCTTCTGTTTCAAACGGTACCGTTAATAAACGAATATTCTTTTTGCTTGTTAAAATTTCTAACGCTTCCTCTGTAAAAGCTGGCGCAATGACAATCTCTAAGAAAATTTTATGTAACTTCTTCGCAGTCTCTTCGTCTACTACTCTATTTAATGCAACGATTCCGCCAAAGATGGAGGTCGAATCGGCTTCATATGCTTTTGAAAATGCTTCTTCAATAGATTCTCCTACCCCAACTCCACAAGGGTTCATATGTTTTACAGCAACAGCAGTTGGTTCTGTAAATTCTTTTATAATTTGAAGCGCTGCATTGGCATCATTAATATTGTTGTAAGACAATTCCTTACCGTGAAGCTGACGAGCTGTTGCAACGGAAAACTCGGAACCTAACGGCTGACGATAAAACTCTGCTTTTTGATGTGGATTTTCTCCATAACGAAGAGACTGTTTTAATTCATACGTAACAGTAAAACGTTCTGGATTTTCTTCCCCGCTGATTTTTGTCATGTAGTCAGCAATATAAGCATCATATGCCGCTGTGTGACGAAAAACTTTTGCTGCAAGCTTACGTCTTTTCTCTCCTAAAACTTCCCCACTCGCTTTAAGCTGTGCCAACACTTCCTCATAATCTAGAGCATCGACAACAACTGTTACATATTGATGGTTTTTCGCTGCTGCTCGGAGCATTGTTGGACCACCAATATCAATGTTCTCAATCGCCTCTTCTACCGATACATTTGGTTTCACAATCGTTTGTTGAAATGGGTAGAGGTTGACACATACTAAGTCAATTCCTTGAATACCTTGTTCCTCTAATTGTAATTGGTGATTTTCATCATCACGTTTAGCTAGCAATCCGCCATGAATATTCGGATGAAGTGTTTTAACACGACCTTCTAGGATTTCAGGGAATCCTGTTACATCCTCAACACCTATCACTTCTACACCATTCTCTTTTAAAATACGCTTTGTACCACCAGTTGATAAAATCTCGTAACCTAGTTCTTCTAACTCTTTCGCAAATTCTACAACGCCGCTTTTATCTGACACACTGATTAGTGCTCTTTTTTTCATTGTTGTTTCCTCCTCGCTTGATTGTTCCTGGCACATTCCTCTCAATCTGTTCCTGGCACAAAATACCTGTTTTGTGCCAGGAACGAAATACCTGTTTCGTTCCTGGCACATTTCCTACTACTGCATTAGATAACCATTTGTTAAAAACAAGTGATTCAATGTACGTGGGTATAATTCATGTTCAATATGCTGAATTTTATCCTGCAGGGATCCTCGTGTTTCTCCAGACGATATCCGGACAACCTCTTGTTCGATAATAGGACCGGTATCCATCCCTTCATCGACGAAATGAATCGTTACACCTGTATATTTTACTCCACCTTCCAACGCTTGCCCAATGGCATCTTTTCCTGGAAAAGCAGGAAGGAGCGAAGGATGAATATTAATAATCCGCTTCGGAAATTGTCTTAAAAGCGTAGGACCGATCAGCCTCATATACCCTGCTAGGACGATAAAGTCTACTTCTCTTCGTTGGAGCTCTACTATGATTTCTTTTTCAAATTCTTCCTTGCCTTTATAATCTTTTGCACGAAAAGCGAAGATGGGAATTCCAGCTGCCTTCGCACGCTCCATTACAAACGCATTCGGTTGGTCACAAACAAGCAGTTTAACGCTTGCTTGCAAACTACCATTTTGTACTGAGTCTACTAATGCTTGAAAATTACTGCCGCTTCCTGATGCAAAAATGGCTATTTGTTTCATAACCCGGCCCCCGTTTGAAAATTAACTTCTATTTCACCAATTGAACGCCTTCACCTCGAGTTACCTCACCAATGACGAAAGCATCTTCTCCATGCTGTTTCATAAACTTTACTAATTCCTCTGCATCTTCTTTCTTGACTGTCAATACGAAACCAATTCCCATATTAAAAATGTTATACATTTCTTCATGTGGGATGTCACCGTACTTTTCAATTGCAGTAAAAACCTCTGGAATAGTCCAAGAACCAGTTTGGATCTCTGCTTTTAAGCCATCAGGAAGCATTCTTGGTACATTTTCAATAAATCCGCCACCAGTAATATGAGACATGCCATTAATCTTAAACTCTTTCAATGCAGCTAAAACCGCTTGGACATATATTTTCGTTGGCGTTAACAGCGTCTCCCCTAATGTTCCATCCATTTCAGGCAGTGTATCATCTAGCCCAAAAGAATGATTTTCAAAAAAGACTTTTCTGACTAATGAGTACCCATTACTGTGTATACCACTAGAACCTAGTCCTACTAACATATTTCCTTCTGTTATGTTCTCTCCGGTAACTATTTCGCTTTTTTCACAAGCACCTACGCTAAACCCAGCAATATCATACTCTTCTTCCGTATACATGCCGGGCATTTCAGCTGTTTCACCACCAATTAAGGCACAACCTGCTTGCGCGCAGCCGTCCGCAACGCCTTTTACAATTGCTTCAATTTTTTCCGGCTCTGCTTTTCCACAAGCAAGATAATCTAAGAAATAAAGCGGTTCTGCTCCTTGGACAACAATATCGTTTACACACATTGCGACACAGTCTATTCCTATCGTATCATGCTTATTTGCCATAAAGGCAAGTTTAAGCTTCGTCCCAACCCCATCCGTTCCTGAGACAAGTACTGGTTCTTTTAAATTCAATGAAGAAAGATCAAACATCCCACCAAAGCTTCCTAATTGCCCGAGTACACCACGACGAGCTGTTCTTCCTACATGTTTTTTTATGCGATTAACTGATTCATATCCTGCTTCAATATCCACACCTGCTTGACGATATGCGTTTGCCATTACGATTCCTCCTACCGAACGAGTTCTTTTTCATAAGGATGAAGTGTATCAGGATAAATCTCTGTTGGGTATTTACCTGTAAAACATGCTAAACATTGGCCCCTATTTTCAGAAGCGTCATTTCTTCCAACAGCATCCAACACGCCTTCTACACTTAAAAATGTTAGAGAGTCGGCACCGATGATTTCTCTCATCTCTTCTACTGAATGGGAGGAAGCAATTAATTCTTCACGTGAAGAAGTATCAATTCCATAGAAACACGGATTTTTGATTGGAGGTGAGCTTATGCAGACATGAACTTCTTTTGCACCAGCTTCCTTCAGCATGTTAACAATTCTTTTACTTGTCGTTCCTCTAACAATCGAATCGTCTACCATTACCACACGTTTTCCTTCCACTACCCCCCTTACAGGCGATAGCTTCATTTTAACCCCTTGTTCTCTAAGTGATTGGGATGGCTGAATAAATGTCCTACCGACGTAGCGATTTTTAATCAGGCCCAATTCGTATGGGATGCCTGAACTTTCCGCGTACCCAATTGCACTTGAAATACTGGAATCTGGCACACCCGTGACGACATCCGCCTCTATTGGCGCTTCTTTTGCTAATTGGATTCCCATCCGCTTTCTTGCTGAGTGGACATTGATTCCATTAATATTACTGTCCGGTCTGGAAAAATACACATATTCCATTGTACACATCGAACATCCACTAGAAATACTAAACCGTTCTGAGGTTAATCCCTCATCATTGATGATCACAAGCTCCCCTGGTTCTATGTCCCGTATATATTCCGCACCAACGATATCAAATGCGCATGTTTCGGATGCTACGCAATAGGCATCTCCAATTTTCCCAAGCGATAATGGACGAAGACCGTGTGGATCAAGCGCCACCATCATTTCCGTCTCGGTCATAATCACAAATGCATATGCCCCCTTTAACATCGTTAGAGCATTTTTGACGCTATCTTTTAATGTGGAAAATCCATTACGCTTAATTAAGTGTGCTAGTACTTCCGTGTCGGAACTTGTTTGAAAAATACTCCCTTGCCTTTCAAGATGATGTTTTAATGCATTAGCATTCACCAAATTACCATTGTGAGCTAACGCAAGACTTCCGCTTTGCGAGTGGAAGAGCAGTGGTTGAACATTTTCATAACCGCCTCCCCCAGCTGTCGCATAACGGACATGCCCAACCGCGGCATTCCCTGTCATGTCATCTAAAGCACCCTCTTGGAAAACTTCCGTTACAAGACCTTCCCCTTTAAGACCTTGTAATTTCTCTCCATCCGAAACCACAATACCAGTACCTTCCTGGCCTCTATGCTGCAAACTGTGTAATCCATAGTACGTGACTTGAGACGCATTTGGGTGCCCCCAAATACCAAAGACACCACACTCTTCATTTAGCCCTTTTATTTCAGCAAGCATGGGATGGCTCCTTTCCAAGCTGTTTCTAATTCTTCTGTGCCGGCTTGTAAAATAACTTCTCCATTACCGTCCGTAATTTTAATTTCAGGTGTGTGTTGAACTTCTCCGATTCTCTTTGCATCCTTCACGATTTTTTCAAATTCTTCCCTATTCTCTTCTTTTACAGAAACAAGAAAACGAGACTGTGTTTCACTGAAAAGCTCTGCTGTTACATCGTCTCCCGTTACGTTTACAGTAGCACCAAGACCGTTTCCGCTAAAAGTTGACTCCGCCAACGCTACGGCAAGACCACCTTCAGCAATATCATGTGCTGACGAAACAAGACCTTTTTGGATTGCTTCTAGTAACTGCATTTGGCGACATAATTCAACATCCAAATCAATAGTAGGTGACTGGCCAGAAATTTTTCCGTCTGTCATTTTTTGAAGTTCACTACCACCAAATTCATTTTTTGTTTCACCAATTAAATAAATCGCATCTCCTGCTTGTTTAAAGTCCTGCGTTGTAATATGTTCGATATCCTCAATAAGGCCAACCATTCCAACTACTGGCGTCGGGTAAATTGCTGTTCCCATTGACTCGTTATAAAGCGAAACATTTCCACCAATAACCGGCGTGGAAAGTTCACGGCAAGCCTCACTCATCCCTTCCACAGCTTTTTCAATTTGCCAGAAGATTTCTGGTTTTTCTGGATTCCCAAAGTTCAAGCAATCAGTAATCGCCAATGGAATTCCACCAGAACAGACAATGTTTCTCGCAGCTTCTGCAACAGCAATTTTCCCACCGACTTCCGGATCTAGGTAAAGATAGCGAGAATTACAGTCTGTTGTCATAGCAAGAGCTTTTTTTGTACCACGGATACGGACAACGGCAGCGTCAGAACCAGGCGTTACAACAGTCGATGTTCTAACTTGATAATCGTATTGATCATACACCCACTCTTTACTTGCAATCGTTGACTGCTGTAATAACTTCACTAGTGTTTCTTTGTAATCCTCGACCACTGGTGTCGGTGTCTCCATGTTTTGAAACTCTTGATAATAAGCAGCTTCCTTCGAAGGCTTATGATAAACAGGTGCTTCTTCTGCTAATGCGTCAACTGGAACATCCGACACAACTTCACCTTTATGAAGCAGGCGTAGCTTCTTATCATCTGTTACTTTTCCGATTGAAACAGCTTCTAAATCATATTTGGAAAAAAGGTCAACAATTTCTTGCTCGCGCCCTTTTTCTACAACTATTAACATGCGTTCCTGTGACTCGGACAGCATCATTTCATAAGCTGTCATTCCCGTTTCACGCTGCGGAACAAGGTCTAAGTTCATCTCGATACCGGAACCTGCCTTACTCGCCATCTCTGCCGCTGAACTTGTTAAGCCAGCAGCCCCCATATCTTGGATTCCTACTAATGCATCATTTTGGATAAGTTCAAGGCATGCTTCGATTAAAAGTTTTTCCATAAATGGATCGCCTACTTGAACGGCAGGGCGTTTCTCTTCTGCTCCTTCTCCAAGTTCCTCCGAAGCAAAGGTTGCACCGTGAATTCCGTCACGACCCGTTTTTGCCCCAACGTACATTACCGTATTTCCTACTCCATGCGCCTGGCCTTTTTTAATATCCTTATGGTCAATTAAACCGACACACATAGCATTTACTAACGGGTTCCCCTCATAGCAAGCATCGAACTGAACTTCTCCTCCAACTGTCGGAATGCCAATACAGTTCCCGTAACCAGCAATTCCTGCCACTACCTCTTTAAAGAGATACTGAACACGAGAAGAATCCAACTCTCCAAAGCGAAGAGAGTTGAGGAGTGCAATAGGTCTTGCCCCCATCGAAAAAACATCCCGTATAATACCGCCGACACCTGTTGCCGCACCTTGGTAAGGCTCAATCGCTGATGGGTGATTGTGACTTTCAATTTTGAATACAACTGCTTGATCGTCTCCAATATCAACAATTCCCGCTCCTTCACCTGGTCCTTGAAGTACTCTTTCACCTTTTGTGGGAAACTTACTTAAGACTGGCTTAGAGTTTTTATAGCTACAGTGCTCTGACCACATGACAGAAAATAACCCTGTTTCTGTATAGTTCGGTGTTCTTCCAAGAATGTCTTCCACCATACTAAACTCTTCATCCGTCAAGCCCATTTCACGGTAAAGTTTTTCTTCTTTTACTTGTGCTGCAGTCGGTTCAAGCATTAACGACATGTTTTTCCCTCCAGTACTTCACAATTGATTGAAATAGTTTTTTTCCATCTTCACTGCCTAGTAATGTGTCCATCGCTCTTTCAGGATGCGGCATCATTCCAAGTACATTCCCCTTTTCATTTGTTATGCCTGCGATATCAGCAACACTGCCATTTGGATTTTCACTCGCATACGTAAAAACAATTTGGTTGTTTTGTTGAAGCTTTTCTAGTTGGTCTTGGTCACAGAAAAAGTTTCCTTCTCCATGTGCAACTGGAATTTGGATTACTTCTTTGTTTTCATAACCATTTGTGAAAAGTGTTTCATTATTTTCAACAGTAAGCCCGAGCGTTTTACAAACGAATTTAAGGGATTCGTTTCTTCTCATTGCACCTGGTAGCAACCCTGCTTCTAGTAAAATTTGGAATCCATTGCATACACCAAGAACAGGCTTACCTGCATTTGCTACTTTTATTACTTCCTTCATTACATTGGAAAAGCGGGCAATCGAACCTGAACGAAGGTAATCTCCGTAAG
The DNA here is from genome assembly GCF_042684945.1 of Bacillus seohaeanensis. Taxonomy (NCBI): domain Bacteria; kingdom Bacillati; phylum Bacillota; class Bacilli; order Caryophanales; family Bacillaceae; genus Bacillus; species Bacillus seohaeanensis. The sequence continues at coordinate 8,019 of NZ_JBHUMF010000034.1, read as the reverse complement.
AGAATCCCCCAGGCAAAAGAATTGCATCATAGTTTTCTAGATTATCAGCATCGTGCCAAACGTAGTCTACTTCCTCACCAATTTCATCCTTAATTGCGTGGTACATATCAATATCACAGTTAGAACCAGGAAATACTATGACAGCAAATTTCATTGAGCGACACTCTCCTCTATCTCATAACGGTAGTCCTCAATAACTGGGTTAGCCAGTAGTTTATGACACATTTCTTCAACCGTCTCTTCCACATTTTTCACTGTAGATGGAATAGTTAGCTCCATATATTTTCCGATACGGACATCCTCTACTTCATTAAAACTCATGCTGTGAAGTGCTTGCTTAACTGCACTTCCTTGTGGATCTAGAACACTTTCTCTTAATGTGATATAAACCTTTACTTTGTACATAGTTTACTTCCTCCCAATCGTTCTAATATTATTTGGTAAACATCCGTTAAGCTTCCTAAATCTCTTCTGAACACATCTTTATCCAGCTTTTGATTCGTTTCTTTATCCCATAGCCGGCATGTATCTGGTGAAATTTCATCAGCAAGAAGTATATGTCCCTCTGCATCTTTTCCAAATTCCAGCTTGAAATCTATTAAGCGAACACCGATATCATCGAATAACGTTTTTAGGAAATCGTTCACTTGAAGAGCTTTTTGTTTTAACTCCTGACGCTCATCCTGAGTGGCGAGCTGTAATAAATCGATATGTTCATCCGTTAAAAGCGGATCTCCAAGCTCATCATTTTTATAGTAAAACTCAACAATTGTCTGCTTTAGAGGTGTACCTTCCTCTAAGCCAATTCGCTTTGAAAGACTACCTGCCGCTACATTACGGACAACCACTTCGAGCGGAATAATAGCTACCCGTTTGACAAGCTGCTCATGATCCGAAATCTTTTCCATGAAGTGACTTTCAATCCCCTGCTCCTGAAGCTTTGAAAATAGTAAACTCGTAATCTTGTTATTTAAAGCTCCTTTGCCTTCAATATCCGTTTTCTTCTCCCCATTAAAAGCAGTTGCAGAGTTTTTATACTCTACCCAAACTACCTCTTCCTCCACCGTTGTATAAATTCGCTTTGCCTTTCCCTCATAAAGTATGGACCCCTTCTCCATCCTAAAAGCCCCCTTAATTCATAAAATTAGGAATGTTCTGTCTACGAATTATTAAAAAAAGAGAAGGACCCCCAAAAATCCCTCTCTATCCAATTGTGGAGGTCCGTCCCCGAATGAACTAACGCTTTAACGCGATGAGGGACGGACCTCTAACTTATAAGCCGCAGCGTTCGAAAATGGTGTCTACGTGCTTTAAGTGATAGTTGTAGTCGAAGCAGTCGTCAATTTCCGCCGGTGATAGTTTGGACGAGATTGTTTCGTCTGCTTCTACCAGTGAACGGAATGGGACTTGTTTTTCCCACGCTTCCATCGCTTTTGGCTGCACCGTGTCATATGCAGCCTCACGTGCCATCCCTTTATCAATTAGTGCCAATAAAACGCGTTGTGAATAGATTAGACCTAATGTACGGTCCATGTTACGTTTCATGTTTTCCGGGAATACCGTTAAGTTCTTAACGATGTTACCAAAACGGTTTAACATATAGTTCAATGCAATCGTTGCATCAGGTAAAATGACACGTTCTGCTGAAGAGTGAGAAATGTCGCGTTCGTGCCATAATGGCACATTCTCGTAAGCAGTCATCATATAGCCTCTAATAACACGTGCCATCCCAGTCATATTCTCGGAACCAATTGGATTACGTTTATGAGGCATTGCAGATGAACCCTTTTGTCCTTTTGCGAAGAACTCTTCCACTTCTCGTGTTTCACTCTTTTGCAAACCACGAATTTCCACAGCAAACTTTTCAATCGACGTTGCAATTAAAGCGATTGTACTCATATAATGTGCATGGCGATCTCGCTGTAATGTTTGCGTGGAAACAGGCGCCGGTGTAATTCCAAGCTTTTCGCAAACATATTTCTCCACGAATGGATCAATATTTGCATATGTACCAACAGCACCTGAAATTTTTCCGAACTCTACTCCGCGTGCTGCATCCTTAAAACGGTCTAAGTTTCGCTTCATTTCTTCATACCAAAGTGCCAGCTTCAAGCCGAAAGTTGTCGGCTCTGCATGAACACCATGCGTTCTTCCCATCATGACAGTGTGCTTATGTTCAATTGCTTTATTTCTTAAGATCTCAACAAAATTCTCTAGATCTTTTAGCAAAATTTCATTTGCTTGCTTAATAATATAAGAAAGTGCAGTATCCACTACGTCAGTGGAAGTTAATCCGTAATGAACCCATTTTCTTTCTTCGCCTAATGTTTCCGAAACTGCTCTTGTAAAAGCTACGACATCATGTCGTGTTTCTTCTTCAATTTCTTTAATTCTATTCACATCAAATCCAGCTTTTTCACGGATCTTAGCTACATCCTCTTTTGGAATGTCCCCCAATTCCGCCCACGCTTCACACGCTAAAATTTCTACTTCTAACCATGCCTGAAAACGATTTTCTTCTGTCCAAATCGCTCCCATTTCCGGACGAGTATAACGTTCAATCATTCCTCATTACCTCCGATTTTTTCTTTTTCCTTCCATATACTTGAATCATCCAAACTTGCTAACGTATCATCCAAGTTATCTGTCAGGACTGTAATATGTCCCATTTTCCGCTTGTGCTTTGCTGCGTCCTTTCCGTATAGATGGAAGAACCATTGCGGATTAGAAGGAATTTCTTTTATAGCCTCTTCCAAATGCTCCCCTAATAGGTTAACCATCACAGCGTTCTTTAATAAAGATGGTTGTTCCAATGGCCAATTACAGATTGCCCGAATATGATGGGAAAATTGAGAATGGTCGCATGCTTCAATCGTATAATGTCCTGAATTATGTGGCCGTGGAGCTAACTCATTTATATAGATAGTTCCGTCACTAGTTAAAAACATTTCAATGGCTAATGTCCCAACTAGATCCAATGTTTCACTTATCATTCTTGCCATACTAACCGCTTTAGAGAAAACAGAATCATCAACCCTTGCCGGTGCAATAGTCTGGTGTAAAATGTTATCTATATGAATATTTTCAACTACAGGAAAATGGGTTAGCTCCCCGCTACCATTCCTCGTAACAATCACTGATATTTCTTTTTCAAAAGGAATCCATTTTTCAAGAACACATGGACCGCTTTCAAGCAACTTACATGCTTCTTCTATATCCTTCTCTTCCTTAATAACATATTGTCCTTTTCCATCGTAACCGCCCCTTGACGTTTTTAAAACGGCAGGAAGCCCAAGCTTTTCTATATTATCATAGATGTCTGTGAATTGGTTGATTACTGCATAAGGAGCTACCTCCACTCCTGCAAGGCTTAGCGCAGCCTTTTCCTGGATCCGATCCTGTGTAATTCTTATTAACTCCGCACCTTGTGGAATATAAGCACGTTCATTGAGCCACTTTAATGCTTCGTAATCAATATTTTCAAATTCATATGTAATGACCGCGCATTCTTCTGCTAATCGATACAGTGCATCATAATGGTCATACTGTGCAGTAATAATGACATCCGCCACTTGTGCACATGGAGAGTTAGGGGAAGGATCAAGAACAGCAACTCTGAATCCCGCTTGCTTTGCAGAAATTGCCATCATCCTACCTAACTGGCCACCACCAATTATCCCAATTGTTTGCCCTGGTAAAATTGTTTTTTTAAACAAGCTCATCACTGCTTTCCATCACTTTTTCCCGTAATTGTTCACGACGATTATCAAGTAAACCGGCCAAATTAGAATCCTCTATTGATAAGATTTGAGAAGCAAGCAGCCCTGCATTTGTAGCTCCTGCCTTTCCTATCGCTACTGTAGCAACTGGTACACCGCCTGGCATTTGAGCTATGGATAATAGTGAATCAAGTCCATTCAGTGCTTTTGATTGAACGGGGACTCCTATAACAGGTAATGTTGTTTTAGCCGCTACCATACCTGGAAGATGGGCAGCACCGCCAGCCCCTGCAATAATTACCTTTATGCCTCTTTCTCTTGCAGTACCTGCATACTCAAACATATAATCTGGAGTTCTATGCGCGGAAACCACTTTTTTCTCGTAATTAACGCCAAGTTCATCCAACACTTCACAAGCATATTTCATTGTTTCCCAATCCGATGTACTTCCCATAATAACTCCCACGTTCGGCTCCATTCGTCAACCTCCTAAACAGTGATTAGGATCTATTAAATTCATCCATATCTATAAAAAAATACCCGAATTAACTGTTCTCTTTATGAGAGAAAGCAGTTAATTCGGGTATTTTTTGAAAGTGACCGTTTCTATAGCAAGGGTCCACTAACATGTCGTATCCCGACAGCTACTTTCCCTCATAGTCCGACCGTTTACGGTGGTCAGGTAGAAACTCGTGGGCCATATTCCCACTATTATATGAGGGGTTTCGTTTCAATTGACTCCATCATAACGCGGAAACTAGTAACTGTCAATGTAAAAATCGAACAATAATAAATGTCTGAAAATTAATGTTCGTGTTTCGTAGTATTACGATTCTATTTTCCTTCCTTCGAATACAATTGTTTGTTTAACAGGTACATGCTCTTTTTTACCATTTACTATTTTCTCCTCAAAAACCGGCTTTTCCATTCTTCTTACTGGCATATAACCGGCCTCGCTCATCCTATCAAGACACTGATTAATTGTTTCCTTTTCTGCCACTTCAAATAATTGCTTTTTTTTACTCATGATTCAACCTTTCTCTTACGTATATTTCTTACTGCTTTTACCCAGAAGCCGCCATGAATCGCTTTTGGTTCATAGGCGATAATAAACGCTTTAGGATCGAGCTCCTTAATCGTATCATATAGCTTCATCTCATACTTTCTAGGTGTAAGAATCTGCAACGCCATTCGGCTACCTTCCAAACCATTTGCTTCCCAATTTGTAACACCATACCCTTTTGCACGCAGTTCCTGTGGAAGAGATTTATCATACTCTTTTGTAATAACATTAACTGTTATATAACCAAGCGCAAGCTTCTCCTCAATCTTCATACCAACAATAACACCTAAACCATAACCTACGGCATACGCAACTAAATTTTGTATTTCATTAAGGTTATCAAGCACCAAGCCTAGTCCAACTACATAGATAACCACTTCAAACATACTCACAAAAGCGGCAACATAACGGTACCCTTTTAACGTTAAAATCATCCGTATTGTAAAAAAGGAAACGTACACAATATTAATAATTAAAATAATGGCGACCATGACCAAGCTATTATCTAACAATAAAAATCCTCCTTATTGATACTGAAATTAAGTCTTTATTTTACTAGAGATTTTTATGTTTGCGAACTACTTTATTGCTAAAAATCCATAAAAAAAATCCAACAAATTTTGCAGGCTGTCCCCTAGATACTTTGGTACACCACCGTAATGAGGGACGGACCTCTTATAAATTTTTCATCAATTTAATTATAGTGTATGTTGTTCTTTTCACTTTTATTTAATACCAAATATACTCCATAGTGGATAAATACCCCACTTTAAAGACGATTTAACAATCATTTTTCACTAGTTCTGGTTCATACTAAGCGAGAAGAAACTTTATTAAGGAAGGATTGTTAACTATGGCTTTAAACTCACAGCAATTATCTACCTTCCGTTCAAAACTGATCAATCTTGAAAAGAGTATTAATAAAAGACAAGAAGAAAATGATTACTTTGATTTAGATAGAGGACATTACCACGAATCAATGGGGGAATTGTCAAGTTATGATAATCACCCTGCAGATGAAGGTTCAGCCCTTTATGAACGTGAAAAGGATATTGCCTTACATCAACATTTAGATTATGAACTAGAAGAAGTTCAGCAAGCTCTACAAGCAATGGAAAATGGCACTTACGGGGTATGTTTGAAATGTCATAAGGAAATACCACTGGAAAGGCTAGAAGCCATTCCAACAACATTATATTGTAAGGAACATAGCTTAGATCAAACCGTCTCTCATAATCGCCCAATAGAGGAAGGAGTCCTTATGCCTCCATTTGGGAAATTCTACAAAGACGAAGAAGACGAAAATGTAAGTTTTGATGCTGAAGACAGCTGGCAAACAGTAGCTCAGTGGGGAACCTCAGAGACTCCTTCTGACTTTACTGTACCTCCTGCCGACTACAATGACACCTATTTAGATTATGAAGAAAATGTTGGTTATGTAGAGGATTACGAGAACTTTGTCGGTAATGACATCGATGGAAAAAATATAACTATTTACCCAAACAACCAGCATGAAGAGTATGAAAACTCTCTAGATGATGAAGGAATCATGACAACCTTCGGGGATCTCCCTGCATATGAACATGATCCATACACAGAAAATGACTAAGGAGTGACTTACTACCATGGCTAAAAAACGAAATGCAAAATCAACCGACCTCGCAGGACGGTATTATCAATCTGATGACTACAACAAAACAGACGAGCTTTCCTTGGGATTAGCAATGACCCATGAACAAGCTAGTGATAGCCTAACCGAGGGAACAATTGATGGAAAAATTGACAATGTTGATGGGGAAGATATTGAACTTCTTAAAGAATAATAAATGAAACAGACTGGCTTAATGACCAGTCTGTTTTTTTAGCTTAATTTCTACTCAAAAAGTTCATTTTCACATTAATAAAAAAGCGATTGTCTTTTACTTAACAATCGCTCCCTGTTTAATTTATCTAGTTGCATCAACAACAATATCTACTCTTACTTCCGGTAGTTAAAGAGAAATAATATACAAAATCTGTCTGACTCACTACTTAAAATGTTGCAAAATGGTCCCTTTTCCGTCTTCTACTTTTACTTCGGCATAAGCTCCATTAATGAATGTGATTTGCGGAGGGACGTGCCCACAATCAATATCATAAATAATTGGTATTTGAAGTTCAAAAGAAAGTTCTTTATAGACATCCTCAACCGAATAATTTCCAACAGGGTGATTGGCAGAACTTCGACCAAACATAATACCTGAACATTTTTCAAACCAACCTGCTAACTTCATTTGTACTAATGACCTACGCAAATCCGTTGTAGTTAACCCGCAATTTTCAAAATACCATAGCGCAGGCTCATCATTGAAAAATTGCTTTTGGAAACCTTGTAGATCCCCAAATGGTGTGCCAATCAAATGCCTTATTACATCTATACATCCACCAAGCAACCGCCCCTGTACCTTTACACTATTATTAGACGTAGTTTTCCAATATGTTGGTTCTGTGAGATGAAACACACAAGGGGAAGGGGTATTATGCTGCCATTCTTTTTGGTATTTTGCTGAAGAATATTGGATAATTGATTCTCCAGTATTCGTTGATAAGACAGACTGCCACATTGCTGTCGTATCATCCGAATAGTCTCCCCTTAAATCAACTATATTAGTTCCATGAGCAGTTGCTATTCCAGTTTTTAAAGTGATGGCCAGTAACAATGCACTTGTATCTGAATAACCTAATATCCACTTTTCACCCATATTTTCAAAATCAATATATTCTAATATCTCAATCAAAAGCTCTCCACCCCAAGGAGGAATAATGATATCAACTTTATCGTTTTGCATCATTTCATTAAACTCATCTGCACGCTTTTTAGCAGAAGATGATTTGGCCTTGTTTTGAGTCCAAACAGTATCTCCACAAATAACCTTAAACCCCTTTTTCTCCATGCGGCTACATGCAAGTTTAAACATATCATGTAATTCAACTTGTACTCCAGATGAAGGTGCTGTTACTCCTATGGTTGCCCCTTTTTCTAAGAATGGGTATTTAATCATTTTTTACCTCCTCTGAAAAATACTTTACATGATTTTACCAGTTTTACGTTAACTCAACAACAACTTTTTGAAATTATCATTCAACTAACCTACGACTCTAATGGAATAAGTCGCATTGTATCATTTTTTCCATAACAAAAAAACAGCTCCATTAAGGGCTGTTTTTCTCATTTTGCCTGGCAACGTCCTACTCTCG
>NZ_JBHUMF010000033.1:0-48848 GCF_042684945.1 Bacillus seohaeanensis | reverse complement strand
AAGCTCTTCAGCGCCAATGGTAGTTGGGGGATCTCCCCCTGCGAGAGTAGGACGTTGCCAGGCAAACGTTCCGCAGTAGCTCAGTGGTAGAGCTATCGGCTGTTAACCGATCGGTCGCAGGTTCGAATCCTGCCTGCGGAGCCATAAGGAGAGCTGTCCGAGTGGTCGAAGGAGCACGATTGGAAATCGTGTAGACGGTCAACGCTGTCTCAAGGGTTCAAATCCCTTGCTCTCCGCCATATTAATACTTAAGATGGCCCGTTGGTCAAGCGGTTAAGACACCGCCCTTTCACGGCGGTAACACGGGTTCGAATCCCGTACGGGTCACCATTTACATATTGGAGGATTAGCTCAGCTGGGAGAGCACCTGCCTTACAAGCAGGGGGTCGGCGGTTCGATCCCGTCATCCTCCACCATTTTATTTTAATCGTCGCGGGGTGGAGCAGTCTGGTAGCTCGTCGGGCTCATAACCCGAAGGTCGCAGGTTCAAATCCTGCCCCCGCAATACCAGGTTTTCAATAAAGTGAAAACCGAATATGGTCCGGTAGTTCAGCTGGTTAGAATGCCTGCCTGTCACGCAGGAGGTCGCGGGTTCGAGTCCCGTCCGGACCGCCATTATTTAACTGTAAATTATGGCTCAGTAGCTCAGTTGGTAGAGCAATGGACTGAAAATCCATGTGTCGGCGGTTCGATTCCGTCCTGAGCCACCACTTTAAACAAATAAATGATTTTTAATTATTCTATATATCGCCGGTGTAGCTCAACTGGTAGAGCAACTGACTTGTAATCAGTAGGTTGGGGGTTCAAGTCCTCTTGCCGGCACCATATAGCAATATGGAGGGGTAGCGAAGTGGCTAAACGCGGCGGACTGTAAATCCGCTCCTTCGGGTTCGGCAGTTCGAATCTGCCCCCCTCCACCATTATTCATAGGGGTATAGTTTAAAGGTAGAACAGAGGTCTCCAAAACCTCCGGTGTGGGTTCGATTCCTACTACCCCTGCCAATTATTATGGCGGTTGTGGCGAAGTGGTTAACGCATCGGATTGTGGCTCCGACATTCGTGGGTTCGATTCCCATCAATCGCCCCATACATAGTCACACATTGAAACAATGTGACATATACTAGTTATTATTAATGGGCTATAGCCAAGCGGTAAGGCAACGGACTTTGACTCCGTCATGCGCTGGTTCGAATCCAGCTAGCCCAGTATGCGGAAGTAGTTCAGTGGTAGAACACCACCTTGCCAAGGTGGGGGTCGCGGGTTCGAATCCCGTCTTCCGCTCCAAAATTAAGGCGGCATAGCCAAGTGGTAAGGCAGAGGTCTGCAAAACCTTTATCACCGGTTCAAATCCGGTTGCCGCCTCCAAAAGATGCCGGTGTGGCGGAATTGGCAGACGCGCACGACTCAAAATCGTGTTCCTTCTGGAGTGCCGGTTCGACCCCGGCCACCGGTACCATCTTTTCACCCGCGGGTGTAGTTTAATGGTAAAACCTCAGCCTTCCAAGCTGATGTCGTGGGTTCGATTCCCATCACCCGCTCCAATACATAAAATTATTACGCAGTATTTCATTTTTCACTGATGAGATACTGCGTTTTTTGTTGATACTATCTTCTCGATTTTTACATCCTATGACAATGTCACTAGCGATAGATCTAGGTGCCAATATTATTTATCGAGGGGGCATTTTGCGCGCTGTAAAACTTGAATACTCATTTTGCTAGAATTATAGCTAGTAGTCATGGGATGGATATGGAATAAAGAAAACCAGCCGAGAAGAGGATATTCCAATCCTCTTCTCGGCTGGTTTATTATAGCTAATAGCTCTGCTATCAGCAACTAACAACTTTATATGTACCAGAGCCGCCGTGGATCTGTAAGAACATTTTCATTAATGAATCTGTTAGTCTGTTTGCTTCCTCTATTGAAAGGGAAGGCTTTAAATAAACAATCTGAATCGCATTTTTTGTACAGTTATTAACTGGAGCCCTATCTGAGTCGACGAAGGGACTTCCAAACGCACCTTTCTGGTCACAGGACACAATTAAGTTTTCTAACGAGTTTTCCCTGCCGTTCAGTCCTGTATAGGTTTCGCTCTCACTGGCTATTTTCAACTGAATCTCTTTTCCTGTTAATTTATCTAAGTCATAAATGCCTATTGGTACTTCATATTGAAGGGAAAAGAAGTTGTTTAGGTCAATTGCAGAATTAATTGTGCTAAGGTAATTCTGTTTTTTTATTCGTCTGTATAGTGCTTCGGCAGAGTGACGATAGCGGTTAGGGTCTTTACCAGTTTTTTTGAAGGTTTGTCTCCATTCTTTTATCCCTTCTACATCAGTCAGAGGCTTGTCTTGTAAGTCAAAGAAAATGGACTCCTGAAATAATTGAAGTCTGCCTTTTAACATTTGTGGAGATGCATCAACTTTGATATTTTCATAATGAATAAATCCGATTTTTATTTCTGGTACTTTCGTGCAAATTGAAGAATTAATCTTAATTTCCAATGATTTTTCCTCCCGTTTTCGTTTAAAATAGTTTATCATAGTACAGGGTCTAATTTCATATATCCGGATTATTGGACAGTAACTCTTAATGAAGGATGTAAAAGCAACTGATGGAAGTTTCACGTTATTTGACTCACCAAATTGAAAGGAGGGAATGTTAATGGATTTTGATTCATTAAAAAAAGACATTATTGAGTACAGCAAACAAATAGGGATAGACAAAATAGGATTTACTACTGCGAATAGTTTTTCCACTATGAAGAATAGGTTGATAAGGCAAGAAATGTTAGGATTTCAATCGGGTTTTGAAGAAAGTGATATAGAGAAAAGAACAGAGCCATCTCTCATTTTTAATGAGCCAAAATCTATTATCGCAATCGCACTTGCTTATCCGTCAAGGATGAAAGATGCTCCTCAAAGTAAAAGAGGTGAGCGAAGAGGTATTTTTTGCAGGGCTTCATGGGGAACGGATTATCATGTTGTTTTAAGAGACCGCTTAGCAAAGCTTGAGGAATATATACAATCAAGAATTCCTAATGCACGATGTGAGTCGATGGTTGACACTGGAGAACTGGTTGATCGGGCGGTTGCAGAGCGGGCAGGAATTGGCTGGAGCGGTAAAAACTGCTCAGTGATAACTCCTGAGTTTGGTTCCTATGTTTATTTGGGAGAGATGATTACAAACTTACCATTTGAACCGGATGAGCCAATGGAAGACCAATGTGGTACATGTAATAAATGTGTTGACGTTTGTCCAACGGGAGCGCTTGTGCAAGGTGGGCAATTGGATGCGCAGCGTTGTATTGCATTCCTGACCCAAACAAAAGGATTCCTTGCAGACGAGTATCGTATAAAAATAGGCAATCGAATTTATGGATGTGATACGTGTCAAACGGTATGTCCTGAAAATAAAGGCAAGGATTTTCATTTTCATGAAGAAATGGAACCGGATCCCGAGATTGCCAAGCCACTGCTTAAACCTCTATTATCAATAAGTAATCGAGAGTTTAAGGAGAAATATGGGTATATTTCTGGATCATGGAGAGGGAAAAAGCCCATTCAGAGAAATGCTATTATTGCACTTGCTCATTATAAAGATGATACGGCGGTGGAAGACCTTATAAAAGTAATGAATGAGGATGTTCGACCTGTTATTAGAGGCACGGCTGCCTGGGCATTAGGAAAAATAGGTGGGAGACAGGCAGAGGAAGCTTTGATTCAATTAAAACAAAGAGAAACAGACGAGGACGTATTGAAAGAGATAGAAAAAGGTTTAGAGCTAATTTTACCATAATGCTATTTTTATAAAGGTTGTTGTTTTTAACGGAGGTCAACGGACAGAATTTACAAGTTAAAACAACGATCTAGTAGAAAAGAATTTATAATAAAAATGTATTGTTTTACCTAATGAGTTACTATTCATTAGGTTTTTTTATTTTTTTCCTTTCATACAGATAAAGTAAGGAGGGAAACAAATGATAAGAAATCGATTAATACAACAAGTAGAGCGGTATGTTGCTGATTACACAAATAGTGATGGTAACAGTGAGCAAGAAGAAAAAATCCAAAGAAAACTACAATTGTTCTCGAAAAGACAGGCTGAAATTGTGAAGGTAGAAGCAAAGGGGAAAATAAATTCTATCCATAACAAGGAATTGGGTAAGGATGTATTCTATGATGTGCATTATAAGTTTTTAATAAAACAAGGAACACATTTGTATATGGAGGAAGAAGTAGAGAGTAGATATGCACTTTTTCAAAAAAATTATTTAGGTCAAGATATTGAGATTTCTAAATTAGGGGAAGAAAACAAGGAGATACTAGAGGAAGAGGTTTTAGATAATGTAGAAGAACGCTCGAACTATCAATATGATCGTTTACGAGCAGTACAGTACGCTGAAAAATGGTGGAATAGTTATAATCCTGTATATAAAAAATTTGATGTGGATTGTACGAATTACATTTCACAATGTTTGCATGCAGGGAATGCTCCGATGAGAGGCTATCCGAATCGAAGCAAAGGCTGGTGGATGCGAAACAATAATTGGAGCTATAGTTGGACGGTTGCAAACTCCTTAAGGTGGTACATACCTTCTTCTAAGGTCGGTTTAAGGGGAAAAGAGGTAAATAGCCCTGAGGAACTAAAACTTGGTGACGTAATTTGTTATGACTTTCAAGGAGATGGAAGGTATGATCATACGACAATTGTTACAGCAAAAGATGCAAAGGGAATGCCACTAGTTAATGCCCATACGACAAATAGTAGGATGCGTTATTGGAATTATGAAGATTCTACTGCGTACACAGATAATATAAAATATAAATTTTTTACTATTGTTGACGATCGTTGAGTATTGTCGATTGGAGTAGAAATGGTATAATGTCACATAGAGTTTGTTCAACAATTGCACCGGTATTGAAAAAGGTATACTGGTAAAAGTGTTAATCTATAGATGAGGTGACTTATATCATGGGAGTACATGTTGTTTTATATCAACCAGAGATCCCCGCTAATACAGGAAATATCGCAAGAACATGTGCAGCAACGGACACGACACTGCACTTAATTCGTCCATTAGGTTTTTCCACAGACGATAAAATGTTAAAAAGAGCAGGGCTTGATTATTGGGAATTTGTGAATATCGTCTATTATGATTCCATTGAAGAATTTTTTGAGAAAAATGAAGGTGGAGAATTCTTTTATTTAACAAAGTATGGAAAAAAACCACATACAACTTTTGATTACAGTAAATTAGAAAAAGACTATTTCTTCCTTTTTGGAAGGGAAACAACGGGATTGCCGGATGAAGTGATTGAACAAAACATGGATCGTTGTTTACGTATACCAATGAATGATAATGTTCGCTCATTGAATCTCTCTAATACAGCAGCAATTCTTATATATGAAGCGTTAAGACAGCAAAATTATCCAGGTTTATTATAGGAAGAGGAGGACTGACTGCCATAAAAGGTCAGTTCTCTTTTTTCTTATTTATAAGACTTTTGTCATTAAGTAAGCAAGCTGCTTTTCGTTCCCCGTGTTATTTGCCTATAATAAGAGGTAGAATTAGCAAAAGGGGAGATGGAAGTGAACGCTACTATTGAAACAATATTAAACCACAAATCAATTCGTAAGTTTAAAGAGAAAAAATTAACAGATCAACAAATAGAAACACTAGTGAAAAGTGCACAGGCAGCAAGTACGTCAAGTTATATTCAAGCGTATTCAATCATCGGGGTAAAAGATGAGCAAAAAAAAGAACAGCTAGCTGAAATAGCTGGCGGTCAAAGCTATGTTGCCAATAACGGACATTTTTTTGTATTTTGTGCAGACCTTTATCGTCATGAAAAAATTGGAGAATGGGAAAGCGGAGATGTTATCCCGTCTATCGAAAGCACGGAAAAATTTATGGTAGCTCTAATTGATGCTGCATTAGCAGCTCAAAATGCCGCTGTTGCAGCAGAATCAATGGGACTGGGCATTTGTTATATTGGTGGTATTCGCAATGATTTATATGCAGTAAGTGAGTTATTAAACCTACCTGAGCGTGTTGTCCCGTTATTTGGTCTTGCTGTAGGATATCCTGATAAAGAGACAGATGTAAAACCGAGACTACCTTATCGTCATGTTTATCATGAGGACTCGTACCAATCACAAGAGGTGGAAATGAAGAAAGAACTAGATGAATATAATGAAATTGTTTCGAGTTATTACAAAGAGAGAACAAATGGTAAAAGAAGCGATAGCTGGACAGGACAGATGGCCAAGATGCTGACAAATCGTCATAGAATGTATATGAAAGAATTTGTTGAAGGTAAGGGATTTAATAAAAGGTAAAAATAAAAGGGCAAGCACTAACTTAGAACAAAGCAATGAAAAGGACTGACTTAAAATAGTCAGTCCTTTTTCAATAGTTAATTTGAGCCAGGTTTATCATTGTAACCAGCAGTGAAAATAGCTGTTAAAAAGGCTACAGAAACACCTAAAATTAAAATAGTACCCATTTATGTAATCCTCCCTTTTTGCCGTTATTACATAATCTTTTTTTAGTATAGCCTATTTTTTTATGTATGTGAATGTTCTCGTGAGTTTTTTTCTGGCAATTGTATGACAGAAGGAAAACGTTTCAAGAAATCTCGCTTCTTTAGCATGTTCATTTGACCAAGCGCATAGAGTATATTAATCGTCTCTCATCAAGCGATAGGGGAGGTCCTTATGGATATTTTAGGAAAAATTGAAAACTTTCGTGAAGAAGAAGAAAAGCTGAAGTGGGAAGGGACATTTGGACAGTATTTGGAAATTTTGAAGGAGAAGCCTTGGATTGCCCAATCAGCTCACTCCAGGGTATACAATATGATTAAGGATGCTGGAGTCGAGGAGCATGACGGGAAACGAAAATATAAGTTTTTTAATCAACAGTTGTTTGGTTTAGAGGAAGCACTAGAAAGATTAGTGGAAGAGTATTTTCATCCAGCAGCAAAACGACTGGATGTTCGTAAAAGAATCTTACTATTGATGGGGCCGGTAAGTGGGGGTAAATCTACATTAGTTGCTATGTTAAAAAGAGGGCTAGAGGCGTATGCAAGAACTGATAAAGGTGCAATTTTTTCCATTAAAGGCTGTCCGATGCATGAAGATCCACTTCATTTAATTCCGCATCATTTAAGGGATGATTTTTATGAAGAGTATGGGATTAGAATTGAAGGAAACTTGTCACCACTTAATGCGATGAGATTAGAAAAAGAATACCAAGGAAGAATTGAAGATGTTCTTGTTGAAAGAATCTTTTTCTCAGAAGATAAACGAGTGGGGATTGGTACATTCAGTCCGTCCGATCCAAAATCTCAAGATATTGCTGACTTAACTGGTAGTATCGACTTTTCAACGATTGCTGAATACGGTTCGGAATCCGATCCGAGAGCATATCGTTTTGATGGAGAATTGAATAAAGCAAACCGTGGTCTTATGGAGTTCCAGGAGATGTTAAAATGTGATGAAAAGTTTCTTTGGCACTTACTTTCCCTTACACAGGAAGGAAACTTTAAGGCTGGACGATTTGCATTAATTTCGGCAGATGAACTTATTGTTGCACATACAAATGAAACAGAGTATCGTTCGTTTATTTCGAATAAGAAAAATGAAGCATTGCATTCGCGTATTATCGTAATGCCTGTTCCGTATAACTTAAAAGTGACACAAGAAGAGAAAATCTATGAAAAGATGATTCAGGAAAGTGATGTATCAGATGTTCATATTGCTCCTCATACATTGAGGGTTGCCGCGATGTTTACCATTCTCACACGCATGAAAGAACCAAAGCGAGGAGATATTGATTTAATTAAAAAGATGCGTTTATACGATGGTGAGAATGTAGAAGGATTTAATTCAGCGGATGTAGATGAAATGAAAAAAGAATACCAGGATGAGGGAATGAGCGGTATTGACCCTCGTTATGTTATTAACCGAATTTCCTCTACGATTATTCGTAAAGAAATTCCGACAATTAATGCTTTAGATGTATTACGTTCATTAAAAGAGGGATTGGATCAGCATCCTTCGATCACACAAGAACTCCGAGAGAAGTACTTAAATTTCATCTCACTTGCAAGAAAAGAGTATGATGATATTGCGAAAAAAGAAGTGCAGAAAGCATTTGTTTATTCGTATGAAGAATCAGCGAAAACGCTTATGGATAATTATCTAGATAATGTGGAGGCCTATTGTAACAGAGCGAAGTTACATGATCCATTGACTGGAGAAGAAATTAATCCAGATGAAAAGCTTATGCGTTCGATTGAAGAACAGATTGGTATTAGTGAAAATGCGAAAAAAGCATTCCGTGAAGAGATTCTTATCCGTATTTCCGCATATGCACGAAAAGGAAAAAGATTCGACTATAATTCACATGATCGTTTACGTGAGGCGATTCAGAAAAAACTCTTTGCTGATTTGAAAGACGTTGTGAAAATCACTACTTCTTCCAAAACACCAGATGAACAGCAATTGAAAAAAATCAATGAAGTAGTTGCTCGTCTAATCGATGAACATGGATACAACTCAACATCAGCCAATGAACTACTGCGTTATGTAGGTAGCTTATTAAACAGGTAAAGTGATACTTCCACCAGCGAGGTGCTTTCCCTCGGTGGTGGTTAGTAGAACAAATCGGGCAGTATACTGTCGGTTCCCGAAGAGTGAGAGGGATTACCGACAGTGACTGCGGGATAAAGTGATACTTCCACCAGCGAGGTGCTTTCCCTCGGTGGTGGTTAGTAGAACAAATCGGGCAGTATACTGTCGGTTCCCGAAGAATAAGAGGGATTACCGACAGTGACTGCGGGATAAAGTGATACTTCCACCAGCGAGGTGCTTTCCCTCGGTGGTGGTTAGTAGAACAAATCGGGCAGTATACTGTCGGTTCCCGAAGAGTGAGAGGGATTACCGACAGTGACTGCGGGATAAAGTGATACTTCCACCAGCGAGATGTATTCCCTCGGTGGTGGTTAGTAGTAAAATAAAACTGATCTTCATAAAGGAAGGTCAGTTTCTTTTTTGATATAGTAGAAAGGGGTAAAATAAAAAGGGGTTTTTATTCGGAAACTTGACGAAGTATTTTATTTGCATTAATGAAGGAAAGGAGGAGAAAGTACATGAAAATATCAACAATATTAAAATGGACTTCAGGGGGAATAGAAGCATTTCTTGGGATTCCTATCTTAGGAGGATCAATCATTCTGTCTTTAGCGTGGGCACCGCTTTGGATTATGCTTGCATTACATATTGTTACACTTATTTTTTCTATTCAAGAAAAAGAAAATAAACACGGAAGTATTTTAGGTATTGTTACAAGCTGTGTTGGCTGGATTCCAGTTCTAGGAATGATCATGCATATAGTTACAGGAGTATTTTTATTAATCGACGCCTACAAAGCACCGCCGAAAGAAACTGCATCAGTAGGGGAATGACATCGTAAGTAATCAGTAGTCACCAAGTTTTAAAAGTGATAGAACTCGCGGTAGGAACTAGATAAAAAAGTCGCTAATTAAGCGGCTTTTTTATTCATAAATGCTCGTTTTTTATAATACTTATCAATACAACGGTCTTGTTTCATTGGCAAAAAAATAGGCTTGTCCAAACATAGTTGTTTGTCTAATTATCTAAATAATTTGTAAATTTATTGATACTTCTGCATAGGATAGAGTAATTAGCGAAAGTTTTATAACTATAGCCAATTGTTTTTGACAGTCAACATATTGTATGCAGGAGAATTTGAAAACGTGAAAAATTTTTAAGGAGGGAATGTATCGTGAGTCAAAAGGATCATCAGTTTGTTGTTTCGCAGGAAGACTGGGCCCTCCACCGCAAAGGTCACGATGATCAAACTAGGCATCAAGAAAAAGTTCAAGACGCCATTCGTAATAATTTACCGGATCTTATCTCTGAGGAAAATATCATCATGTCCAATGGAAGGGAAGTTGTAAAAATTCCAATTCGTTCATTGGATGAATATAAAATTCGGTACAATTACGACAAGAACAAACACGCGGGTCAAGGTGATGGGGACAGTCAAGTAGGGGATGTTATTGCTCGAGACGGATCAGCTCAAAAGGGTCCTGGCAAAGGGCAAGGTGCCGGTGATAAAGCTGGGGAAGATTATTATGAAGCAGAAGTGTCGCTTATGGAAATTGAAGATGCATTGTTCAGTCAACTAGAACTTCCAAACTTAAAGCAAAAGGAACAAGATGTTCAGACAGTTGAGCATATTGAATTTAATGATATTAGAAAAACTGGATTAATGGGGAATATTGATAAAAAGAAAACGATGATGTCCGCCTTTAAACGAAACGCAATACATGGGAAGCCTAGTTTTCATCCCATCTATCAAGAAGATCTAAAGTTCCGAACGTGGAACGAAGTATTAAAACCAGAATCAAAGGCTGTTGTGCTTGCTATGATGGATACTAGTGGAAGTATGGGAGTATGGGAGAAATACATGGCACGTAGTTTCTTCTTTTGGATGACACGTTTTCTTAGAACAAAATATGAGACAGTTGAGATTGAATTTATCGCCCATCACACAGAAGCGAAAGTCGTTTCAGAAGAACATTTCTTTTCTAAAGGAGAAAGTGGTGGAACCATTTGTTCTTCTGCTTACCGGAAAGCACTAGAGTTAATCGAAAGCAAATATAGTCCAGAACGATATAATATCTATCCGTTCCATTTTTCCGACGGTGATAACTTGACTTCGGACAATGTCAGATGTGTGAAGCTTGTTGAAGAATTAATGAAGGTATCCAGTATGTTTGGCTACGGTGAGGTAAACCAGTATAACCGTCATTCTACATTAATGAGTGCCTATAAAAACATTAAAAATGAAGAATTCCGTTATTTTATTTTAAAACAAAAAGCAGATGTATTCCATGCAATGAAAAGCTTCTTTAGAAAGGAAGAAGAAAAAGCGTATGCTTGATAAAAAGTCAGCCAAAATGGCTGGCTTTTTCTATTGGAACAAACTACAGTTAGCTTCAGGGTCTTTGGCGATTGATTCGTATGTATAGATAGGGATTAGTAAAATTTATATTGTGCTAAAAAGTTTGTTATCCTTATAAGGAATGTAATTACATAATAAGGTTGTGGATATATGAACAAGACAATTGGTTTTATTGGTTGTGGAAATATGGCTCAAGCCATTATTGGAGGAATCCTTCAATCACAGCTGGTTTCGAGAAGTCAAATAATAGCCAGTGCTAAAACAGTTAATACGGTCAGTAAAGTAGAAGAAACATTTGGAATTAGAGCGGTAACAGATAACTGCTCTGTAGTAAGAGATGCCGACATCATTTTTCTTTCTATAAAACCTGACCACTATTTAGAAATAATTCAAGAAATAAAAGAGGCAGTAAAAGAAGAAGCAGTTATCGTGACGATTGCTGCTGGAATTACCCTTGATTGGATGGTAGAGCAATTCCAAAAACAAGTAAAGGTTGTAAGAACAATGCCTAATACTCCGTCTCTTGTCGGGGAAGGGATGACGGCATTTTGTGTTAATCAATATGTAGAAGAAACAGATTTACATACAATAATAGAAATACTTGAAAGTTTCGGGAAATCACAATTAGTCGAGGAAAACCTTATGGACGCGATACCTGCAGTTAGTGGTTCTTCACCAGCGTACGTATTCATGTTTATTGAAGCGTTAGCAGATGGGGCGGTACTTCAGGGAGTACCAAGGGAAAAAGCCTATACTCTTGCTTCTCAGGCAGTTCTTGGAGCTGCAAAAATGGTACTAGAAACAGGAGAACATCCAGGTGTATTGAAAGATGGAGTATGTTCTCCTGGTGGTGCTACAATAGAGGCTGTATCTAGTCTAGAAAAGAACCAATTTCGTGGTGCTATATTAAAAGCGATGGAAGAGTGTACAAAAAAAACAAAGCAACTTGCACAACAATAAGAAAACTAGAAGATGCTGCCTTATTTAGTTATGGGCAACATCTTTTTTTATTAGGAAGCTTAAAAGTCTATAGAAGTAATTACTTTCTGTAGGGTTTTGAAGCAATGGTACTGCCTATGTAACCAAAAAGGAAAAGGAGTGAAACTAGCCTTTTCCTTTTGGACTAGTAAGCTGAATACTCAACAATTAACTCTGCCGTAACTGCAATTTGGCCGGTTTGGACAGTGGTACCTTCTGTGCTAGCTGCTTTAACAAACTGATTAGACGCATACGGTATCTCTTTTCCAGAGGTTTTTTCGGATATTATTTTAGGTTGAGTCACAAGTTTCTGACCAGATGCATTTGCTAAAGTCACCGCTTTTTGAAATGCTTTTTTGTAGGCAATTGCTAATGCTTTTTGATAAACATTAGAAGTATCTGAATTAATAAATTGAATACTTTCTACTGTATTAGCACCAGCTTTAACTGCATCATCAATAATTTTTCCAATTTTATCGATAGTATCAATAGTAACGCTAAATATTTGTCGTACTTCATATCCAGCGAATGTCTGAACTCCGTCTTCAAAATTGTATTGCGGATAAATATGATAAGTAGATGTTTGGATATGATTTTTTGGAATACCATTTTGTTCAAGGGAAAGAAGGAGCTTGCTTGAAATAAGTTGATTTTGCCTCTGTGCAATGGCTAATTCTTTATCTTTTGTGACAATACCGATAGAAACAATAGCTCTATTTGGTTCAACATAAAGTGTATGTTCTGCATTTACCTTTATTACACCTGGAGTATGACTTTGGCTTTCTCTTTGTGACCAATAGGAATTATACATCGTTATACCCCTAATAACATTGGAATGATTCTACTCGATCCAAATCTACCCCATAGTATACCCATCTATATCCGTACCAACGCCAACCGGAAACAGAACGACGTCCTACATAGGTTGGATAGAACCAAAATCTCTGTCTGCCTCGTAACCACATATAGGTATAACGGTAAAGGCACCCGCGAATAGAGCCAGGATCAACTGCTTTTGTACTTGGCCCTCCTTGAGTAGTGCTTAGTGTCGGTTGGATGTTAGGGGGAGGTCCTGGTGGCTGATTTTGTCCGCCCGTTTGTTGGCCTGGTGGCGGAAAATCTGGAAATCCCTGGTTTCCACCAGGGAAACCTTGATTCCCACCTGGAAAGCCTGGGAAGTTTGGAAAGTTTGTTTGATTTCCACCTGGAAACCCTGGGGGATTTTGCTGATTTCCTCCTGGATTAAATGGGAAAAAGTTAAATTGTCGATCATCGTACATTCGTTGTAACCTCCTCTTTTTCTTGTTACACACTATCCTATGAGACATAGGAATAGCGGTGCGTGTCTGTGTAAGAGTAATAAGGTTCAACAATAAGGTTCAACAGGAGAATAATGCTAGAAATTCAACAGGAGAATAAATAAAAAAATTCAACTGTTAAAAATATAACGATTTTTAACAGTTGAATTTATGACGCGCCCTATGCTTGTCGCCTCTGGGCAAGCTGCTTACGCTTTTGGTGTTAATGTGGTAAAAATGCTAGCTGATAAAAGAATAATACAGCAAAAATATAAACTAATGGGTGAACTTTTTTCCATTCCCCTTTTACTATTTTTAATAGTGGGTAAGAGATAAATCCTAGAGCAATACCAGTTGCAATACTAGAAGTAAGCGGCATGCTTAAAATTATTAGAAATGCTGGGAAAGCTTCATCTAATTGATTCCATTTTATTTCTGAAATGCTCCCCATCATTAAACTTCCGACAATAATTAAGGCAGGTGCTGTAATAGCTGATAATCCAGAAACAGCACTTACTAAAGGTCCGAAGAAAGCAGAAGCAATAAATAATATTGATACAGTCAATGTAGTAAGCCCAGTTCTTCCTCCTGCAGCTACTCCAGAAGAAGATTCCACAAAGGCTGAAGTCGGGCTTGTCCCAAACATTGCTCCGACTGTAGTTGCAACGGAATCTGCTAGCAATGCTTCACGAGCACGAGGCATCGTGTTACCTTTCATTAATCCTGCTTGGTGTGCAACACCGACCATTGTTCCAGTCGTATCAAAAATAGTTACTAATAAGAAAGAGAATACAACAGCATATAAACCATACTGTATAACATCACTAAAAGCAGTAACAGGGTTGGCCACCATTAATCCTTCAGGTAAGGATGGAAAGGAAACAAACCCCTCATTAAAGGAAAGTTGTCCTGTGAAAAATGCCAGAAGACCTGTTGCGATCATTCCGATAAATAATGCTCCATGTACATTTTTTACCATCAATATTAACGTGACAGCTAATCCAAATAGTGCGAGCATTGATGATGATGAATGAAGATCACCTAAAGCAACTAAATTTGATGGATGAGATGTAATTAGACCTGTTAATCGCAGGCCGATAAATGCAATAAATAAACCGATACCTGCAGTGATGCCATGTTTTAAGTTTTGTGGAATAGCTTCTATCAGTTTTTGTCTAAATGGTGTTAAGGATAGAATGATAAAAATAATACCAGCAACAAAGACCGCAGCAAAAGCAGTAGTATAAGAAATATCATCATGTGCCCCGACTACTGAATAGGCAAAATAGGCATTCAATCCCATTCCCGGTGCAATTGCGATTGGATAGTTAGCAAATAACGCCATCCACAATGTACCAACAACTGCGGATATGATTGTTGCTAAAAATACTTGATCAAATGGTACACCGGCATCGGAAAGAATAACAGGGTTTACGACGACAATATAAACCATTGTCAAGAATGTTGTAATACCAGCAATAATTTCCGTTCTAGGAGTTGTACCATTTTCTTTTAGTTTAAACATAAATAAACCTCCAAAAATACGAACATTAAAAAACGCAACTATAATAATATTCGGTATTAGTTTAAATTTCAATAGGAAAGCTTAAAAAAATAAATAAAAAATAATAGGAAGTTCCTATTTAGGGACTATTCATCTTGTATTAGCAGGTAGTAAAAGCTTCACCTCAAGTCTTGAATTAACTATTTTATATTATGATGATAATGAAGGTCATTTATGAAGAGAATTAAAATTGACGACAAATTAGTTTTCACTTAGTATGGTGAAGGTTTCTTAAAGGAGATAGAAAAAAGAACGAACCTAGGAAGGGAATTCCCTTCCTAGGTTCGTTCTTTAGTTATTCTAGGATAGATTTTCAAGTAGTTTTTGACTTTGTCTCCATTTTTCTAGCTGTTTTATTCCACGTTTTTGTTTCAGCTGTTCAGCGGCCATCTTTATTCCTTTATCTATCGACTCCGTTACATTAAAAAGATAGTATCTTATCCCAGCGTTAAAAAGGATTTGATTATAATAGTAATCAAGTTTGCTTTCTCTTTCTCCATTTAATATAGCGAGGATTTTTTCACATTGTTGTTCTGGTGAAAGATTTTCCTTTACCTCTTCTTGAAAAAGCCCAAACTCATCTGGTTTTACAATGAAGGATTCCATTTTTTCCTTCGTTATTTTGTAAATAAAACTATTTCGATGAACAGGCAAGTCTTCCGATCCTTCTATCCCTTGAACAATGTATATATTCTCAAATTGCATATTTTTGAAAATGGGAGCTATTTTATTTATTGCCGTTCGATGAAAAGCACCCATCATGATTGATTTTGCGTTCGAAATATTTAATAACTTTTCTACAGTATTTAATAACGTTCGTACACCGATTTCTTCCCGTATGTTGCGAAGGTTGACTAATGGAGGGCAATAGTTTTCTGTCCAAGCAAATCCAATATTGGTTTCTTCTATTTCTTTTGTTAATAATGGAGCTGGCTGGGCTGGATTGATTCCCAAATGAAATAGGATATCTTTTAAGGAAGTCCCGTACTTTGGAGGTAGTGTGTCACTACTATGTAAAAATACTGGTAAACCTGCTTCCGCAAGTAAAATGGAGACTGGGATAGTGGTAGCAAATAGATGCCGACCTGTATATGGACTAGCAAAATCAATTAAACGGTGAGAACTTTTCGTATTTAGTTTATCCGTTTCTTCTTCGAACGCATGGATAAAAGCTAATAACTCATCCGATGATTCCGTTTTCATTCTTTGGGCAATAAAATAGGCAGCAATTTGTGCATCTGTTGCATTTCCCTCCAACATAAAACGAGCTAATTGATAGGTTTCTTCATAGGATAAATCTTTTGAACCTCGTTTTCCTCTAGCAACCTCTTTCAGCCATTGTTTCATTATATAATTCCCCCATATTCTCTGTAATTATTTCTATTCTATATCCTATAGAATATCATCTTTTCCCTTATATTTAGAAACGATAATATGTATCCCACATTAGCAGGGAACCCTTACCTCAAAAGTTTGAAAGAACCGAGGAAGGATAGGTGGGGGGCCTGATTTTTTATCATTTCTCTTTATACAAACGCTTCATGCACGTTTGGGGTGGGAGGCTGTTCTGTAAACTGAGAGAGCTTTTCATGAAAATGAACAACTTCTCCAACAACAATCATGGATGGATTACGAATAGTTGCTTTTTTCATTTTATCAACGATAGTAAGTAGTGTTCCTGTAATTGTTTGTTGATTACTTGTCGTTCCTTTATGAATAATAGCAACAGGAGTGTGAGGATTTCTATGGTGTTTAATAAGTTGACGGCAAATATAAGGGAGGTTTTTTATCCCCATATAAATGGCGAGGGTATCAACTCCATTCGCGAGACTTTCCCAGTCAATATCTTTTGGTTCACCGTTATTTTTATGCCCAGTAACAACTGCAAATGAGCTGCTAACATCACGATGGGTTACAGGAATGCCAGCGTATGCTGGGGCAGCAATCCCTGCTGTAATACCGGGGACTATTTCATATTGAATCCCGTTTTTTGCTAGTATTTCTGCTTCTTCACCACCTCGCCCAAAAATAAATGGATCACCTCCTTTTAATCGGGTTACAATTTTCCCACTACTAGCATATTTAATTAAAAGCTGGTTGATTGTCTCTTGTTTCCATGTATGATTATTAGGTGATTTTCCACAATAAACAAGTTCCACAAACGATTTGGAGTGGTCTAATAATTCTTTATTAACTAATCGATCATATAAAATTACATCTGCCTGCTGAATACACTTTAAAGCTTTTATTGTAATTAATTCCGGGTCTCCAGGTCCTGCGCCTACTATATATACTTTTCCCATCTAAACAACCCCTTTTAAAGTGTTTTTGTTTTTGACATTTTGACTATCACTTTCGATTCCTGTTTGTTATAGGTTACATATAGGGCTAATCCGGTAAATAAGAAGCCGCCGACAATGTTTCCAATTGTGACGGGGAATTGGTTCCAATACCACCAATCAAACATAGAAACATTTGCTCCAAGCATCATACCTGCAGGGATGACAAACATATTAACAACAGCATGCTCAAACCCTTGTGCAAAGAAGGTCATTACTGGTAGCCACATTGCTGCTATTTTGCCAATCGTAGACTTTGCTGTCATCGCCATGACAGCGCCAAGGGTTACCATCCAATTACATAGCATTGCTTTAATAAATACAACAACAAGACCTTCTGTTCCGAGGCTTGCATATCCTATCGTTTTCGCTTCAGAAACAGCGATGAGTTTTTCAATCATAATACTGTCTGATACTTGCCCTAACTTAGTTTCGGACAGGATAAATAATAAAGCATATAACCCACAACCTATTAAATGTCCTATTATCACCCAAAACCAGTTCGATAACATCTTTTGTATAGTTGTTTGTTTATGTAATACGGCGGTTGGAATTAACGCGAAATTTCCTGTTACAAGTTCTAATCCGAGTAGAATGATAATGACAAAGCCTGCTGGGAAAAGGATGGCACCTAAAATCCCCATATCCGACTGAATTTCAGCCGTGAAGGCAAGAGTTGTGGCAAATCCGAGTAATGCCCCGGATAAGCCACCTCTAATTAATAGGTCTTTTACTGATAACCTTGACTTTTGTGCACCCACTTGAATCATATTCTTTAAAACTTGATCAGGTTTAACAAATGCCATCAAATCACTCCTAATAGGGAATTTTCACAGGATTATATAAACTTCATCATTTATGACTTCTACTTGATATGTTTTAACGCATCCAATATCCGGTTCATGGACCTTTCCGTTATCTAGATTAATTTTCCAATCATGCATAGGGCAAAATACTGAGTTTTCACTAATCATTCCTTCTGACAGTACTCCACCTTTATGTGGACAACGATTTTCAATTGCTCGAACACTTCCATTAGATAATTTAAATAAAGCAATTTCATAAGGGCCTATTTGAACTCTTTTTCCGAGTTTTTCAGACAATTCAGCGACTGTGGTAACTTTCGTTCGCGTAACCGTATGCTTCATTTTTTTTATTCCCCCGTGTAAGTTATTTTGTATCTACAGGAACTAATACGTTTGAATAAAGTTCTTTTTGAATAGTTTTACTTTCAATTGCTTCTTTCCAAGGGTCCTTTACCCCTGATAATGCTTGCTCTATACGCTCATTTAATTCATTTCGATACGACTTATTTTTAAGAATAGATTGGATATGGTTTAATCCGATCCGCTCTACCCATTCGGAAGTACGTTCAAGGTAATTAGCGGTTTCTCTATAGTACTGTAAGTAGGCTCCTGTGAACTCCAATACTTCTTCTTTTGTTTTTACTTTTATTAAAAGGTCACCAGCTCTTAAATGTGTTCCACCGTT
Source organism: Bacillus seohaeanensis (assembly GCF_042684945.1). Lineage (NCBI taxonomy): Bacteria > Bacillati > Bacillota > Bacilli > Caryophanales > Bacillaceae > Bacillus > Bacillus seohaeanensis. The sequence continues at coordinate 30,183 of NZ_JBHUMF010000033.1, read as the reverse complement.
TCCTCCAATGTAAAGCTCCCATGAACCTTCTACACCAACAACACCAAGATCTTTTATTCCCGATTCGGCACAGTTTCGCGGACATGCTGAGACAGCCATTTTCACTTTATGAGGGGTGTTTAACCGCTCAAATTTTTTCTCTAGTGCAATCCCCATTCCTATGGAATCTTGTGTTCCAAAACGACAGAAGTTTTCACCGACACAGGTTTTCACTGTTCTAGTTGATTTCCCATATGCGTATCCAGATGGCATATCAAGATCTTCCCACATTTTTGGTAAATCTTCTTTTTTTATTCCGAGTAAATCAACACGTTGACCACCGGTAATTTTGATAAGGGGTACTGCGTATTTGTCAGCCACATTTGCTATTTTCCTTAACTCCGCAGCATTAGTTACTCCACCATACATTCTTGGAACAACCGAATAGGTTCCATCCTTTTGAATATTTGCATGAAGTCGTTCATTCACATATCTTGATTCGCGTTCGTCTACGTATTTTTCTGGATGAACCATGCCTAAGTAGTAATTCAATGCAGGTCTGCACTTGGAGCAACCTTCTTCATCTTTCCACCCTAAAACACTCATGACTTCACGTAAATGTGTTAATTGCTTATCCTTAATTTCCTGCACGACTTCATCACGGGACAATGTTGTACAAGTACAAATTGCCTGCTTTTGTTCGCTCTGATCAAACTCATCTCCTAAAGTGTGGGCTAATAAATCAGAAACTAGTGGTTTACATCCGCCACATGACCTTGATGCATTCGTACACCCTTTAATTTCTTCAACAGTTTTTAGGCCTTTTGAAGAAATTGCTTTAACAACTTCTTCCTTCGTTACGCCATTACATCCACAAATGAGCTCATCATCCGCCATTATTGCTGCAAAGTTTTCTTTTGAATCTGCATCAGAAACAGTAAATTGATTCGTATATTCAGAAAAGTTCGCTTCTTGGTTGATGTAACGGAGTAATTTATTTCCTTCGCTTGTATTTCCAAATAATACGGCGCCTACAATTTTTTCATCGCGTATTAAGATTTTTTTATAGGAATTATTCCACTCATCATATACTTGATATGATTTTGTTTCGTTATCTTCCCTGAATTGACCGGCGGAAAAAACGTCTACACCTGAAACCTTTAATTGAGTAGACAAAACGGATCCTTGATAACCATCTGTACTTATTCCACATATCCGTTTTGCTAAGACTTTACCTTGTTCATAAAGAGGAGCGACTAATCCATAAACAACTTTACGATGCTCAGCACACTCACCCACTGCATAAATGTTCGGAGTGTCTGTTTCTAAGTAATCGTTGACTAAAATTCCGCGGTTCATACGAATTCCATTTTTTTCAGCTAGTAATGCGTTCGGTTTTATACCGACGGCCATTACTACTAAATCCGTTTTTACTTCACTTCCATCGCTAAATCTAATTCCTTCAACAGAATCTTCTCCGATGATTTCCACCGTTTGTTTTTTTAATAAAAAGTTCATTCCTTGTTTTTCAAGATTTTTTTGTAATAACGTCCCAGCTGTTTTGTCTAATTGTTTCTCCATTAAATAATCACCTATATGGACGACGTCTACTTGCATACCTAAGTTTAAAAGGCCTCTTGCAGCTTCCAGTCCTAATAAACCTCCACCAATGACGACAGCCTTCTTATGATTTTCTGAGTAATCCAACATTGTTTCACAGTCTTTAATATCTCGAAAAGCAGTAACTCCTTTTTTGTTAGCCCCTGGGATGGGAAGGATAAATGGAATAGACCCAGTTGCAATAATTAATTTGTCGTAGGAAACGCTTCGATTCTTATTTGAATAAACAACTTGATTTTCTTTATCAATTTTTATAACTTCTTCTCCGACGCATAATTGAATGTTATTTGTTTTGTACCAGTTCCAGTCGTTTAATGTTATATCGTCAATTGTTGTATCACCTTGCAGTACCTTAGATAAAAGAATTCGATTATAATTCGGATGTGGTTCGCTTCCAAAAACGGTTATATCAAAGCCACGGGGATTAATTTTTAGAATCTCTTCAATACAACGAATGCCTGCCATACCATTTCCTATAAGGACAAGTTTTTGTTTAATCATTCCTACCTCCCAAAATTATTTTACATAGTATCATTTATCTGATCGATAATTTAGATAATACTGAACATTTTGGGTGGTTTCATTGTTTATGTAAGAAACTCTAACAGGCTTTTTTGTTATTTAGCTAGCTATGTTATTTTTTATACCATTACATTTTTCTTGAAGGTTTGTTTTCGTAAAATTTTTTGTTTGTGGGTAATGGACCATTCCGATTCGCTCTATGCTTTTAAACGTTGTTAAAAGCAACAATCTTAAGGTTAAAATGTTTGAAATATGTATGTTTCCTTGTTTGATTTTAAAAATAAAGGGAGTGACTCGCTAATTAATGGAGAAATATAATGAACAAATATAAAAAAGCTACATTGTAGAGCATTGTGCTCTACAATGTAGCTTTTTAAGTTAGAATAATTACCCCGTAAATGCCAAATTGGTTCAACTAACTGTCAGTAGAGATGGAAAAAACTTACTGATTGAAGTTTTACTTTATTTCGCCCAAGTAATTAAATCATGGATGTCAAGACGATCTGTTTTACGTGCTTCTTTTAACGGTTTCCCAATCGTAATAAGCATAACCGGTATATACCGATCAGATACATTGAATTCTTCCATTAATTTAGCTGGGTCAAATCCACCGACAGGGCATGAATCCCAGCCTTTTGCTTTCGCTGCAAGCATAAGTTGCATAGCAGCTAATGAAGCATTTAAGAAAGCTGCATCTCTTGGGTATTCTTTACGTCTGTAGGCACCCTCAATTTGTCCTCTTAAAATTTCTTTTAACTCTGGAGTCATTTCGCCTCTTTCAATGGAAGGGTCAAAGACTTTGTCCGTATTTTTGTTCGCTTCAAGGTCACCTAAGATTGCTACAACTGCAGAAGCATCAGCAAATTGTTGTTGATTAAAAGTGATTGGTAGAAGTCTTTGTTGTAATTCTTTATTATCAAAAACTAAAAACTGCCAATGCTGCAGATTCCAAGCAGAGGGAGCTCTTCCGGCAACTTCAAGAATTTCTAGAAGTTCTTCACGAGGAATTTCTAAGTTAGGGTCGTACACTTTTGTAGAACGTCTTTCTCTTGCTATATTAAAAAAATCAGTCATTATGGTAACCTCCTAGTTGTAAAGTTCACAACAGCTACGTGTCAACTTGATAATGATCGCGTAGTGCCATGAGAATAAATATACTATATTTTTGTATGTTACTTCTAAGTTTCCCTTTGTAAGTAGAAAACAATGACAACTATAATTTCCCCTTTTATTTAAGTCAAGTAATATGTTCAATGAATAATCAAATGTTTTGTATTAACTTTTGTCCTAAGTAGGAAGCAGGTTTTCTATTATAAGCAGTGCTGCACAGGAGTCATTATAAAAGTATTATTTGGAGGATCTAATCGTTTTAAAAATATTGATCAACAACTACCAGAAATTAGCGCTTCTTAAAGAGCGCTTTCTTGCATGTAAATAAAGAAAAAATTCCGCACTTACTAAAGCTTTACTTTATATTTGACATAAAACCAACTTCTATAGTAGGATTACTAAGAAAGAAAATAACTGAATATTCTTATCGAGAGAGGCAGAGGGACTGGCCCGATGAAGCCCAGCAACCAATAGTAATAGATTGGTGCTAATTCCAGCAGAGCATTTGGTTCTGAAAGATAAGAGAGGATACTAACAAACTTCTTCTTATCTGAAGAGGTTTTTTTAATACCATTTATTAAAAATTACCTCATTGTTTCACCACTTAGTTAATTTAGGGAGATGAGTTAAATATGAAATACGGATTTTGGTTACCAATATTTGGTGGGTGGTTAAGGAATGTAGAAGACGAGAAAATGCCACCAACTTTCGAATACGCAAAAGAAGTAATCCAATCAGCAGAAAAATGGGGATATGATACGACGCTGATTGCCGAATTGTATCTTAATGATATAAAAGGACCAGAGAGTCCATCATTAGAAGCATGGTCTACGGCTGCGGCACTTGCAGCAGTTACAGAGAAAATCGAAATCATGGCAGCAGTCCGTCCCGCTTTTCATAATCCAGCAGTGACGGCTAAAATGGCTGCGAATATTGATAATATAAGTAATGGTCGTTTTACACTTAATGTTGTTTCTGCTTGGTGGGAAGGAGAAGCACGCCAATATGGTGGTGCATTTACGGAACATGACGAGCGCTATGACCGTACAGAGGAATTTATTGATGTTTTAAAAGGTCTATGGGAAGAAGAACAGTTTTCTTATAATGGAAAGTTTTATAATGCAGAGAATGCTCATCTATCACCTAAACCAATTCAAAAGCCAAATCCTGTTTTATATGCAGGTGGTGAAAGTCCAAGAGGAAAGCAAACAATTGTAGAAAAATGTGATGCGTATGTTATGCATGGGGGAACGGTAGAAGAAATAGAAACAAAAGTAAAGGATATGAAGGAACGACGCGAGCAGGCTGGAAAAACACCATTCCAATCATTTGGTATGGCTGCCTATGTTGTTTGCCGCGATACGGAAGAAGAAGCACAAGCAGAGATTGATCGTATTACCGATGTGAAAGAATCTAGCGCCTATTCAGGGTATAAAGACTTCGTTGGAAAGTCACAATTAGAACAGCAAGTAAAGCTTTATGATTATTCTGTTTCCAATCGTGGTTTACGTCCGAATCTAATTGGAACACCAGAACAAGTAGCAGATAAAATCATTGCTTACGAACGTGCAGGAATTGATTTATTACTTCTTCAATTTTCTCCTCAATTGGAAGAGATGGAACGTTTCTCACGAGACGTTATGCCACTAGTTGAAGCTAAACGCGCTGTCGTAAGTAATTAAAGAATCGCAATTTTAAAAACTGCTTTTCTTTTTGGCTGTTTTCTAAAAGAGTGTTGCTTTTAACAATAGTTGAAAACACAGAGTGAATGGGAGTGGAAAGGAACGGTCCATTTCCCACAAACAATAAACTTTACGAAAACAGCCTTCTTTTATCATTACAGAGAAAAAATCTTAAATAAAACGGGGTTTAAGCTATGAGTAAAATATATGTTATCCATGAAAATAATGAATGGACAAATCATCTTACTAAACGATTAGATGAAGAGGGATTACCGTATGAAGAGTGGTTTTTAGGACAGGGGATCGTCGACTTAAATGAGAAACCTCCTGAAGGAGTATTTTACAATAGAATGAGTGCTTCTTCTCATACACGCGGGAATAGGTACTCACCGGAGCTGACGGATTCTGTGCTTACTTGGTTAGAGCAACACAACCGTCTTGTTATTAATGGAACAGATGCACTTAAATTAGAATTAAGTAAAGTGAAGCAATATATGGCTTTAGAGGCTGCAGGAATTAAAACTCCTAAGACACTGGCAGCAGTTGGGAAAGAACAAATAATTGAAGCGGCAAAAAAATTGAATAAACCTTCCTTTATTACAAAGCATAATCGCGCTGGAAAAGGATTAGGTGTTCAGTTGTTCCATTCTATTGAAGCTTTAGAACAGTATGTGAATGGACCAGAATTTGAAGAACCGGTAGACGGAACAACGCTCATTCAGGAGTATATTACTTCACCCGATTCATCTATTACTCGCTGTGAATTTGTTGGTGGGAAGTTTGTATATGCAGTAAGGGTAGATACATCGGAAGGATTTGAGCTTTGCCCAGCGGACGCATGCCGAATTGACGATCTATTTTGTCCTGTAGGGGAACAGCAAGAGCAACCGAAGTTCCAAATTATTGCTGACTTTTCAGAAGGTATTATCTCTCAATATGAGAATTTCTTAAAAAATAATGGCGTTAAGGTTGCGGGAATTGAATTTATCCGCAATGAAGAGGGCGAAATATTTACGTATGATATTAATACGAACACAAACTACAATAGTGAAGCAGAAGAAAAATACGGGAAGTTTGGCATGCAGGAATTAGCAAAGTATCTTGGCAGTCAACTGGAAAAAGTCCGTGGAAAAGCTAAGGTAAATAGTTAGTACAGGTTAAATGTAAATAAAAGCCACTGTCCTTGGATGGATAGTGGCTTATTTGTATGGTTTTGCAGTTATAGGATATAGATAGAAGGATCTGGTTCAAAATAGCTTGTCACCTCAGGACGAGCCGCTACCACTTTTCTTTGTCTAGTTCTAGCGGCTAGCTCCTCGAGGTCATAAGCCAAGCACCCCCAAAAGGCAAAAAGCGCCTTTTTGGGATGATCGTCTTATGCTTGTCGGAGCTGACCGAGCCGCTATCACTTTTCTTTGTCTAGTTCCAGCGGCTAGCTCCTCGAGGTCATAAGTCAAGCATCCCCAAAAAGGCAAAAAGCGCCTTTTCTGGATGCTCGTCTTATGCTAGTCGGAGCTGACCAAGCCGCTACCACTTTTCTTTTAAGCTAGTTCTGTCTTTTTTAATCTCCAGTCTAGGATAAAGTTTCCGAATGGAATAAAGGCAACGATGACGGCTGCGATTGGCCAACCAAGATGCCATTTGACCTTTAATGTTGTAAAGCCAGTAATAAGGATATAGAGAACAAAGAAGAATCCGTGTAGCGAACCGACAACTGTCACTACTTCTGGTAATCCAGCAAAATATTTCAGTGGCATGGCGATAAATAATAAGATTAATAGAGAGATCCCTTCGATAAATCCTGAAATTCTAAAATATGAAATGGGCGATCGTTTCATTGTTTTACACCTCTAATAAAGATTTAGCTTGCTCTAATGCGTGTGCGTCCTTATGGATATCTTCCGGTTTACTTGCTTGACCAATAACGTATCCGCCAAATTCCGTTCCGACAAAATCAAAAATGTATTTAAATTGCATAATAAGTGGTAGACCTTTTACTTTAGCTTGGTCGCCACCACAAATTACGACATATGCTTTTTTCTGACTCATTTTTTCTTTGAACTGTAATTGTGGGTCCCGAAGAAATTGTGACCATCGATCAATAAAGTTTTTCATAACGCCAGACATTCCGTACCAATAGATAGGGGTTGCATATACCCAAACATCGTATTCAAGCAATTCCTTAATTAGTTCTTCGTAATCATCATCAACAGGTTGGAAGCCATTCGGGTCATGTCGTAAATCATTTATAGGATTGATATGATAATCCTTTAAATTAAAAAGCTTATAATTACGTTTTTCAACTGCAAGTAATGCTAATGTTTCTGTGTTACCATTTGGTCGTGAACTTCCGCTTAAAACCGCAATCTTCATAATAAGAATCTCCTTTATTATTTAATATATAAGCCCACTTTGATTATAGCGAAAACGGTTTAGTAACCCAATAAATAAGTACGAAAAAAACAAGTTGAATTGTTGTTAGTTTTCTGATAATATAAATTTCTGCTCCCAACGCCTACATAATTTTGTCAGACTTCTCCAACGCGGCTAACTTCATTTTTGAAAGGAGAAAAGTATGACGAAGCAAATCCATCCACATCCAGACTTCTTAACAGAAAAAGATCGGTTAGAGTTCACGAAGCGGTATATCGATGTTGTCATTGAAACATCCGAATCCAGCAAAGAAAAATTCAAAGATAATATGGAAAAAGCATTTGGCGACGTTGATTGGTTGGAGTCTAGTGCAGCCTACATTGATATTTTAACGAATGCCAGCTTCTTTGACATGTCAAAAGAAGAATTAGAGTCATTAAAGAAGGCTCGAAGAAAACCCTATTTTGCAAGAATCGATTTTAAAGGAACCGATTCAAGTCAACCTGAAAAGCATTATATTGGAAAAACATCACTTTACCAGCGTGAAAATCAAGAACAAATTATTGTTGATTGGCGGTCACCGATTGCTAACCTCTACTATGAAGGTCGTATTGGGGAAGTCTCTTATGAAGCAGAAGATGAAGTATACGAAGGGGACCTTTCCTTAAAAAGACAGTACATGATAGAAGAGGGGGAGCTTGAGGAAATACGCGATATCGATTTGACGACGACCGATGAACTATTGCAAGATTCTTTAGCCAAAAGCTCCAGTAACCGTTTGACTGAAATTATTTCTACGATTCAAGAAGAACAAAATAGGATTATCCGTGCTGATTTGAACAGACCGATTATTGTTCAAGGGGCAGCAGGTAGTGGGAAAACAACGATTGCATTGCATCGTATTTCCTACTTTATTTACAACTACAAACAATATTTTGATCCGAGACAATTGATGATCCTCGCTCCAAGTAAGTTATTTATTGATTACATTTCGGAAGCATTGCCGGAGCTTGGTGTAGAAAAAGTGAGACAAACGACTTTTACAGATTATGTTATGACATGTCTTGAGAAGAAACTAAAGTTGGTAGAAGATAATAAGCTTATTCAATTAATTGAAAAAGATACGAATGATGTCAAAGAGGCTTCATGGATTTCAGGCTTTAAAGGGTCAAAGACTTTCAGAAAAATATTAGACTGCTATTTGGAAGAAATTGAACAGCGGTTTTACCCTAAAAAGGACTTTATGGTAGATAAATATAAGCTATTTTCTGCTAAGAAATTTACGAAACTACTTACAGAGGAATACACATATCTCCCTTTGTTTAGAAGGTTGGAAAAACTGAAGGGTCTTCTTCAAAGCTATGTTCGGTCCAATAAAACGCAAATGATAAAGAAGGTAGAGGATTTTTTTGATGAAAAAATTGAAAAAGCACTCTATCAACATACAAAAGCACCAAATAGAAAACAGTATATTTCAAAGGCACTAGATAAAAAAACAGAGCGATTATCCGCAATGAAGAAAGCAATCAGTACGAGTGTCACTCAATATATGAAGCAATTTGAGAAGAAAAATTTGTATCAATATTATAAAGAACTTTTTACTTCTTCAGAAAAATTAGTAGAGTATTCAGGAGGAGACTTATCGCGAGTGAAAGCAGAACAACTCTCCAAATACTCATTAAACATTCTTTCAAAAAAACGGTATGAGGTAGAGGATTTAGCCGCCCTTTTATATTTGCAAACGGCCCTTTTTGGAATAGACAAGTTTTACAAAGCAAAAAATGTCGTAATAGATGAAGCACAGGACTATAGTTACTTGCAGCTCTATTCCTTAAAACGTGCGTTAGAAACGGATATGTTCACATTAGTTGGAGACCTGGCACAAGGGATCCATTCCTATCGAGGACTTTCTTCTTGGGAGCCTATTTTTAAGGAGGTATTCCCACGTGCAACCTACACAGAATTGCAGAAAAGCTACCGGACGACAATTGAGATTATGGATGAAGCAAATAATCTACTAAAAAAGCTGCCGTACACATTTCCGAAAGTCAATCCCGTTGTAAGGCACGGTGAAAAACCTACTTCCTTCATTGTTTCTACAATAGAACAATTAGTAGAAAAAGTGGAAAGAATAGTAGAGGAGGGCAAGACAAAAGATTTTCAAACCTTCGCGGTGATAGGAAAGAGTATGAAGGACTGCCGGAAAATTGCAAAAGCGTTAGAGAAGTGCTTAACAATAAAAGTGAAACTCCTTCAAGAACAGGAATCGATTCCGAAAGATCAACTTGTCATTGTCCCCTCCTACTTATCTAAAGGGTTAGAGTTTGATGTAGTCATGATTGCTGCAATTGACGAAACTTATAACGAGGAGAATGAATTGGATATTAAACTTCAATATGTTGCGATGACAAGACCGTTGCATCAATTATATTTTATTAGTCGTTATGAAAATCAATTTATTCTTTAGGCTCTTTTCTCATAGATTGTTGTTTTCACTTATAAATCCTGCCCGTAGTGGAAAGCAACAAACTTTACGAAAACCGCCATTCTTTAAAAAATCCCTTCTCTACTAAGATAAAAGCAGAGAAGGGATTTTTTAAGTCAAAGTACCCAATTTTTAAGAATCCCTCAACTTATTGGTAATATATTCTGAAAGTTTGTAAAATAAAGGAGAGGAGGGGAAAATATGTTGAAAAATCTTCAAAGTACATTCACGTTACATAATGGAAAGGAAATTCCGTACGTAGGTTTAGGTGTCTATAAAATGGAAAATCCGGAAGAGACCGTTCAATCTGTGAAGACTGCCATCGAATACGGTTACCGTTCCATTGATACTGCATCTTTTTATCAAAATGAAGAAAGTGTTGGGAAGGCAGCGAAAGAATCTTCAATTGCAAGAAAAGATTTATTCATCACTTCAAAGGTGTGGAACACGGATCAAGGATATGATGCAACATTAAAAGCGTTTGAAGAAAGTTTAAAAAAATTAGATATGGAGTATCTTGACCTGTATTTAATTCATTGGCCAGTGAAAGACAAATATAAAGAAACATGGAAAGCTTTAGAACGAATTCATGATGAAGGATTGGTAAAATCTATCGGGGTAAGTAATTTTAAACAGCATCACCTAGAAGATTTGCTAAGCGATAGTAATGAAAAACCTGTTCTAAACCAAGTGGAATTGCATCCACGATTAACACAAGAAGGGTTAAGGGACTATTGTACATCACAGAATATTGCTGTAGAGGCGTGGTCGCCAATCGCTCGAGGAAAATTACTTAACGAGCCGATGCTTAATCATATAGCAGCAAAGCATGGAAAAACCGCTGCACAAGTTATTTTGCGCTGGCATTTACAAAATAATGTTATTATCATTCCAAAATCTGTTCATGTAAATAGGATCAAAGAGAATGGTAATTTGTTCGACTTTGAACTTTCTTTAGAGGATATGAACCATATTAATCAATTGAACATGAATGAACGTTTTGGAGCGAATCCAGATGATTTCTAATTTATGAACTTATATAGAGTGGGACTGAATAAATTTCTAAATAGTCCCACTTTTTTAAATTTAGTTATTGACTTTAGTTAGAAGAAAAGATACGATTATCTTGAAATCAAAATAATACACTTCGAGAGGTTATTTTTTTATTCATATATCTCAAAACTGAGATATATAGCTTCAGAATAAAGGGGCTAGAATGTTTTCAGGTTTTGCTCGAAGGGAATAAGAAAGGCATAACGGTATAAGCAGTATTATTACTTATTCTTGTTATTGAAAAGTCTCATCAAGTATAAAACCAAGTTTCTCATAGTAGGTGTATTTTATTGATTTTCCGACATACTGAGTAGTGTGTTGAAAATTCAAATAATAATTATAAGGAGAGATTGAATATGGCAAATGTCAATTTAGCAGTTATTTATTACAGCTCTACAGGTACTAACTATGAATTAGCAAAATGGGCAGAAGAAGCAGCAAAAGAAGCTGGAGCAGAAGTAAAAGTTTTACGTGTAGAAGAAACAGCTCCTGAGGCAGCAATTGCTTCAAATCCTGCTTGGAAAAAACATGTGGAAGCAACAAAGGATGTTCCAGTAGTAAGTCTTGAGGACTTAGAATGGGCGGATGCGTTTATATTCAGTGTACCAACTCGTTTTGGTAACGTACCAGGTCAAGTGAAACAGTTCCTTGATACTACTGGTGGGCTTTGGTTCCAAGGTAAATTAGCGAATAAAGTAGTAAGTGCCATGTCATCGGCACAAAACGCTCATGGTGGTCAAGAGGCAACTATTCAAGCACTTTATACGTCAATGATGCACTGGGGAGCAATCATCGCTGCACCTGGCTACACAGATCCAGTTACATTCGAAACTGGAGGAAATCCTTATGGAACAAGTGTAACCGTTGATCAAGATGGGAACATGGTAGAAAAAGTAGAACCAGCTGTTAAGCACCAAGCAAGAAGAACAGTACAAATTGCTGATGCTCTTAAAAAAGGTTTACAATAATAAATACTAATGAAAGAGCCATTCTACATGTGTAGAGTGGCTCTTTTTCTAGAAGGCTCTTTTCTCATAGATTGTTGTTTTGGCTTATGAATTCAGCCCGTTGATTTCCGCTACAGGCACAAGACTCCTCGGGGAGGAATGGGAGCCTCTTATAAAAGCGGAAGCGGCTTGGTCAGCTCGTGAAGAAAATAGGGATTACCCTCAAAAGGCGCTTTTTGCCTTTAGAGGGTAATCATCTTTTTCACAGCGAGCTAGCCGCTGGAGCTAGACACTCGGCTTCGCCTGTGGGGTCTCCCACTTCCCTCTTTTCCCACAGGAGTCAAGTGCCCGCAGCGAGAATCAACTCAGTGGGTTAAACTTAGTTTTCCGTTAAAAAGCAACAAACTTTACGAAAACAGCCTTCTAGAAAGATGAAAAACGCTTATAACCCAAATGTAGAAAAAATAGGCGGATCATCTAAAAAACTAGCTTTACATTCGATAGTTTCCCCTGTAAGTGGATGGGGAAATGCAATCTTTTTTGCATGCAATGCTTGCCGGGAATATATTGGCTTTCCTCCATATAATGTATCGCCAGCAAGTGGATGTCCGATATAGCTCATATGTACACGAATTTGATGGGTACGCCCCGTATCGAGTTGAAGTTGGATTAAACTTTTCCCTTTAGCTTCCTCCAATAATTTATAATGAGTTGTTGCAGGCTGGCCAGAAGGGGAGACGCGTCTTCTAGTGTTATGATGACGATCCCGTCCAATCGGTTCACTGACAGTCCCCGCTTTTTTTGAAAGCTTCCCTTGTACGATCGCCCAATAGGTTCTTTTGATTTGTCTTTCTGTTAGTAATCGGTCTAAAATTGCTTTACTAAGAGCGTGTTTAGCGAAAATAATTGCCCCCGAAGTATCACGATCTAATCGATGAACATGCAGGACTCTGCATTTTTCCCCTTTTGCTTGTAAGTAGAATGCGACAAAATTAGCTAACGTATTTACCTCATCAGGTTCATTAGGATGAGTATCAATACCTGCCCGCTTATTCACAACAAGTAAGTGGTCGTCTTCATATAAAACATCGATATCTTCGCCTACGGGGATCACGCCATAATCGTCTTCAGAAAAGAGATTGATTTGCAGTTGATCCCCCTTCTGAAGTGGTTTATGCCATGAAAATAATTCGCCGTTAACTTGTATATCTTTATTCATGCGCATTTTATGGATAAGCTTTTTAGGGGCTTGCCATTTATTGCGTAATAGCTCCTCAATTGTTATGTTTTCCCACTCAATTGGGATCTCTAATTGAAACATGCTTCCTTTTCTTTCTGTTTTCAAATTACACCCTCCTTAAAAAGTTTGATATAGCAAGTGTTTCGTACGAAGGCTAACTTTTGACATTAAATCCTTCTACTTTTCATGGTTGAATATTCCTATCTATTTCCATTTAAAACCAAGTCGGTGGGGATAATTACCACCCTTAAAGAGCTATTTTCTATGTTATTCTTATTGTATCATTACAAAGAGATTACAAGTTTGATGAAGGTGGTTTTTTCGGGTGAAGGTGGTTATTGCTTCAACACATGAACAGGAAGAGAAGATTCAAGAATTAATCAATTATATGTATTTTACAATCTTTCCTAATTATTTTACAGATGATGAAATTGAACATTTCGAAGATCTTCAAGTGCTACATACGGCGACAAGACATTTTGAATACTTCGGCACATTAAAAGAGGCATTTCAAGTAATTTCAAGTCTTCAAACAATTATTTCTATCATTGAAAATTCCTCAAAAGAATCGGCTTATGAAGAAATGTTTTATACTAACGTACAAATACTTCAAGACTTCGGATTATGTTTTCCATTTTCCTATGAGCAATTTTCGGAAGGGGAAAATAGTAAGTACAATCTTAGTATGTATGCAAAAGCAGCAAATCAGTTGCTAGTTTAAAAAATGCGGCTAGTCTTCGAGAAGACAGCCGCATTTTTATTATTCTTGGCTCTTTTTTTATAGATTGTTGTTTTTATTTGTAAATTCTGCCCGTTGATTTCCGCTACGGGCACTTGCTTTCCGCGGGGAGGAATGGGAGCCTCCTCGGCTTCGCCTGCGGGGTCTCCCACTTCCCTCTCTTCCCGCAGGAGTCAAGTGCCCTCCGCTTCAATCAACTCAGTGGGTTAAACCTAGTTTGTAGTTTAAAAGCAACAAACTTTACGAAAACAGCTTTATTCTTTTACGTATTTGTTAAAAAAGTCTGTATAGGTTTCTTTTGAGTGTGAACCTGTAAGTCTATCTACTTCTTTTCCATTCTCAAAGTGGATCACTGTTGGGGTTCCTTCTATTTGAAATTGATCCCAACCTTGTGTAAATTCAAGTACATTATATTGTTCAAGATTGACATCCATTTCCTCGGCTAATGGCGCTAGCATTGGAGTCGTCTCTTTACAGTGTGGGCAAGTAGAACTGTAAAAATAAATTGTCGCGTCTTTACCATCCTCAAGCTTTTTATCTAATTCTTCTGGAAGGATGACGTTTTGATAATTAGGATCGTCAAGTAAATCCACAGTTGCAGGATCCAAACTTTCTTTTTTAAACATATTTCCTTCTGCTTTTTCATTGTTTTGCATCGTAGTTATAATAGCAATTCCTGCGAATAGTACGACGACAACAGAGATAAAAATAATAACTTTTTTCAATGTAGTTTTCCTCCTATTTTCTTTTAGCGACTCAAAGTCATGTTCGATAAAAAGTAGAAGAGTGTGCGTCTCTTACTAAACCATCTTAACCTTTCTTATTGCCTTAATAACAATAAGGCTTGAAATGAAAATAATAATAAAGGCTGTTAGTGCTAGAAACGGTATCGTCACAAACCCGAACCAATTAATATATTCTCCCGTGCAAGGAACCCTTCCGCAAGCTGGGGCACTTTCGGACAGGAGAGTTATTTTTTGAATAGAATAGTGATAGAGAGAAACAAGAATTCCAATTCCTGATAAAACAGCCGAGTAGAGAGCTAGTTTAAAATCTTTTTTCACATAAGCGATTCCGAGAATTATCACCATAGGATACATAATAATTCGTTGGTACCAACAGAGATGGCACGGTTCGTACTTCATTATTTCAGAAAAATAAAGACTTCCTAATGTTGCGATGACGGAAGCAGCCCATGCTATAAAAAAAGGAGTATCCGCTTTTTTCTCCATATTAAACTCCTTTCAGTTCATATTCTTATAAATTATAGTATGGTACCATTATAAAAGTAAAATGAACGATATTTGCAAGCGAAAAATGATAGTTTCATGACTATTTATGCAATCATTCGCAACGGATGACTAAGTGTAATAAGAATGATATTTCTATGAGAATCTTTACGAAGCTTAAAAAGGAACCGACTGCATTAAAATCTACGTGTTGATTTCAACTATATTCTACTTTTACAACTACATTTGATAAAATAGAATGGTGTGTATTCGCACAATATATTGTTACATGAGAAGTACGATCAAAGGAGTGAAATACCATATGGCAGAAAAGTTAGATCTCTCCCAATTTGAAAAGAAAATGATCATTCGTCCAATGGAACATAAGGACATTGAACATATTATTAATATGCAAACCATCTGTTTCCCAGGAATGGAACCATGGAAGTTGGAACACCTAGAAAGTCATTTAGAAATTTTTCCTGAAGGTCAGTTAGTCGCGGAGTTAGATGGCGATATTATCGGGTCTTGCTCTAGTTTAATTATTAACTTTGATGAATATGATGATAGACATACATGGGATGATGTCACTGACAATGGATACATTACAAATCATAATCCTGATGGCTATAATCTTTATGGTATAGAAGTTATGGTACATCCAGATTACCGTCGTATGAAAGTTGGACATCGCTTATATGAGGCAAGGAAAGAGTTGGCAAGACATTGGAACTTAAAGAGTATCATTATTGGGGGACGAATACCGAACTTTTACAAGCATTCTGATGAAATGTCTCCAAGAGAATATGTAGACAGTGTTCGAATGCACAAAATTTATGATCCTGTACTTTCTTTCCAATTGCTAAATGGATTTACATTAATGCGAATAAATCCGAATTACTTGCCAGACGACAAACGCTCGCAGAAATACGCAACACTTATGGAATGGAATAATGTAGACTATCGCCCTTCAAGCAAACGTCACTTTAAAACAAGCTACCCTGTTAGGATATGTGTTGTTCAATATATGATGCGTAAGATTAATTCATTTGAAGAGTTCGCGAATCAGGTTGAATACTTTACAGATGTTGCCTCAGATGCAAAATCAGATTTTGTTGTCTTTCCTGAGATTTTCACTACGCAGTTAATGTCATTTTTGAATATTAAATCACCGAGTTTAGCTGTGCGCAAACTAACGGATTATACGGAAGAATATATTGAATTGTTTACAGATTTGGCGGTACGTTACAATATTAACATTATTGGTGGTTCTCATTTCGTCAAAGAAGAGGATGATGAAATCTACAATATCGCCTATTTATTCCGCCGCGATGGAACAATTGAAAAACAGTACAAAATCCATATAACGCCTAATGAACGAAAGTGGTGGGGAATCAGTCCTGGTGACTCCGTAAAAGTATTTGATACAGACTGCGGCAAAATCGCCATTCAAATTTGTTATGACATCGAGTTTCCAGAAATGGCTCGTATTGCTACGGATAAAGGAGCAAAAATTATTTTTACTCCATTTTGTACGGAAGACCGTCAAGGTTACCTACGTGTACGTTACTGTGCACAGGCCCGTGCAGTGGAAAACCAAATTTATACGGTTATTTCCGGAACGGTTGGAAATTTACCACAAACAGAAAACATGGACATTCAATATGCACAGTCTGCAATTTTCGCACCGTCTGATTTTGAATTTGCAAGAGATGGTATCGTAGGAGAAACAAACCCGAACATCGAAATGGTCATGATTGGTGATGTTGACTTAGAAGTTCTGAGACGCCAGCGTCAATCAGGTACCGTTCGTCAACTGAAGGACCGTCGTCATGATGTGTATAATGTGAGTTATAAAAAATGATAATGTGAGCTTTGAGGTGTAAATCCTTGAAGCTCTTTTTGTTTAAAGAAAAGAAGAACAATCCAGAATGCAAGAAATCTAATCCAGAACGATGAGAGATTACGCTTTCAAAACACTTATGGTAAAATGAGACTGTTAAAATTCGTGTCGGAAACTGACGGAATGTTTTAAAAGGAAATAAATAAGTGTAAGAGAATTTAATAGTGACGACATCATTTGGAGGGGATCTTATTGGATTGGAAAACTACATGGGAAAAATGGGATCAATTTGAAGAGCTTGATACAAGCTTAAGAGAGGCACTCACTAGTATGAAACAAGATGAAAAGTCACTAGAAGATGCCTTTTATAAAAACTTGGAGTTTGGAACAGGCGGTATGCGTGGAGAAATCGGTGTTGGGACAAACCGTATGAATGTATATACTGTTAGAAAAGCTTCAGAAGGACTTGCACGATATATTGAAGAACAGGGAGAAGAGGCAAAAAAACGCGGAGTTGTTATTGCGTATGATTCTCGTCATAAATCACCGGAGTTTGCGATGGAGGCCGCTAAAACATTAGCTTCACATCAAATTCAAACATATGTATTCGATGAACTAAAACCGACACCCGAGCTTTCTTTTGCACTGCGTTATTTGCATGCGTTTGCGGGTATTGTCGTGACTGCCAGCCACAATCCTCCTGAGTACAATGGTTATAAAGTATATGGTGAAGACGGTGCACAATTAACTCCTGAGATAGCGGACATTGTTATTGAAAAAGTAAATAAAGTAGAAAATGAACTCGAACTAAAGGTTAAGACAGAAGAGGAACTAAAAACAAATGGCTTTATTAAGATAATTGGTAATGAGATTGACCAAACTTACCTAGAACATTTACTAACCATTTCAGAAAAACCGCAAATTGCGAAAGAAGTAGATCTTAAAATCGTCTTCTCTCCTTTACATGGAACAGGGAAAAAGATGGCTGAAAAAGGTTTGAAAGCCTTAGGTTATGAGTCCGTACATATTGTAGAAGAACAAGCAGTACCAGATCCTGAGTTTTCTACAGTCAAATCTCCAAATCCGGAAGACAAGGCTGCATTTGAATTAGCTATCCGTGATGGAAAAGAAATCGATGCCGATATTTTAATTGCAACAGATCCTGATGCTGATCGTTTAGGAGTTGCTGTTAAAGGAGAAGACGGTGAATACATCTTACTTACAGGAAACCAAACAGGTGCAGTGTTACTTGATTATATTTTAGCCCGTAAGCAAGAAAAAGAAACTATACCTACAAATGGTAGAGTGTTTAAAACAATTGTTACATCTGAATTGGGTAGGAAAGTGGCGGAGCATTATGGTGCCTCTGTTGAGGATGTATTAACCGGATTTAAATTTATCGGAGAAAAAATTAAAAATTATGAGCAGTCTGGTGAATATCAATTCTTATTTGGTTACGAGGAAAGCTACGGATATTTAATTGGTGACTTTGCACGTGATAAAGATGCAATTCAAGCGGTACTGATGGCTGCAGAGGCGGCAGCATACTATAAAAACGAAGGTAAAACGCTTTGGGACGCATTGAATGACCTGTACAATCGTTTTGGCTATTACCAAGAAGGGCTAGAATCGTTAACACTGAAAGGCAAAGAGGGGTCCGAACAAATTCAGGGAATTCTAAAAAATTTCCGTGATGATCCTTTGAAAGAAGTAGCTGGAATTAGAGTAATAACAAGTGAAGACTATCAAAGTAGCTTAAGCATGGATATGATTACGATGGAAGAAAAGTCAATCGAGTTGCCAAAATCCAATGTTCTTAAATATCATTTAGAGGATGGGTCATGGGTATGTCTACGCCCATCAGGAACAGAACCAAAGATTAAGTTTTACTTTAGCGTTATTGGTTCAACCCAACAGGAAAGCGATGAAAAATTATCTTCCTTACAACAAGCCATTATGGGGAAAGTAGAAAATATGATAAAGTAACATTTGCATGAAAAAATATATTTCCTTTATTAAAGTAGAATTTTCAACAAGAAAGGAAGAAAGCAATTATGTTAAAAGATCAAGTGGCTATCGTGACTGGTGCTTCTAGAGGTATTGGAAGAGAGATAACGGAACAGTTTGCGAAAGAAAACGTGAAGCTTGCAGTTGTCGGTAGCTCAGAGCAAATACATACGGTTGCGAAAGAGTTACAGGAATCAGGTGTAGAACATGTTATATCTGTGCAAGCAGATGTATCAATAGAAGAAGATGTTCAGCAAATGGTAGAGAAAACAATTGCTGCCTACGGAAAAATAGATATCTTAGTTAACAATGCTGGAGTTGGCTTTTTTAAACCTACAGAAGAAGTGACAGCAGCGGAATGGAAACATATTTTTGATGTGAATGTTCAAGGGGTTTTCTTGAGCTCTAAGGCTGTCTTGCCAACGATGAAAAGTCAAAAATTTGGTACCATTATTACGATTTCTTCGGATGTGGCACGATATACGATTCCAAACGCTTCAGCGTATGTAGCAACTAAGTATGCTGTCCAAGGCTTTTGTGGATCCCTTGCACAAGAAGTGAGAGAGTACGGCATTCGAGTTGGAACGATTAACCCAGGAATGGTTGATACTTACTTCGCAGATTCTACTCAAGGACTTCCAGAAAAAGAAGATTGGCTTAAAGTCGAGGATATCGCAAAATCGGTTGTTTATATGGCATCTGCTCCAAAGCATATGTTGATTGATGAAATAAAAATACATCCATTCGCACAGCAATATCCAATTGCCTAAGAAAAGGTCCGTCCCTCAATACTTTAAAGTGATGAGGGACGGACCTTTTAAGATTGGTGGAATTCTTGTTTGCATTAGATTTTCATTGCTGTCTCTTCAATAGGTGTTTCTAGGCTGAAGGTTGTATTTGCATGTTCAATATAGCGTAAAAGTGTGTATAGGCTTGTCTCAATAACAGCATAATCTTTAGAGAAGTGGTAGGCATGTAAAAAATGTTCAATTCGTTTGGATAATAAATCATCTTGGGTACGCACCATCAGGATCATAAGGTTATCCCATTCGGACCGATGCGTGTAATACAAGGCTCGATCGTAATCAACTTTATTCATGCAAATTCCCTCCTCTTGAAGGGGTAATCTTATTGTGTGGAATTATCTTTAATTTTTCCACTGAAAATGTTGGTTACCTTAGTACAAAGGGGTTTCCTTCTATTGGATGAATAATTGAATCATTTTAATTTATCCTAGAAATAAAGTGAAATTCCAATCAGTGGGGACTCTTTCCGTCTCCACTGGTTGTTAATGCAGGATAAACCTACAGCATTTGTAAAAGGAAAGCTTCCTAAATTGGAGGCTTTTTATTCTGTAACAAAGGGGGACTTTGTTAATATGTAAATAAAAACAAATAGGGTTTTTATTGTGGAGTGTAAGGGGGGCAAGAATGAATTCAAGGACATTTAACTATCTATGGCTAGGCCAGATTCTTGCAAATGTTGGGGATATCTTTTTAATAATTGGATTGATTTCGTTAGTTTATAAACAAACATCTTCGCCTTTTTTTGTAGCGCTTACTTCACTAATCATCATTTTTTCTAGGATTATAAGTAATGCTTTATCACCACTATTGAATCAATTTTCCTTGAAAAAGATATTATTACATGCGCAAACAGGAAAAACAATTTTGATTGGTTTATTTAGTATATCGTTTTTTTATTTAGTAGAACCAACAGTACACCTTGTATATGTCTTCGCGATAGTTTTGTCACTTTTGGATAGCTTCATACTTCCAGCAAAGAATGCATATGTTCCGTTTCTCATAAAAAGGGAGGAGCTAATGGCACCGAATGGTTATTTATCAATGACAGATCAAACACTTCTAATTGTAAGTTGGGCTATTGGAGGGGTACTATATGGACTTCTGTCGGCAAAAGTTTTTTTTCTTCTCCTATTAGTTTTATATGTAATAAGTACTTTTATAAAATTTAAAGTGCCATTCATACCTACGAATTCTGTGGTGGAAAAACAAGTCTGGTTTACCCAACTAGGAGAAGGGTGGAGGGAAATAAAGAAAAATAAAAATTTGAAAGTAATTTTCACATTGAATGTGTTCCAAACAGTTTCAAGTGTTGTTTGGTTAGCGGCAATCCTGTTTTTATTTGTGGAAAAGCAATTACAGCTTGGGTCTCAATGGTGGGGGTACATAAACAGTAGTTTTTTCATCGGAATCATGAATGGTTCACTTTTATTATTTAAAAATCAACGTTTTTTTATTAAGTATACGGAAAAATGGTTAATAATAACAACGGTTTTATCTGTTCTCATTATCTTTATTTTTGGCTGGACGACATTTGGGGTAATGGCTCTACTTTTATCATTCCTCTTTGGTGCTGTAGAACAAATAAAAACGATTATGTTACAAACGATGTTGCAATATAATACTCCGCCTGAAAAAATTGGAAAAGTTTATGCGGTACATGGTCTTTTTACAACAATCTTATTTGGTATTACTATCGCTATTGCTGGATGGCTAATGGAAAAAACAAGTGTATCAGCACTATTTCTGTTCGCAGCACTGGTGTCGATGGTATTGTTGCTACCGTTACGATTTATGAACAGCAAAACAGCGTACCCTTCTCTCGTGCGTTAATACATTAATATGGTTGGGGATAGCTACCAATTATCATTAAATGGAGTTTTTCCTCATATAGTGTTTTAAGGAGACTAGACAAGGGGGATGCATATGAAACCGGAGGAACAAAAGCAACTCGAACGAGCAATAAGCGAAATAACCGAGATAGCCTCAGGGTTTGGCCTGGATTCTTATCCGATGAGATATGAGATTTGTCCTGCAGATATTATTTATACATTTGGTGCATATGGAATGCCGACTCGTTTTTCCCATTGGAGCTTTGGAAAACAATTTTATAAAATGAAGCTCCAGTATGATTTAGGGTTAAGTAAGATTTATGAACTCGTAATCAACTCTAATCCTTGTTATGCCTTTTTATTAGACTCTAATTCATTAATTCAAAATAAGCTTATTGTTGCCCACGTACTAGCCCATTGTGACTTTTTCAAAAATAATATTCGATTTGAAAACACGAAACGTGATATGGTGGAAAGTATGGCAGCTACAGCAGATCGAGTGCGGCAGTATGAGATTGATCAT
This sequence comes from Bacillus seohaeanensis, assembly GCF_042684945.1. Taxonomy (NCBI): domain Bacteria; kingdom Bacillati; phylum Bacillota; class Bacilli; order Caryophanales; family Bacillaceae; genus Bacillus; species Bacillus seohaeanensis. Next base: position 8,196 of record NZ_JBHUMF010000033.1, on the reverse strand, counting down.
GGGAAGCAGGAAGTAGAAGCTTTTCTTGATGCTGTATTGGCGATAGATGAACATATAGATCCTTCTTTAATGCGTCCAAAGCTTTCGTGGACAATGGACGATGTGGAGTGGGAGGAGGAAGAAGCACCACGGGTTACTCCGTACGATGATTTATGGTCTCTTGATGATAAACCAAAAGACCGACCAAAGAAAAAGGTAAAGAAAAAATTCCCGCCGCAGCCTGAAAAGGATGTTCTCCTTTTCATAGAACAATACAGCAGGGAACTAGAAGACTGGCAGCGGGACATTTTAACAATGATGAGAGAAGAAATGCTCTACTTCTGGCCACAGCTTGAAACAAAAATCATGAACGAGGGCTGGGCATCTTATTGGCATCAGCGCATCATTAGAGAAATGGATTTAACGAGCGGTGAAGCTATTGAGTTTGCTAAACTAAATGCAGGTGTTGTTCAACCATCAAGAACAGGCATCAATCCCTATTACCTTGGTGTGAAAATATTTGAAGATATCGAAGAGAGATACAATAACCCTACAGATGAAATGAAAAGGATGGGGGTTCGGCCAAACTCAGGTCGTGAAAAGATGTTTGAAGTAAGAGAAATTGAATCGGATATTTCTTTTTTACGAAATTACTTAACAAAAGATCTTGTGACGAGAGAGGATATGTACCTTTTCCAAAAACAAGGGAAAGATTATAAGATTGTTGATAAGGAATGGAAAAAGGTCCGTGACCAGCTTGTTAGTATGAGAGTCAACGGTGGTTTTCCTTATATTACAGTTAATGATGGCGACTATTTAAAAAATGGTGAACTATATTTGAAACATTGGTATGAAGATATCGAACTTGATCTGAAATATTTAGAAAAAGTTCTCCCTTATATTTATCAACTATGGGGACGCCCTGTTCATATGGAATCCGTTATTGAAGGAAGAGAAATGCTGTTTACGTACGATGGGCGTAGTGTGCAGAGAAAGTATTTGTAATGATAGCAGACATTTCTCAAGATAATTGCTCAGGTATTAAATTGTTTAGGTCTCAGTTGAGGCCTTTTTTCTTTGGCTGTTTTCAACTATTGTTACAAGCAATAATCTTTTAGAAAGGCTATTTTCGTAAAGTTTGTTGCTTTTTAACGGAAACTAAGTTTAACTTACTGAGTTGATTCTCGCTGCGGGCATTTGACTCCCTCTCTCCCCGCGGAAAGCGAGTATCCGTAGCGGAAATCAACGGACTAAATTTATAAGTAAAAACAATAATCTATGAGAAAAGAGCCTTTAGAAAACAGCCAAAGAAAAAAGCTGGCCCCATTCTTTGAGCCAACTTAAACTGTAAAAGTATTTATTATAAATTAAAATTATTCGACCGAGAAGCACTATAAGAATCCAGAAGTTTTGTAAAATGTAAAAATGAAAATTGAAAAATGGGACTTTGAATAAATGTATAGATAAAGGTGAAAATGAAAATCGGACCTCCCAGTAGCCAACCAATGATAAGAATGCTGCTTTCAAAAGCAATTCGTACTTTGCTTATAGACTGTCCTGTTAATTCCGAAAGGGAAAGCATAAATCCGTCACGAGGACCTGTTCCTAAGCCAGATGCGGAGTAAAGTCCACCACCGATTCCCATAATGATAATTGCTAAGATGAGAATAATTGCGTCTAGGTAGAGGCTAGAACGTTGGGGGAGAATATCCCAAAATAAATATAAATCAACTAGTGGTCCGACCATAAGACCATTTAGTATCGTTCCAATTCTGACATATTTACGATTTAGGAAGAGTGTGCCTGAAATTAATACACCGCCAACGATGAGATTCCAGGTTCCGATTGTCAGTCCCCATTTATCAAACAGAGCAATATTTAATACATCCCAGGGGTGAATTCCCAAGTACTGTACCTTTATTGCCATTGAAATTCCATAACTGAAAACAAGAATACCGATAACAAAAAATAAAAAACGAAGAAAGATTCTCATACTGCTTCTCCTTAAGAGGTCCGTCCCTCGTTGCTTTAACGCATTACCGTGTCTAGGGACGGACCTTTATAGTTCGTCAAAGCCATTGTCGATGTTGTTGACTTTGGTATATTGACGAGATTTTTGTTCGAAGAAGTCTGATTTACCCAAGTCAACTTCCTCATAAGCTTTTATCCATTTTAATGGATTGGTGCGGTAGCCTTCGAAAGGACGCTCAAATCCAAGTTGGTTACAGCGTACATTCGCATAAAACTTAATATAAGATTCGAGGTCATTCATGTGAATTCCTTCTATTTTAGTACCGATAATTTCATGAGCCCATTCTATTTCTAATTTTGCAGCTTCTTTAAAAGTGCTTGTTACAAAATCGGAAAGAGAAGGCGTATCGTATTCTGGATACTCTTTTAGCACTTCTTTGAAAATTTTAACAAACAAGTCCACATGAATTTGTTCGTCACGATTTATGTAATTAATCATCGTGCTCGTTGCGACCATTTTTTGATTTCTTGCCAAGTTGTAAAAGAAAGCAAAGCCAGAGTAGAAGAACAAGCCTTCTAAAATCACGTCATATACAATTGATTTCAATAGATTTTCTACACTTGCTTCCAGAGCAAAATGTTTATAGCCATTCGTCACAAAATCATTTCGCTTCCGAAGTATTTCTTCGTTTCTCCAAAATTCGAATACTTTATCTTGTTCGGATTTCGAAACGATACTAGATAATACGTAGGAATAAGAATGATTATGAATGACTTCTTGCTGTGCGAGAATAATCATTAAAGCGTTAATACTAGAGTCAGTAATATAATCTGCAACTTTACTAGCGTAATCTGTTTGAATACTATCAAGGAGTGCAAGCAGTCCGATAATTTTTAAAAACGACTCCTGTTCATCTTTCGTTAACTGACCAAATTGTTTCACATCTTGTGCCATATTAATTTCAAAAGGAGTCCAAAAGTTTGCGAGCATTTTTTTATATTTTGGATAAGTCCATGAATAGGCGACATCATCCCAATTCAATATGTTGGAGCTTTCACCGTTAATTATCTTTGTAGAGCGATTTGGCGCTGTTGCGTCCATGAGTACTCGTTTTTTTAGTAGTTCCTTCATATTCTTCACCTCGTATTAGCTTTTTTATATTAAATATTATTGTTGTTTTGATTGAACAGTTGAATATGGCTGTTTATTCAACTGTTCATTTAAAGCTGATATTCATCTGTTGAAATCAAGGCGAATATCAACTGTTGAATTAAACTTTAAAAAAGACACCGATCATAAAACATTAGCTTGCACACGAATCACAATCTTCTATATAACTTGAAGTCGAGCGGACATAATAGGTTGTTTTTAATCCACTTTTCCAAGCTTCAAGATGGAGATCTAATAATTCTTTCGCTTTAATTGTATTGACTACATAAAAGTTAAAAGAAATTGCTTGATCAATGTGCTGCTGTCTTGCGGCGTTTTGCTTAATGCTCCATTTCTGATTAATAAAATAAGCCGATTTATAATACCATGTAGTTGTTTCATTCAAGTCAGGAGCAGTGACAGGAATTTTATAATCTTTTTTCTCCTCTGAGTACATTTTGAAGAAAATAGGGTCTATACTCGCTGTGCTACCAGCGATGATGGAAGTAGATGCATTTGGCGCGACCGCCATCATATATCCATTTCGCACCCCGTACTTCTGAACTTTATCCTTTAATGAAGCCCAGTCGAGCAAACGAGAAGAGTCATCGTATCCTTTTTTCGTAAAATAAGTGCCAGTGTGCCAATTTGATCCCTCGAATAAAGGGTAGCTACCTTTTTCTTGTGCTAGTTTCATGCTTGCTTCGATGGTTAAATAAGCAATTTTTTCATAAAGTGTATCCGCATAGTCAACTGCCTCTTCGCTTTCCCATTTGATTCCCTTTAATGCAAGCAAGTGATGCCAGCCAAACGTACCTAATCCAATCGAACGATATTTTTCATTTGTCAACTTTGCTTGCAATACAGGAATTGTATTTAAATCGATGACATTATCTAACATTCTGACTTGTATTGGAATTAATTTTTCAAGTACATTTTCTGGGACAGCTCTTCCTAAATTTATAGAAGAAAGGTTGCAGACAACAAAATCACCAGGGGTTTTGACGGTAATAATTTTTCCGTCTGATGTGTACTGCTCGTCCACGGTAGTCGGACTTTGGTTTTGGGTAATCTCGGTACAAAGATTAGTGCAATAAATCATACCTTGATGATGATTCGCGTTTTGGCGGTTGACTTCGTCTCGGTAAAACATGAACGGTGTACCGGTTTCAAGCTGGCCCTTCATAATTCCTTTTATAACCTCAATTGCAGGAACCTTTTCTTTCGAAAGAAGAGGGTTATCGACACATTCCCAATAACGAGCACGAAAATCTCCATCTCCTTTTTCAGCATCATAAAAATCCTCCAAACTGTAGCCCATTACTTTTCGTACTTCATGAGGATCGAAAAGATACCAATCTGCTCTTGCTTCTACTTGCTCCATAAATAAGTCCGGAACACATACGCCCGTAAACAAATCATGTGTTCTCATTCGTTCATCCCCGTTATTCAATTTCGAGTCGAGAAAGAGGAAGATATCTTTATGCCAAACATCTAAGTAGACGGAGATTGCTCCTTTTCGCTGACCAAGCTGATCAACGCTTACTGCTGTATTATTTAATTGCTTCATCCACGGAATCACACCAGACGAAATGCCTTTAAATCCTTTAATATCACTCCCACGGCTTCGGATTTTGCCAAGGTAGACACCTATTCCACCACCTGATTTTGAAAGATTGGCGATGTCGGTATTACTGTCGTAGATACCTTGGAGACTATCATCGACCGTATCGATAAAACAACTAGAAAGCTGTCCATAACTTTTCCCCGCATTTGCTAATGTAGGAGTAGCAACTGTCATATATAAATTACTTAAAGCCCAGTAAGCGTCTTTAACAAGTGAAAGACGTGATTCTCGAGGTTCATTCATCATAAGGGTTACGGCAATCATCATGAATCGTTCTTGTGGCAACTCATAGGTGTTTTTTTCGTGATCCCGGGCAAGGTAACGGTCCGCTAATGTTCGCAATCCAATGTATGTAAAAAACTTATCTCTATTAGGAACAATCATATCCCCAAGCTCATGCAGCTCTTCTTTTGAATATTTTTCTAAAATAATAGGATTATATATTCCATTGTTTGTTAGTCGGACGATTAATTCATAAAAGCATCCATAGTTTTGATTAGCCGGATAGTTCCTATTAATCGCAGCCTCTTTGTACAGTTGTTGCATATAGATTCTTGAACAAACATACGTCCAATCAGGCTCTTGCTCGGAGATATTCGCTAAACCTTCAAGCAGTAAAAGATTATTGATTTGCGATACCGTATACGATTTTTGGGATTCAATTGTGGTAATGAGTCTAGAGATATAATCATCTGTATTCAGCGTAGGAAAGTCCGCTGCAGCACTTTTTATAAAAGACGTTAATTTTTCTGGTGAAAAGAGTTCTTCTTTCCCGTTTTTTCTTTTAATAATGGTTGTTTCTAATTTAATACTCATTATGTTTCCTCCTTTTTTGTACTAGAAGGGGAAGAATAAAATAAAAAAATCCACTCCTGGAAGTAGGGTGGATTTAAACGATACTTTACATAGAGATAGAAAGTAATCTGTGAAAGTATCGTCTCATTATCTCAATCCCCGAAGAATAAGAAACTTTGTAAGAAACAGGCAGGTCTCCTGACTTGTGATCATTCTACTTTGGAACCTTCCCATATACGATATGTATACAGTGGATGAACCATTTCGTCACACTTACAGTTGCGGGGACAGTTCTGGAATTACACCAGATTCCCTATTAAGCCGTACTCGGCACCTTTTCTTACTGTTATAAAAAACAATATTTAGTTGCATGTGTTGTTTTGTGACACTATATATAGTGAATTTCCTAATATAGAATATAGTAAACGATAGAAATTGATATTTCAATACTTTACATTTGCTTCTTAATCGTATATGAACGTTCATAAAATGCATCTAATACAATGGAAAAAGAGGCTGGGACAAATGTGCTCTAGGTGAATAAAAAAACGAACTAATTCTTTCATTTGAAGGCGAATTAGTTCGTTTTTTTTATAAGTCTTCATAAAACTTGTTGTTCTTTTTAACTTGTTCTAGCTGTTGATTGGAGTGCAAGACGAAGACTCCTGCGGGAAAAGCGGAACAGGTGAGACCCCGCAAGAGCGCAGCGCATGTCTAGCTCCAGCGGCTAACTCGCTATGAAAAAGATGAAATACCCTAAAGGCAAAAAGCGCCTTTTGGGTATTTCCCTATTTTCTTCGCGAGCAAAACGAGCCGCTTCCGCTTTTCTCGGAGGCTCACCGACCGCCCGCGGAAAGCGAAGTCTTGACACGGAAATCAACAGCGGTGTGTAACAGTGATTACTAAACAATTTAACCTGACATTGTTCGTCTTTAGGGGATAGTACTTTAGTTATGTCCCAGCCTCTTTTAGCTTTATGAATCCAATTTAATCCCGATAAATTTCATTTCGGTCATATCTTCAATTGCATATTTAACCCCTTCTTTGCCAATGCCACTCTGTTTGACACCACCGTATGGATGATTATCTTGGCGGTAAGTGGAGATTTCATTAACCCATACTCCACCCATTTCTAATTGGTCTGCTACACGCATCGCACGATCGATATCCTTTGTGAAAACCCCTGCTTGTAGCCCGTAAATGGAATCATTCGAAAACTTAATAACTTCCTCTTCACTATCAAAAGGAATGACCGATACAATCGGTGCAAAAACTTCCTCGGCAATGATTTTCATATTTTGATCAACATTTGTCATAATCGTAGGGGAGAGTACAGTGCCATTTTGCTCACCACCTGTTTCAATTTTAGCACCTTTTTCTACAGCGTCATCAATCCAAAGCTTAGCACGTCTTGCTTCATCCTCATTAATCATTGGACCAATATCTGTTTCCTCGCTCTCGGGATCCCCAATTTTTAATTCTTTTGTTTGCTTGACAAAGTTTTCAAGAAACTGATCATAAATGTTTTTTTGAACGTAAATTCTTTGTGCGGAAATACAAACTTGCCCGGAAAAGGCGAAAGCACCTTTGACCAAACTTGTCGCAGCATTTTCAATATTAGCATCTTCAAATATTATATTGGGGGAATTTGAACCTAGCTCTAACGTTACCTTTTTGAATCCAGCAGATTCTCGAATTTTTCTTCCGACAGGTAAGCTTCCGGTAAAAGTAATTTTATGCACTTTTTCATGTGTAACGAGTGGTTCTCCTACTTCTTCTCCAGTCCCCATCAGTAAATTTAGTACCCCATCTGGAAGACCCGCTTCTTGAAATAATTTTACTAACATATAAGCGGATACTGGAGTTTTTTCAGCAGGCTTAAGAACGATTGTGTTGCCTGCTGCAATAGCTGGTGCAACTTTATGAAGTGTTAAGTTTAACGGGAAATTGAAAGGCGTAATAGCCCCGACGACACCTAAAGGTTTTCGTTTCACTAATCCCATTCTATTTTCTCCGCCTATAGCAGCATCCATGGGGAGAACTTCACCTAAAATATTTTTAGCAAGTTCCGATGCGAAACGAAGGACCTGGATGGACCGATTAATCTCATCTCGGCTAAATCTTATGGGTTTTCCTGCTTCTTTCATTATTGTACGAGCAAAATCTTCCACCCGTTCCTCTAATAAGTCAGCTGTTTTTCGTAAAATGTCAGCCCGTCTGTGAGCTGACATGGTTTTCATTGTAGAATGAAAAGTATCGAAGCTATTATTCACAGCATCTTCAAGATCAGAACGTTTTGCTAAAGCAAGCTCTGCGACTTTTTCTTGATTATATGGGCTTCTAACCTCTAATGTATCTCTATGGGTTTCATTTCTTTCTCTACCATTGATTATTGAACCGTATCGCATGTTTGTTTTACCTCCTATTTTTCCTGTCGTGAGGTTTCTAGACATTATTTTGGGTTTATTGGACACTTTTCTTTAGTTTCTGGACATTTCCTTGACCTTTTTGGACACTTTTTCATCTTTTCTGGACAAATTTTCGGGGTTTCTGGACAAACTTACTTTTTATGGTAATTTACGTCTTGGAATAAGCCGCTTCCGCTTTTCATTGTCCAGCTCCAGCGGCTAGAGGCTCGAGTCATAAGCCAATCATCCCAAAAAGGCAAAGGGCG
>NZ_JBHUMF010000032.1:0-49763 GCF_042684945.1 Bacillus seohaeanensis | reverse complement strand
AGCTCTTCAGCGCCAATGGTAGTTGGGGGATCTCCCCCTGCGAGAGTAGGACGTTGCCAGGCAAAGGAAAAAGCAGCTCATGTTAGAGTTGCTTTTTTTGTTATGGAAAATAAGAAAACCTATGATAAAGCGCTGTTTGATAGAACCCAAAATGGCTTGTTTCTCGACTTTTAACCTAACCAAGTGCTATATTCAGAAAATAGAAAAAATATATTCGTAGAAGTTGACTTCAAGAGGTTAATTGATTTACAATTTAAATAACTTAATTAATTAGGAGGACTTCATTTGAAAAAGACTTCTATTGAAGCTGTTCCGCTGATTGCTAATTTTTGTGAATGGTTGGAAGAACAAAAGAAATCTCGAAATACAATTCTAACTTATCAACGCGAATTAGAGAGATATCAAGAATGGCTTCAAGGAAAAAATGGTGATATTAGTAATTTGTCAAAGAATGATATTCAATTATATATGACTTTTTTGGAGCAGCAAGGTAAAAGTCCAGTGACGATTGACAAAACATTCGGTGCAATACGCACATTTGCTAAATTTTTAAAAAAACCAGAGGTTACATTTGGAGTGCAAATAAAACCGATAGAAAAAAAGGAAAAAGTAGAAACATTGTCACCTAATGACTGTGTACTTCTATTAGCTAAAGTTAAGGAAAGTGGACACTTAAGAAATATAGCTATTGTATATACATTACTTCATACTGGAATTAGGGTATCCGAGCTATGCTCTTTGAATAAATCAGATGTTGATTTTGTTAATAATCAACTCGTTGTTGCAAATAAGGGAGAAAAGAGGATTATACCGCTTTCTAAAGATGCTAAGTATCACTTGCAAAATTATATGAATTCAAAGGTACCTGGTATAAAGGAAGAAGCTATTTTTAGCTCTAAATCAAATAGCCGTTTAACAGAAAGATCTATCCAGTATATTTTAAAAAAGTATGGAGTTTACCCACATTTGTTGCGTCATACTTTTTGCCAAAAACTTGTTGATAAAGGAATCAGTTTAGAGGTTGTTTCCCTACTAGCAGGGCATAAAGACATTAATATAACAAGAAGATATGTAAAACTCTGTGTTGAGGAGTTAAAACTAGAAGAGGCAATTAATAAAGTTTTTATTAATGATACACTAGGATGAGTTGTAATGGTGTAGGACTAAGTTATTTAAGACGTTAGAATAAAAAGCACTTAAAAAATCTTTATGAGAAAAGTTTTTCCAATGTGCCATTAATATTGAATTGCAAACAAATCAAGGATGAGCAGCTAACTTGCTCATCCTTTTTGGTATTATTGCTGTCCTTTAAACGTGTAAAAACTTTACGCATACAGGATCTGGAACGGATATGTCCGATTGCAGTAGTGTTAGTTTTCCAGTGTCTTTGTCTCTTGAAAACAAAATAATGCTACCAGATTCCTGGTTTGAGGCAACTATGAACTTTTCCGTAGGATCTAGTTCAAAATCCCGTGGCCAGTTTCCTTCTGTATGTGTATATTCAACTAAACTTAATTCACCGGAATCTTCCTTTACCTTAAAAACGGTAATGCTATTATAACCACGGTTTCCAACATAAACAAAACGGCCGTCAGAGGAAATATGAATCGCGCTTCCTTGATTGTTTTCTGTAAAATCTTCCGGAATTGCACGGATGTATTGAAGCTCTGTAAAGCTTCCATCTTCGGTATTGTAGTTTAATACAATTACTTCTGAACTAAATTCTGTCATTACATAGGCGATTGTTTTCGTAGGGTGAAACACCATATGTCTTGGTCCACTGCCTGCTTGAACAGATAGTCTGCTCACTTCTTTTAATGTACCGTTATTTACTTCATACGTATAAATCTTGTCGCTACCTAATTCAGCGACAGTTGCGAATTTTTCATCAGGCGTAAATGCAGCATAATGAGTATGGGGTTTTTCTTGTCTATGGTCAGGACCAGAACCATGGTGTTCGACAATAGAAGAAGGCGGTTTTATTGTGCCATCTGCTTGACTAATTAGATAAGAGTCCACTGTTCCTTTATGGTAATTACTAGAGAGCAGAACACTGTTTTTAGCGTCCACACTAACGTGGCATGGAGGTGATCCCTCTGCTAGTTGTTTGTTTAGTGCTTCAATCATTCCAGTTTCAGCATTAAGTGCATAGGAAGCAACACCTCCCAATGTACCTTCTTTAATGACAGAATAAAGGAATTTATTGTTGTCGCTTATTGTTAAGTAGGTAGGGTTATCAAGCTTTGCCGCGAGTTTAATATTGGTTATTTTTTCTGCTTCTGTATCCAAGGTGAAAGAATAGATTCCTTCACTATCTCCCTTGGTATAAGTTCCGATATATCCGATAAAGTTTTTTGTCATCTATGTATCCCTCCAATGGACTTTGATTAGTTGATTATAACATGAATTGGTAGAGGTTGTTTTGATAAGAGGAGTGAATGAAACGTCAAAGCCTTTTTAGAAATCTTTTTGTCTTTTGGTAGTCGAAGGAATAGGAAACAGAGAGAAGTAGATACGATAGAAAAATTACTCAATACTAACACCTTTGTATTATAATAGATCATAAATAGATAGTAGTAGCATGTTAAAGTAATCGCGGACAAGCATTAAAGGAGGGGACTTTTTTGTACTTAACATTGAAGGAAACGGCAGAGTATTTGTCGATGCCGGAAAATTATATTGAAAGCCTAATTACGCAAAGAAAAGTTAAAGCATTTCATGATGGGGAACAGTATTTAATTAACAAAGACCAGTTTAATCAACATTTGGAACAGTTAGAGAAACTAAAGCAGCAATTAGAGGAGTGGAAGAAGGAGCCTCTGCCAGAAGATCCAGATATAAAAGATGAAGATTAAAAGGGCTACCGGAAAACGAGGTTATTCCTGTGAAATTTAGTATAATAAGAAAAAATTGAATGAAGAAGGAGACATATTACTATGTCTGAAAAGAAAAAGGTAAGTTTGGCCGAAGCAATGAAACAAAAACTTGCTCAACAAACAAGTCAAGCTGTGGAAAGACAGGGCCAGGGCCTAGTGAAAAAAACACAACCGCTTAAAAACCAGCTGTCAAAAAAACCAAACAATCAACGAAAAAGAACGGGGGTATAATATGAATGGTCAAAAGCGTGCATCCATTAAACCAGGGCTTGAGGTCGACATTGTGTTGAAAAAAGATCAGAAAACAGGGATAATAACTCGTGGAGTAGTAAAAGATATCTTAACCAATTCTGCATCGCATCCGCACGGTATTAAAGTTCGTTTAAAGGATGGGAATGTTGGAAGAGTGAAAGAGATTATCGGGGGCAATTGAGATACACTACTGCGAATTTATGACCCAAAAGGTTCTATTTTAGAACCTTTTGGGTTCTTTTTATTTTTGTTTATCTATTTTAGATTTGCGTTGTTCGACTTTATTATTAGAATTAGCTTTAGAACTTCGTAGTGTTTTGGAAGGGATATTATTATTAGGTGCTGCTTGCTCATTCCAATCTGACACGGTATTCATCCTTTCGTTTGATTAGCATGTTTCTTTTAAGATTGTCCTTTTAATAATGAAATATGCAATTAACGATGCAGAACTACGCAACACTACACAAGGTTCGTCCCCGGCTACGTTAATACATTAAAGAAGTGAGGGACGGACCTTTCATATCCATCCCTCGCTTCTTTAGTAACCTTTCTTATAATCAACAAGGTTAACGGAAGGTGCCTTGTGATCAATATAATTCTGTAAATTAGGAATAAAAATTTCCTCAATAACTCGTTTGTCGTAATGTTCTGTTGATCCTGCTGTATGAGGAGTAACTATCACATTATCCATTTCCCAAAGTAGACTTTTCTCTTCAAGAGGTTCGATTTCGAAGACATCAAGACCAGCTCCTGCAATGCTGCCGTCCTGTAATGCTTGAACAAGTTCTTCTTCAACAACGATATCACCACGTCCGATGTTAATAAAAAACGCAGTTGTCTTCATTTGTTGAAACTGTTCAGTACCAAATAGTTGATAGGTCTCCTTTGTGAGGGGAAGTGTAACAACAACGTAATCACATCGAGGTAACACTTCGGATAAGTGCTCTGTTGTATACATTTCATCTACATAGTCTTCTTTTCTTCCAGAGTGACGTACACCTAAAACTTTCATTCCAAAAGCTTTAGCAATTTTTGCAGTTTCTTTTCCTATCGCTCCAACCCCGAGAATGCCAATCGTCTTCTTATGAATTTCGAGTTTCAAGTTTTCATGGTGCCAGTGTTTGGTTTGTTGATTTTTTACATATGTATGGATGTTTCTAGTCAAGGCAAGCATGAGGGCAAAAATCGTTTCGGATATTGGGTAAGCATGGACCCCGTTAGCACTAGTTAGATGTACGGATTTTGAATTTAATTGTTCTAGTGGTAGGGTGTTAACTCCTGCACTCCATGTTTGAATCCAACGTAGTTTTGCGAGGGAGTCTATCTGGTGATTGATTTCTTTTTTCCACCCAGCGATAATTTCAGCATCTTCAATATGTTTACTCCAAATTTTATTGTCTTTACCGGTGATAATCTCCCAATTGGGTATAATATTACTTATTTTTTGAACTAGCTCTTCTTCTAAATTTTGCGTGATAACTAATTTTCTTTTATGCATTTTTCACAAGTCTCCCATCCTTGAATATATTTCTATTTTAACAGAATAATTTGAATTTGTCGGTTGGAAGTTTCCGCCCATACTGCCCATAAGCAAAAAGGTGTACCGCAGCTATACGGCACACCTTTTTGCTTATTTAAATAACTCTGGAATTCCATTTACAAGTGAATAGATTCCCATATAAGACATAGCGATAACGATAAATAGTCCAAAGAGTGTCATCCATAATGGATGTTTGTAATCTCCAACGATTTTTGTTTTATAGGCGGCAATTAACATCACGCCTAATGCAATCGGCAAAATAAGTCCATTGAGAGAACCTACTAATACTAGAATTTTAACGGGTTTTCCTACGACTACAAATACAAACGTAGAAACAGCGATAAATCCGACGATGAACCATTTATGATATTTTTCAATGATAGGATGTAATGTTCGAATAAAAGATACGGATGTGTAGGCAGCGCCGACAACCGATGTAACGGCCGCAGCCCACATGACAACTCCAAATATTTTGTAACCAATATTTCCGGCAGCAAGTTGGAACACAGATGCTGGTGGGTTCGAAGGATCAAGTTGTAATCCTTGGGCAACAATTCCGAGAGCTGCTAAAAACAGAAAGATACGCATGATTGAAGCAATCCCTATCGCGGATACTGAACTTTTTGTAATTTCAGGAAGTGCTTCTTTTCCTTTTACGCCTGCTTCCAATAATCGATGTCCGCCGGCAAAGGTGATATAACCCCCAACTGTACCACCAACAAGTGTCACAATGGCAAGAAAGTCAATTGTGTCAGGTACGAAAGTTTTTGTAACGGCTTCTCCCACCGGTGGGTTTGCTGTAAACATTACGTAGACAGTTAAAGCAATCATGACAAATCCTAGAATTTGGGTGAAACGGTCCATTAATTTACCGGCTTCTCGTACCAAAAATATACCGATGGCTACTATTCCGCTAAAAAGGGCACCCATTTCAGGTGATACACCGAATAAAACATTTGTTCCAAGTCCAGCACCACCAATATTACCGATATTAAAAGCAAGCCCACCTGCTACGATTAATATCGCTAAAAAATAGCCAAGTCCGGGAAGAACATCGTTTGCAATATCTTGTGCACGTTTTTCAGAAACAGCAATAATCCGCCAAATATTTAGCTGAGCCCCAATATCAATAATGATAGAAATTAAAATGACAAAACCAAAGCTTGCTAACAATTTTTCTGTAAAAACGGTTGTTTGCGTTAAAAATCCTGGTCCAATAGCAGACGTTGCCATTAAGAAGGCAGCACCAAGAAGTATGCTTGCATTTGACTTTTTCATACACGTTGCTCCTTTATTAAAAGATGATTATTCTTGATTTAATTTCTAGAGTAGGGAGCCTTAGAAATTAAATTTCTTGTTTAAAGAGAATCGCCAATTTTTCTTATCTTGATACCAGCCTCATTTAAAGCAGTAGAAATATACTGAGCAAATTCTAAAGCCTTTTCTCCATCCCCATGAATACATATAGTATCAGCCTGAATGCTGACATCTGTTCCTTGCAAGGATGTAACTTTGTTTTCCTTTACCATTCGAATAACTTGGTTAACTGCTGTCTCGTGCTCCTTAATTAATGCGTTAGGAAGCCTTCTTGACGTTAATGTGCCGTCTTCTTGATAGGTACGATCAGAAAACACTTCGTGCGCAGATCGAATCCCGATTTTTTTTCCTGCTTTGACCAACTCGCTACCTGCAAGTCCAAATAAAATTAGTTCAGGATCAATTTTATAAATGGCCTCCGCAATTGCTTCAGACAGTTTTGCGTCTTTAGAAGCCATATTAAACAATGCACCATGTGGTTTAACATGCTGTAATTTTCCACCTTCCGACTTGACGAAGCCGTAGAGGGCACCAATTTGATAAGTGACAAGATCATAGGCTTCTTCAGGAGAGATGTCCATATTTCTTCTCCCAAATCCAGGTAAGTCCTGAAGTCCAGGATGAACACCGATTCCTACTTCTTTGGATAGTGCCATGCGCACTGTTTTTTTCATTGTAGATGGATCACCTGCGTGAAATCCACATGCTATGTTCGCAGAAGTAATATAGTCTAATATTTCTGCATCTCTTCCCATTTTATAAGAGCCAAAGCTTTCTCCCATATCACAATTTAAGTCAACGGTATACATTTCTTCTCCTCCTAATATTAATTTGTTCCTGGCACAGAATGCCGTTTTTGTACCAGGAACAAAATATACTTCTTAGTTAATTTTCAGTGAGATTCCCTGTTTTAGTTGTTGAAGTTGTTGTTCTCTTTTTAAATAAAGTAGTTGTGCCTCTTCGTGGCTTATTTCTTGGAATCTGAGTTTATCTCCTGGTTTTAATTGGGCAACATACGGTAGGTCAATAGTTGCGATTTGTCCTATTTTCGGGTAGCCGCCTGTTGTTTGCCGATCAGCTAAAAGAATGATCGGATTCCCTTCTGAAGGAACCTGGATTGTACCAAAATTTACTGCTTCTGAAAGCATCTCTGCCGCTGATTCCAAAGCTAATTTAGGACCCTTTAAGCGGTATCCCATCCGGTCTGATTGAGAGGTGATTTCAAATGCCTCGGAAAAAACTTTTTCTTTGCTTTCTGTGGAGAATAAATCATATTCTCTACCTCTTATTACTCGAATAGCCGGATTGTTATGGTGAATTGGAATGAGCTCAGAAGTAACAGACCAATCCATTTCGGAGTAGGGGTTGCTTTCAAGTTCAGGAAGGAGACTATCATATATGTCTCGGGAGATTTTACTCATGGTTCCTGTAGTTAATTCATCCCCACTTTGAAGAGAACGTCCGTTGAACCCACCAATCCCAGCACGTAAATAGGTTGACTTGCTGTTCATGACTGTCGGGACATCCCATCCTCCAGCAACTGCAATGTAACAACGGCAGCCGTTTTTAGCTTGTCCAAATTTGAGTGTACTCCCTTTTTTTGCTAAAACAGAACGCCATAACGGAACATTTTGTCCATCGATAGTTGGGGTGAGATTTCCACCACAAAGGGAAATTAATGTTGTTTCTGTAAACTCAATGATTGGACCAAGTAGTGTTGTTTCTATTGTTGCGGCGTTTTCTTCGTTTCCCACTAATAAGTTACCAATCCTATGAGCAAGTGGATCCATTACGCCGCTTGCGATAACACCATATTTTTGGTAACCGTATCTTCCTAAGTCCTGGATACTTGATAGGAGGCCTGGTTTCACTATTTTAATCATATTTTGCCTCCCATTCTTTGAAATCTTCTTGAGTGATTGGTTTGAATTGAATTTTGTCTCCTGCCTGTAGAAGACTTGGTGAATCTTCCTTAGGACGAAATAGCTTTAATGGTGTTTTTCCTATTAATTGCCATCCACCGGGAGTTTCGATAGGGTAGACGCCAGTTTGTGCACCCGCTATCCCTACACTTCCTTCTGGTATTTTTAGACGGGGAGAGCTTCTTCGAGGGGTGGCTATTTTCTCTGACATACCGCCGATATATGGAAAGCCAGGGGCAAATCCAATCATATAAACTAAGTAGTCTCCGCTAGAGTGAATAGCAATTACCTCTTCCGGTGTTAAGTTGTTATGAGTTGCAACATACTCTAAATCAGGTCCATATTCTCCACCGTAACAAACTGGAATTTCCACTACCCTAGATTGAAAGCTTTGTTGTGTTTGTAAGCGAGTGAAAATCGTTTCTAGTTTTTCGCAAACTAGCTCATAGGGAAGTTGCTTGTTCTTTTTATTAAATACATCTATTAAGTTTATTGGATCATAAAATAAAGTAATGGTTGTAAAAGCAGGGACGTACTCAATTAACCACTCAAAATTGTTTTCGTCAAAAAAGGATGTAACCTCTTTTATTTTTTGTTGTGTTTCGACATTGATTTCAGTCCCCAAATCCACGATAACAGCATTGTCCCCAAGTGGTCGTAAACGAAATTCCATTTTGAACACCTCCTTGGAATTCATTATTATGCATAAAGATACAGTAGGGATTTACAAAAATAATAGTTGAATAGTGGATGGTTTTTCCAATCTAACTTTGGATGTAAAAGTATATCAAATTAGTCTATAATTCTGAAAATTCCGGACCATAAGAACTATTATATACAAAAACTATACATAATAAAAGGGTTATCTAAGATGCACTGACGTGTTAATAGATAATCACGGTAACGTGCTAAAGGTCCGTCCCTCATCACGGTGGCGCGGTGAAGTGGATAGGGACGGACATTGGAAGACTTTTTTACCTTTTCAATATGGGGGTTCTGTGCTAATATTTAGTGATGCGAAATATTGCTTTTAGAGGTGCTTAATTGACTGAAAAACGCTGTCTTTTGGCAGTTGTTTTTTAGTTTAGTATATTTTGAGGGAGGAGAAATCTTGAGCAACATAGCAAAAGAACCATTATGGACGAAATCCTTCGTTATGCTTATTATAGGAAACTTATTTGTGTTCATGTCTTTTCAAATGCTTATTCCAACGATGCCTCCGTATATAAAGTCAATTGGGGCGTCTGGCCTAGAAATAGGATTAGTAACAACATTGTTCTCAGTAGGTGCTGTGTTATCCCGTCCGTTTATTGGATTTATGTTGGAGTATAGAAGGAGAAAACCACTCGTTTTAATTGGTGCATTATCGCTATTGCTTATTACTGTTATTTACCCGGTCTCCCAAGTTGTGGTGATATTTTTGCTGTTCCGATTTATTCATGGTTTAGCATGGGGATGGTCAACAACAGTTAACGGAACAGCAGCAGTTGACGTTGTTCCGAACAAGAGGCTTGGTGAAGGAATGGGTTATTATGGGCTATCGATTACAATCGGGATGATTGTTGCGCCAAGTCTAGGTATCTATTTATTTCAAGTCACTACCTTTTTTAACTTGATATTAATTTCAAGTATTTTAGGGGTAATTGCAATAATATTACTTGCAACTGTTCATTACCAAACACCAGAAGTTGTAAAAAACACTAATAAAGAAGAGTTGAAATTTTCCTATTTTGATTCATTAATAGAGAAATCAAGTTGGTTTCCAGCATTTGTAACGATAATGGTAACATTTGCATATGGGTCAATTGTTACGTTTATCGTTATTTTTGGGGAGGAACGAGGGATTGATCAAATATTTCTTTTCTATTTGTGTAATGCGATTGTAGCTTCGATTTCGAGACCGATTGCCGGAAAATGGTTTGATCAGCATGGACCAAAAGGGCTTGTATTATTGTGCACATTCCTAACGTTCATTGGGATGTGGTTTTTATCCTTTGCTCATTCCAACTTGTTTATCGTCATTGCAGGTATTTTATTTGGGGTAGGGTATGGTACGCTTATTCCAACATTACAATCGTGGATATTATCTCAAACTCCTGCACATCGACGCGGAGTTGCTAATGGAATGTTTTTCTCTTCTATTGATCTTGGTATTGGATTAAGTGGGCTTGTTTTTGGGATTCTCGCTGAGTATGTAGAAATCGCAACGCTTTTCCAAATTTCGAGCTTTTTTCTTCTTGTTGCAATCGCTGTAACGATTTTTGAAGGAAGAAAAAGAAAAATTGCACAGCAACAAGAGCGTGCGGCTTCATTATAAGTTTTCAAAAAATCCTTGAGTCCAAAGACTCAGGGATTTTTTGAATTTGTCTCTATTATTAGCGAACGGTGATGTTTCTATTTTATCAGCGAAGCGACAAGCATCGACTCTTGTTCCCTCGTCTAACCCAATAACCGCTTATTAATTAGTCATTTATCCAATTCAGGAAATATTTTACCTGGGTTCATAATATTATTCGGGTCAAGCATACGTTTAATTCCCATCATAATCTCCAACGATTCACCATGTTCCTTTTTTTGAAACTTTTGTTTTCCTAAACCAACTCCATGTTCCCCTGTGCATGTACCACCATAAGATAAAGCCCATGAAACGATCGCTTCATTTACTGTTTCTGCCTTCTCCGTTTCAGTTGGAGAGTTTGGATCAAATAGAATAAGAGTGTGAAAGTTTCCATCTCCGACATGACCAAAAATGGCACCATCCAAACCTAATGAATCTATTTTTTTTCTTGTTTTTTCAATAATGGTTGGAAGTGATGAAAGAGGGACACAGACATCGGTGCCAATGGTGCTACAGTTAGGTTTATGTCGAAATGCATAGGAAAGTTCATGTCGGGCTTTCCACAGAACAGCCCTTTTTTTAGAGTCTGTTTCAATAAGTACAGTAGAGCAGTTTAAATCCTCTAAAATATCCTTTGTAAAAGCTGTATCATGATTTACTCCAGCTTCATTGCCGGTTATCTCGATAAAAAGAGTTGGTAATTCTTCGTATGTAGTATTATGAAACTTATTCATTTCTCGAATAGAGCGTTCATCGACAAGTTCAATTCGAGTAATGGATACCCCGCTTGTAAGTAATGCGACTGCTGCCTGTCCACAGTCTTTAACAGACGGAAAGCAAGATCGAACGGAAGAAACGGTCTCGGGAATGCCGTACACTTTTAGAACAATTTCAGTAAATATTCCAAGTGTTCCTTCTGAACCTGCAAACAAATTAGTTAAGTTGTACCCTGATGATGATTTGCTTGCAAGACTTCCTGTCCGTATCTTTCTACCATCTGCCAATACGACCTCTAAATCAACTATTTGTTGTCGCATTGCTCCATATCGTACTGCAGTTGTCCCACTCGCATTAGTAGAAACCATGCCGCCGATTGTTGCATTAGCTCCAGGATCGATAGGGAAAAATAGTCCGTATTTCTTTAATGTTTGATTCAATTCTTCTCTTGTTATACCAGGTTGTACTTTGACTAATAGGTCTTCAGGGCGAACTTCTAATACTTTATTCATATGTTGGAAGTCTAGTGAAATCCCTTGTTTAACAGGGATAGCTTGTCCTTCCAGGCCAGACCCGATCCCATAAGGTGTCAATGGCACGCTACGGTCATTTGCATAGCCAACAACTTTTTGAATGTCCGAAACGTCGTAAGGAAAGATGACGATGTTAGGTGGGGTAGATGGATGGGAAGATTCATCAAAACTATGCTCGTATAAAATCGTTTCATTTGCTGAAATTTGCTCACTTTGCAACATTCTTTTTAGGTCATTAAATAATTCCAAAACGCACACTCTCCTAATTAGCTTACTTTTCTGAAAAATCATTTATTATTATGATAGCATAAGCTATAATATTAAAAATTAAAAGAGTTGAGAAAAGGTGAATTGCTATCTTTTTAGAGGGAAACCCTATCTCTTCTCAGATTTTCTATATTGGCTTTCAAAAAGGGGGGACAATGAGATGAGTACTATTAAAAAAATGCAAACAAAAGAACAATTAATCGAATTGTTATGTGAGCTTGTAAGTGTAAAAAGTATTACAGGTACTCCTGATGAAGTGAAGATGGCGAACACAATCGTTGAGAAACTAGCAGAATTACGTTACTACCAGGACTATCCCGAGTATCTCCAATTACACCCAACAGGCGATGGCAGGTATTTTGTTATGGCACTAGCAAAAAAGGAAAATACAAAGAAAACTGTGGTAATGGTGAATCATTTTGATGTCGTCAATGTCGAAGACTACGGTATGTTGCAAGAGGAAGCTTTTGACCCTTATAGATTGAAAGAATTGATGTGTAGCAGGTTAGAAGAATATACGGAAGAAGTACAAGAACATTTACAATCAGACGAATGGCTTTTTGGACGTGGAATAATGGATATGAAGGCAGGGTTAACACTTCAAATGTCCCTTTTGGAAAAAGCGGCACTTGGGGAGTTTGAGGGCAATTTGGTTTTACTAGCAGTTCCAGATGAGGAAGCAAATTCAGAAGGGATGCGAAAAGCGGTTCCTGCTTTATTACGTCTAGCACAACAATACGACCTTGAGTATGAATTGATTTTAAATTCAGAGCCAATGTTTACGCAATATCCAGGTGATACGAACCAGTATCTTTATACAGGTTCGATTGGAAAAGTAATGCCAGGTTTTTTGTGCTATGGACGGGAAACACATGTAGGCGAGCCGCTTTCTGGGTTAAATGCAAACTTAATGTCTTCTTTGATTACGGCTGAGATGGAACTAAATACACATTTTTGCGAAACGTCAGGAGAACAAACGAGTCCTCCGCCAACGAGTCTTATCCAAAAAGATTTGAAACTAGATTACTCGGTTCAAATTCCTCACCGTGCAGTTAATTTATATAATTTATTTATTTTTGAACGATCGCTAGAAAAAATTGTAAATGATCTATTAGACGTTGGAAAAAGGGTAGGGAAACAAATTGAATCCCTTTATCAAAAACGGACCGATAGCTATGCTGAGTTACAAGGAAAAGAAAAGGGGGAACAAAGCGTAGGGGTTGGTGTGCTTACGTTCGAGCAAATCCGAAATTACGCGATGCAAACATACGGGGCTCCAAAAGTACAAGAAATTGAACAAAAGATTTATGCGGACCGTGATCAGTACGATGACCGTCAGTTAACAATAAAAATTGTCGATGAGTATGCCATGTTGTGCAAAGACCTAGCACCAATGATTGTCCTGTTTTTTGCTCCACCTTATTATCCTGCTGTCGGGAATCATAACGATGAATTTATTAGTATGCTAACGGGGGATTTAAAAAATTATGCTAAACAAAAGCATGATATTTCATTAGAAAATGTTCGTTATTACAATGGTATTTCAGATTTAAGCTATGTTAATTTGAAAGAAGATTTATCATCACTTGGATCATTTATAGAAAATGTTCCGGTATGGGATGTTACGTATTCAATTCCTGTTTATGAAATGAAACAGTTGAGAGTTCCTGTATTAAACGTAGGTCCAGTTGGACGGGACCCTCATCAACAAACAGAAAGGTTACATGCAGACTATGCATTTACTACGTTAAAAGATATGGCGGAGCATTTAGTAGCAACCGTTTTTGCATTTTCTAAGAAGAATGGATAAAAAGCACTAATTACTAAAATAGATTGGATAAGTAACATATTTTTGGTACCTATATCAGAGTAATCAGTATAATGCTGGTTGCTCCTTTTCGTTTATTAATCAGTGCAAACAGTTTTAAAAGTCATACAGAGTGAATACATCTTAAGTAAGGTGATGTCTTTCTATTATCTAGAGGGTACAATGTCCTATTTGTGACGTTAATTTGTTAAAAATGTGTGAATTTTACAGTTTTTTTAAAAAAACGTTGACAAATAATATTGATAATCATTATCATTGTATTTGTAGAAAGGAGAGACAGTTAATAAATTGTCACCCTCTTTTTTTATGAACTATTGATAATGATTATCAATTGCGCCAAGTACATAACGACCATTAGTAATATTCAAATTACTAATTAGCAGTATTTGTAGGAAACAGAATAAGTAGTTCACGTAACTGCACAAAGAATTTTAGGGATGATTTATGAAAAAAAGATACTTATTTACAGCACTAGTTATATTATCTGTTACCTCTTTATTTATTGGAGTAAAAAACATTACACCACTTGATATTTTCAATCTAAGTGAGGATCAATTGGAAATTCTGTTTGTCAGTAGGTTTCCGAGACTTATCAGTATTATTATTGCGGGTGTCAGTATGAGTATATGTGGATTGATTATGCAGCAGTTGAGCCGAAATAAATTTGTATCACCAACAACTGCAGGAACAATGGATTCAGCGAGACTAGGTATTTTGGTTTCACTCATGCTCTTTACTTCCGCAAGCCCGATTGTAAAAATGCTTATTGCGTTTGTTTTTGCGCTTCTCGGAACCTTTATATTTATGAAAATACTAGACAAAGTAAAGTACAAAGACGCGATTTTCATTCCGCTAGTCGGACTTATGTTTGGTAATATCATTGGGTCGATCACGACATTTTTTGCTTATAAAAATGACCTTATCCAAAACATGTCATCATGGTTGCAAGGGAATTTCTCAATGATTTTACAAGGGCGATATGAGCTTTTGTATATTAGTATTCCGCTATTAATCATTGCTTATTTTTATGCTAATAAGTTTACAATAGCAGGAATGGGAGAAGAGTTTTCGACTAACTTAGGGATGAATCATAAAAAAATCGTCAATATTGGCTTGGTTATTGTTGCGCTTGTCACTACCGTTGTTGTTCTGACTGTCGGAATGATCCCGTTTCTCGGGTTGATTATTCCGAATATCGTCACCATGTACCAGGGAGATAACTTGAAAAAAAGTCTTTCTCATACAGCACTTCTTGGAGCAGTATTCGTGTTGTTCTGTGACATTCTTGGCCGGGTAATTATCTATCCTTATGAAATTGCGATAGGTGTTACGGTCGGGGTTATTGGCAGCGGAATCTTCCTTTACTTGATTATGAGGAGAAAGGCATATGAGTAATAAGATAAAAATCAGCATTCTTGCAGTATTGTCTATCATTTTAATACTAGTGTTTCTATTTATTGATCTTGGAAGTAACTGGGGATATGTGCTTCCACGTAGAGGAGAAAAGCTTCTGGCAATCGTCGTTACAGGATCTGCTATTGCTTTTTCGACAATGGTATTCCAAACAATAACAAATAACCGGATTTTGACACCAAGTATAATCGGCTTAGATTCCTTGTATATGCTCATTCAAACCGTTCTTATTTTCGTATTTGGATCCATGAGTGTAACCGTTTTAGATAAGAATATTAATTTTATGTTATCAGTTGGATTGATGGTGCTATTTGCAGGGATTCTTTACAGGCTTCTTTTTAAACGAGAAGGTCAGAATATTTACTTTCTTCTACTCGTCGGATTGATTTTTGGCACATTCTTTGGAAGTATTTCCTCCTTTATGCAAGTGCTGATCGATCCAAATGAATTCCTGATTGTACAGGATAGAATGTTTGCGAGCTTTAATAATGTCAATACAGATCTCTTAATCATTTCAATTGTGACAATCGCTATTGTAGGGATTTATGTTTCAAGATTTGTTAAATATTTGGATGTTCTTTCACTCGGAAAAGAACAAGCGGTAAATCTCGGTGTTGATTATGACTATGTTGTCAAAAGGTTGCTTGTTGTTATTGCGATCCTCGTATCGGTTTCAACAGCACTAGTTGGACCAATCACCTTTCTCGGGTTACTTGTGGCCAATGTCGCACATGAATTTTTAAAAACATATCAGCACAAACATTTAATTGCTGGTTCCGTATTTATTAGTATCGTAGCCTTAGTAGGCGGTCAACTCATTGTGGAAAGAGTTTTCACCTTCTCCACTTCCTTGAGTGTCATCATCAATTTCATTGGTGGTGTGTACTTTATCTATCTTTTATTAAAGGAGAATAAAACATGGTAGATGTAAGAGAAGTTTCCAAACGATATGGCAATAAAAATGTTGTCAATAATGTTTCGTTAAAAATTAATAAAGGGAAAATTACAAGTTTTATAGGACCTAATGGAGCTGGAAAAAGTACGTTGCTTTCGATGGTAAGCAGACTGATTAGTAAAGATGCTGGAGAGATTTACATTGAGGGGAAAGAAATTAGCAAGTGTAAGAGTAATGATTTAGCGAAACAAATTTCAATTCTCAAGCAATCCAATCATATTAATCTCCGCTTAACGGTGAAGGAACTAGTTAGTTTTGGCCGTTTTCCTTACTCACAGGGAAGGTTAACAAGAGAAGATAAGAAATTTATTAATGAAGCAATTGACTATATGGAGTTAGAAGAAATTCAAGATAAATTCCTTGATCAGCTAAGTGGTGGTCAAAAGCAAAGAGCCTATATCGCCATGGTTATCGCGCAGGATACAGAATATATTTTACTGGATGAGCCATTGAACAACTTGGATATGAAACATTCTGTTCAAATTATGAAGGTGTTGCGAAGACTTGTCGATGAACTGGGCAAAACCGTCGTAATTGTATTGCATGATATAAATTTTGCTTCTTGTTATTCCGATTATATCGTAGCACTTAAAAACGGTGAAGTTGTAAGAGATGGTCCTGCTAAAGAGATTATTACACAGCCTGTCCTGAAAGAAGTCTACGATATGGATATTGCTATTCAGGACATTAATGAAGAGAGGATATGTGTTTATTTCGCTTAACTTATTAATTGTTTAAAAATTAGTGTGATGGTCTAGGAAGTCAATTCTTTTAAAAAAGGCTTTTTTCGTAAAGAATGTTGCTTTTTAACAAAAACAACATTCTGTGAGAAAAGAGCCTAAAAAAGAAGGAATAGCTTTCAGCAACCTTCTCCACTGATTTAACTATAAAAAATTTTAGGAGTGAAACAAAGTGAAGAATAAATTAATTTTATTTTTAATAATAGCTATGTTAGCTATCTTTGCAGCAGCATGTGGCACAAAGGAAAGCTCATCAGATGCAGAATCAGATAAGAATTCTGGGGCATCTAAAGAATCTACAGAGTTAACAATTAAGCACGAATTGGGAGAAACAAAAGTAGAAAAGAATCCGGAAAACGTTGTTGTGTTTGATTTCGGTGCACTTGATACATTAGATAAATTAGGAGTAGAAGTAACGGGGGTTCCACAAGCGAATATTCCGTCTTATCTATCAAAATATGAAGATTCTAAATATGAAAATGTTGGTGGTTTAAAAGAACCTGATTTTGAAAAGATCAGTGAAATCGATCCAGGCTTAATTATCATTTCTGGTAGACAGTCGGATGCGTACGAAGAATTAAGTGAGATTGCTCCAACGATTTATATCGGTGTAGATACAGCGAAATATATGGAATCATTCAAAGAGAATACAAAAACACTAGGTAAAATCTTCGATAAACAAGAAGCTGCTGAAGAAGAGCTTGCAAAAGTGGAGGAGTCCATTAAAGGCTTAAATGAAAAAGCAACAGCAGAAGGGAAAAATGCTCTTATTATTCTAGCAAACGATGGAAACATCAGTGCTTACGGTGCAGGTTCAAGATTTGGTATCATTCATGATGTATTTGGATTTACACCTGTTGATGAAAACATTGAAGTTTCTACTCATGGACAAAACGTTTCATTTGAATATATTGTAGAAAAAGACCCAGAGTACCTGTTTGTTATTGATCGTGGAGCTGTAGTTGGCGGTGAATCATCAGCCAAAGAAATCGTAGAAAATAGCTTAGTAGAAAAGACAAAAGCATTTAAAAATGACAACATTGTCTACTTAGATCCAAATTATTGGTACCTATCTGGCGGTGGACTAATCTCCGTCTCTGAAATGGTAAAAGAAGTCGAAGGAAATCTGTAATTTAATAACTGAGAGGTCCGTCCCCGGCTACGCTACCGCGTTAAAGTAGCCAGGGACGGACCTTTTATGTTAATATGTGGAAAAAGTAGTTTGGAGGAGAATATGATCGAAGGGTTTAGAGAGCCTGTATTATCAATACAGAACTTACAGAAGAGTTATGGCATTAATCAAGTTTTGAAGGGGATAGATTTAGAGGTTTATAAAGGAGAGATTATTGGATACATAGGAGCAAATGGTGCTGGAAAAAGTACGACAGTCAAAATCTTGCTTGGTCTTGAAGATGGTTATACAGGAGAAGTTGAGATTTTTGGAAAGCAAGTTTCTACTAATGATATAGATTACAAGAGAAAAATTGGCTATGTACCAGAGACGGCTGAGGTGTATGATAATCTGACGGCGAGAGAATATCTGACGTTTATCGGCGAATTATATGGTCTAGATTATGAGATTGTAGACAATAAAGCTGAAAAGTTAATGGATATATTTGGTCTATCAAACGTGTACGACTCTCGCATTGCTACTTACTCGAAGGGAATGCGGCAGAAGGTATTAATCATCTCGAGCTTATTGCATAACCCGGAATTATTATTTTTCGATGAACCAATTAATGGGCTGGATGCAAATAGTGTAATGGTGTTTAAAGAGTTACTTGCACAACTTGCTGCCCAAGGGAAAACCATTTTTTATTCTTCTCACATTATGGACGTAGTAGAAAAAATCAGCAATCGCATTGTCTTGCTTAATAAAGGGCAAATTGTCGCTGATGGTAGTTTCGAAGAATTGAAAGGGAAGAACATGGAAGGGACATTGGAACAAATCTTTAATCAGCTAACAGGCTTCCATGAGCATAAGGAGATAGCTGAAAAATTTGTCTCCATTGTTCAAGGGAATGAGTAGTATGAAAAATTTTCGTACACTTAAGTTTCTAGATAAATTCAAGCGGCTATTTGATAGTATCGGAATTGACTATCCTGTTATGCGTAAAATTTTACAAGTTAAACTAACGATGGATCAAAGACGGGTACCGACTATCTTTAATCAATCAGGAAAAAAGAAGGGGGACGAAAATAAGAATGAGAATCGATTCATAAAGTCTTTATGGATTTATGCTCTCTACGGCTTGTTTTTAGTGCCATTTCTTCTATTTGGGAATAACTATATTTTTCAGATGAGCATTATCTTTGGTGTGTTGATGTTTATTATTACGACTTCGATGATTTCAGACTTTTCATCGGTTCTGTTAGATATTCGCGATAAAACGGTTTTGGGTACAAAACCGATTAATCAAAAAACTATGAATGCAGCAAAAACACTACATATCTGTATTTATCTCTTCTTTTTAACGGGAGCGTTAACGGCAATCCCGTTAGTCGTTTCACTTGTTAAACACGGAATTGCCTTTTTTATAATATTTTTGGTAGAGATTGTACTAATTGACCTTTTAATTGTGGTACTTACAGCTCTATTGTATTTCTTGATATTAAGATTCTTTGATGGTGAGAAGCTTAAGGATATCATTAATTATGTGCAAATTGCCTTATCTATCGGGATAGCAGTCGGGTATCAATTTGTAGCAAGGTCATTTGAAATTGTTGAATTAAATGTAACCTTTACACCAATGTGGTGGCAGTTTTTTATACCACCAATGTGGTATGGTGCACCATACGAATTGCTGTTAAAACAGAATACAAACACTTATTTTATTGTTCTTTCCCTACTGGCTATCATCATTCCGATACTGGCTATTTTTATTTATGTAAAAATGATCGCTTCTTTTGAACGTCATCTTCAAAAGCTTTCCGATCACAGTTCCAAGGTGAAAAGCCAAAAAGGAAACAGAGGGTTAGCCATCTCTAACATTATTTGTTCGAGTAAAGAGGAAAAGGCTTTTTATCGCTTTGGAACAATTATGATGAAAAACGAAAGGGAATTTAAATTAAAGGTATATCCTGCACTAGGTTTTTCCTTAATTTTTCCGTTTATTTTTCTTTTTAATGAAGTGCGGATGAGTTCATTAGCAGAAGTGGCGGATAGTAAATGGTACTTATCTATTTATTTTGCTAGTATGATGATTTCGACGGTTATTATGATGCTGAAATATTCTGGGAAGTATAAAGGATCTTGGATTTACAAGACTACTCCAATCAACAAGCTCTCCTCCTTGTTTAAAGGAACATTAAAAGCATTTATCGTGAGATTATTGCTTCCAGTGTATATCCCGTTGTGCGCCGTGTATATCTTTCTTTTCGGAATTCGAATTTTACCGGATCTCATCACAATATTTTTAAGCTTTATGCTGTATACGATTATTAGCTTTAAATTTTTACATAATGGATTGCCTTTCTCAGAATCATTTGATGCTGTACAGCAGAGTGATGGGTGGAAAGTACTTCCCTTTCTTCTTTTAACGGGAGTATTTTTTGGAATTCATTATTTTAGTACAATGTTTTCTTACGGAGTGTACATGTATATGGGAATACTGCTAGTAGTAAATATAATTGCTTGGAGAGTGGCCTTTCCTAATAGATGGGAGAAAATAAAATAGTTTTTAACCGAAATAAAACGGGAAAACATATCGTATCTCTTTAATAGGGGATACGATTTTTTATTATCCTTCAATACTAACTTTACATCAGTGCAGCAATTGAATAGTAGCTTGTGAATGTAGTGGTTTTGTTTAGTTTCAGTGAGCTGTTTCGACTTTGAAATTGAAAAGTAATTGAAATTTTACAAGCTTGTATATTTGTTAAAATAGATAGTAGATACGAAAGTTTTGATAATGTTTTGGACTAAAACAGAACTTTTTACATGATGGAGGACGAAATGACATTAGAGAAACAGTTAATAGAAAAAAGGTATTATGAGAAATATTATCCAAATGAAGAAAGAAATCATCCAGTTGAAGTACTGGGAAAAGCCTATATGGAAGAGCAGAAAAACGATATGTATGATTTATCCTATATTCGCTTTGCTCAAGGAGAGGTATATTTTCACAGTCAGGATTTTGAAGCAGCTATCTTTAAATGGGAAAATATTAATAATGAATTAGAACCATGGGCAAAAAAGAATATTGGTGATTCTTATTATGAACTAGGATTGCTATCTGCTGCAGAGGATATTTATACAGCGATTCATTCTGATAGTAACACTCTTTCTGTAGAGGTTTCCTTACAGTTATTCTCACTTTATCTGGAGCAAAGTAAGATGGAGGATGCTTATTCAGCCATTAAGAGGGCATTAGAATTAGATCCAGATTATCCTAATGTGACAGAAATTGCTCGTGCGTTTTACGAGGAGCAAGAAGATTGGATTAATGCTATCGAACTTGCAGTCCGTGAGTCGATTCGGACAGAATCCTTGGAATGGTTTGTAATTTTAGAAGAGTATGTTGATAAAGGCTTTACAAAAGTGATGAACCCACATTATTTCTTTAATGTCCTAATGACGGTTTATGCAGTGGATAGAGCTCGATTTAAAACAATAACTATCTCGCTTTGGGAAAGCTACAGGACAGAATCTTTCTACTTGGAATGGGTCAAAACGGTTAACAATATTTTTCTTAATAGCAATTGGGACAGTGTGGAAGCAGATGATGAATTATCAATGCAATTCAGTACGACGTATTTTGAGTTGATGAACGGAGAACTGTTAGTAGACAAGTTGAAAGAAGTTATTCCGAATTTGGTATCCAATTGGCTAACAACTTCTAAACTACACAATGCCTTAATTCCATCGGCAGGAATTTTAGCATGGAGTGAAGTATTTCCATCAACAATAGATTCATCCGTTGTTGTTAAGGCAGAAAACATTCTATTTAAAGCAGAAGCACAAAAAGGTAATGTCGATGAATTAGTAGCATTTGTTGAACTGATTTTACATTGGGCGGAAAGTAATGGGGTTAAGCTAGGGAATAATGTTTCCTTGCTTGTCCAACAACTACTTGATCGGAAACGAAACCACCTATTTGTTGCGGGCTCTGTTAAAAGTGGAAAATCATCCTTTATTCATTCTGTTTTAACAGAGAATACTATCGAAGCAAATGCCTTCGACTCTGATTCACAAGAAGAAGGAGACACTAACAACTTTGATGATTCTAGTTCGGAGGAGGAAGCTATCGAGGATTCTTGGGTTGAATATAATGTTTCTTCCACGATATTAAGTGATAATTATTGTTCTTTTATTGATACACCAGGGTTAAGTGGTAATGAAAAAGAACAGAGGGAATTCTTTGAATATGTTCCATTGAGCGATGGCTTGTTATATGTACTTGATGCAAGCACGATTGCAAAAGAGGTAGAACGAGACAATCTATTGAAATTAAAGCAGTTTGTAAAAGATATTCCGGTTCACTTTATTTTGAATAAGATGGATACAGTTGCCCGGGTAGAAGATGCAGATAAACTTGTAGAGGTAACGGAGGCGCGTGTTCAAGAGATATTCCCTAGCGCAAACGTATTTCCGTATTCGTCAGAACAGGCTGTTTCCATACAGCAAAAAGACTTGTCACAATTTGTTCGTTCTAATTATTCGTTCCACAACTTCGTTTCAGAGGAAAACAGGGTAGCAAAGCTGCTCTATCTTATTCGTAAAGTTATTATAGATTTGAAAACGAAACGTGTGGAGAAGGAAAACGGCTTAATCGATTCTATTCAATTAAACGAAGATATTTTAGTTCGCTTGAAGGGCTTCCAAAATAAATTGGATGACATCGAAAAGGAAAAGACAAGTGATATAAAAGATTCCTATCATTCTGTAAAAGTTGAAATAAAGAAGAAGCTTGAGAAAGGAATTCCAACCCTTCTGAAAGAGTCTTCGGAGCTTGTAAAAGAAGATAGTAATTTTAAACAAATACACACTGAGTTAAATGAAAAGATGAATGAAAAAATCCAAACGTATTTACAAAAAGAAGTAATACCGGAACTTTGTTCTTCATTAGATGGATGGGTAGAAGTATCTCTAGAAAATCTTCTGCAAAGTCAGCAATATTTAAATGAAATGAGCGAAACATTTAATGAAATGTTTGGGGAAGAAAAGGTAAAATTGAATTGTGATTTCAAAGTATTAGATGATTGGCGACGGGATATCAATCGAATGGCCAATAGAGCAGGAGTGGAAAAAGAAAATATCATGCTTCGTCTCAAACCTGCTCAGTTTTTATTGAAAAGTGCAGGTAAATTGCTTGGAGTTCTTCCACAAAACAAGACGCTGCTTTATAACCAATATAAGAAGTATCTTGAAAATGAAAGTTACGAGGATATCACGGCGTCCATTTCTTCTAAATTCTTTGTTCAATTTGACCTCTTTGAGAATGCTTTAGAAAGAGATATCGCAGCATTTTTTAACGCATCATTTAATAATATTAATCGGACGATAGAAGACACTAAATTAGCCGTTGAACAGCAGGAAGAAGAGTTAAGTAACATGAGGCAAAATCCAGAGTTATATAACGATCCTCTTGCTGTTTTTGAAGTAAGACTTCTTCAACTTGAAAAGATGAGGAAAATAGGTAATCCTTCCTCTGTTTACTCAGAATAGTAGCAAAGACAGCCTGTTAAAGCGCCTAGTATCTCCCTTAGCATTTTTTTGGGGATGCCAGGTGCTCTTTTTGGTTTGAGTAGTTTATGGCTAGATTTAGTGAACTCCTTAGAAACGTTTGTTGCTTTTTACTACGCTGCTTCCACTTTTCTTTGTCCAGTTTCAGCGGCTAGCTCGCTGTGAAAAAGATGATTCCCCTCTAAAGGCAAAAAGCGCCTTTTGAGGGAAATCCCTATTTTCTTCGCGAGCTACTCAAGCCGCTTCCACTTTTCTTTGTCCAGTTTCAGCGGCTAGCTCGCTGTGAAAAAGAGGATTCCCCTCTAAAGGCAAAAAGCGCCTTTTGAGGGAAATCCCTATTTTCTTCGCGAGCTACTCAAGCCGCTTCCACTTTTCTTTGTCCAGTTTCAGCGGCTAACTCGCTGTGAAAAAGAGGATTTCCTTCTAAAGGAAAAAAGCGCCTTTTTGAGGGAAATCCCTATTTTCTTCGCGAGCTGCTCAAGCCGCTTCCACTTTTATAGTTAGGCACTTTTTTGTTGTAAATACATATGATGTTCATGAAAATACTCCCGTAGGGCTAATTAATGGCTTCTATTAAGAAATGTTTCCGCACTCAAGTCATAGTGGAACAGAATAATGAAGGGATTAGTTAGGAAAGGAGCAGTATACATGTTCATGGAATGGTTCCAAGAATTAAGTCCCACTGTACAGGCACTTTTTGGAGGAATGTTGACATGGGGACTGACGGCTCTTGGTGCAGCAACTGTTTTTTTCTTTCGCCGTATTGATAAACATTTACTTAATATGATGCTCGGTTTTGCAGCAGGGGTTATGATTGCAGCATCATTCTGGTCATTGCTTGCCCCATCAATAGAATTCAGTGAAGAAAGCGGCCAGATTCCATGGCTTGCTCCAGCAATTGGCTTTTTACTAGGTGGATTATTTATAAGACTGTTAGACTTTGTTGTTCCGCATTTGCATCTCGGCAACACAGCAGAAAAAGCGGAGGGTCCACAAACGCAATTAAAAAAATCAACATTATTGTTTCTAGCGATAACCCTCCATAATATTCCAGAAGGACTTGCAATCGGAGTAGCATTCGGTGCAGCCTCATTAGGAATCGGGGATGCAACAATTGTAGGGGCGATTGGCCTTGCAATTGGTATTGGTATTCAAAATATGCCGGAGGGAGCAGCGCTATCTGTTCCATTAAGAGGAGAAGGGATGTCTCGATACAAAGCATTCCATTATGGTCAGCTATCTGCAATTGTAGAACCGATTGCTGCAGTAATAGGGGCAGCTGCCGTTCTCTTTATTCAGCCTATTTTACCATACGCACTTGCGTTTGCTGCTGGAGCTATGATCTTTGTAGTAGTGGAGGAACTTATTCCTGAGTCTCAATCCTCTGGAAGTACAGACTTAGCAACATTAGGTTTGATGTCCGGTTTTGTCGTTATGATGATTTTAGACGTTGCTTTAGGCTGAGAGTAACCATTGTATTTTATATAAGCTAGTTTAACAAGGGCTTAGCTTCTCTAAGTTGACCGATACAGAGTACCGATTTACATTATTTGGTGCTCTGTTCGGCTAGATAATTCGTTAAGTACTTTCATTATGCAAGAGGATTGTTTTTACTTAATTTATAAATTTTCTAAAAAATTAAACATTGATGTTTTCTTCTCGTGTTGTATCCATTACAATTATTGTATATCCTGTCGAATTGTGAGTTGTTGAAATAGATGAAATCTATTTATATGGAGTTACTACCAAACCTATTTTACATATTAACAACGTTATTAGTGTTTCAATTTTTTCTTGTAAAAAAACAAATGTTGAATTATGATGAAAAACCTTTTAAAATATTAATTTTTTTATTTGCATTCATTTCCATTTTTCTTTGCATAACCTTTCCTGTGAAAATTACGGATAATTACTTTTACGATCTTAGAGAAATTCCTTTTATCATTGGTGGATTATATGGTGGACCAGTGGTAGCGATTAGCCTACTTTTCTTAACTATTGGTTACCGCCTTCTATTTGGAGGGCTAGGGATCGGAATTACTATTATTACCTTATCGTTCCTAGGGATTTTTTCCGCAATCCTATCTAAGCGATTCATGGAAATGAGAATTCGAAATAAACTTTTTACAGCTTGTTCTTTAGTAGTACTTTATTCGGTTATTTTGCTTATATCCTGTCAGTATATTTATGAATTACCAAACACTTGGACCTTTGTCTTTATTCCTATATTACTTGCAGAATTAATAGCGATGGGGGTCATTGTTTACCTTGTTGAGGCTATCTGTAATACAAACTATTTGCGAAACAGAATTGCATATTCAGAAAAGCTGGAAATTGTTAGCCACCTTGCCGCAAGTATTTCTCATGAGGTTCGCAATCCTCTAACAACAACTAATGGGTTTCTTCAGCTGTTAAAAGAACAGGAAACAGATCTGAAAAAAACGCAATACATAAACCTTGCATTAGATGAGTTATCAAGAGCAGAAGGAATTGTTCGGGATTATTTGACCTATGCAAAACCAGCTCCCGAAAAGCTTGAGTTATTAGATTTGGAAGAGCAAATAGATAAAACAGTGGCTATTATTCAACCATTAGCCAATATGAACAGTGTCGAAATTGAACTTGCTTTGTTTCAAGCAGCAGTCAAAGGAGAAGAGGCGCAGTTGCAACAATGTTTACTTAACATTGCTAAAAATGCAATTGAATCTATGCCGTCAGGGGGGAAATTATCGATAAAGATGAAGAGGCATAATACCCATGCCTTGTTAACAATATCTGATAAAGGCTGTGGTATGACAAAAGAACAGATAGCTAGACTTGGTGAACCATATTTTACAACGAAAGATCAAAAGGGAACGGGACTAGGTATGATGGTTGTCTTTAGAGTAGTTGAAGCGATGAAGGGGAAAATAAAAGTAGATAGTGAAGTAGGGAAAGGTACGATATTTACTATTGAATTTCCGCTCGTCTAAGATTATAATTTGCAATGGTCTTTTTAAGTTGATTCTTTTTCTGAGGTAGTAGTTGTTCACTACGAGCGGTTGCTACAACAAAGTTTGAATCGGCTTTTTTTATGGAAAAAACCTCAAGTGGTTTAGGTTTATTTTTACATTTGTCAAAAAATAAATTGCTATGATCGACTATTTTCCATTAAACTATAGTCTACTTAGGCTAATATTTGGAGAGATACTATTGGAACAAAAAATGATTTATCGTTATGACGTGATGGAAGTATGTCTTTTAGCAGGAAAAATTATGCTTCAGAGTGGTGCGGAAACATATCGTGTAGAGGACACAATGATGCGAATTGCTGCTTCCTTTGGAATAAGGGAGTCTCATAGCTATGTGACACCTACGGGAATTATCTTCTCGATTGAAACGTCAGAGCCAACAAAAACAAAGTTAATACGAATAAACGAACGCTCAACGGACTTGGAAAAGGTAGTGCTAGTGAATAATATTTCAAGAAAGATCAGCGGGGGAGAACTAACGGTTGATGAAGCTTATGACGAATTGGAAGATTTACAACGAGCAAATTTATCTTATTCTTTTTTGACACAAGTTCTTGCTGCTGCAATTTCAAGTGGTTGCTTTCTTATTATGTTTCAAGGAGACTGGAATGATTTCCTCCCAGCACTTGTTTCTGGAGGCGTTGGATACATTAGTGTAATTTATTTTCACAGAGTAGTACCGATTAAGTTCTTTGCAGAGTTTCTGGCTTCTTTTTTTATCGGAATGCTATCTTTTATTTTTGTTTCTTTAGGACTTGGTCAAGAACTAGATAAAATTATTATTGGTTCTGTTATGCCGCTTGTTCCTGGACTGTTGATTACGAATGCTGTTCGTGATTTAATGGCGGGTCATCTCGTATCAGGTCTGTCCAAAGGAGCAGAGGCCTTTCTGACTGCTTTCGCAATTGGAACAGGGATAGCCGTTGTGTTCATGATAATGTAAAAAGGGGGCAAGCAAATGATATACATAGAACAATTACTCACAAGTTTTATTGCAGCAGCGGCATTCGGTATCATTTTTAACGCCCCGAAGAGATCGCTAATAAAATGTGGAGTCGTTGGAATGTTCGGCTGGATTATTTATATCATCCTGGTTATGTATGAGTATGATACGATTCTTGCGACGCTAGTGGCTTCTTTTGTTGTGGCGGTTATAAGTCAAATTTTTGCAAAGGTGTATAAAGCACCTGTCATTATATTTAGTGTAGCAGGTGTCATTCCGTTAGTTCCAGGTGGCATCGCATACGATGCAATGCGGAACTTCGTCGAAAATGATTACAATGCCGCAATCAACCTCGCTGCAAAGGCATTTATGATTTCAGGGAGCATTGCTGTCGGGTTAATTTTCTCGGAAGTTATTAATCAAATTATTCGGAATGCAAAGCTTAACCCGAAAGCTAAGTTATAATATCCAGTTTTAAATAAAAGCTGTTTTTGTAAAGTTTGTTGTTTATGGGAAGTGGACCATTCCTTTCCGCTGCAGGTACTTGCTTTCCTCTATATCTCGCAGGAGTCAAGTGCCTTCCGCTCCAATCCACTCTGAATTTTTAGTTGTTGTTAAAAGCAACAATCTTTTAGAAAATACCCTAAATAAAAAAGGCCATGATGGTCTTTTTTATTTTATAGCATTCTTCTCAAAACGTATAAGGGCGTAAATACTATTCTTTTTAGTACAACTTCTTTCAATACAAACTGTAACCTTCGTATTACTACTTCGTCTAATTGGTAAAGGTTTTAAGGAAATCGTACCATTCATCTCGACACTAACTAACCCATCGTCCATTCTTCAATGTTTCTTTTCAAATTCTATCTATTTAGGAGGAAAAACTATGTTTCGTCATCGTCCCTATCTGAAAGTTAGTCTTGTGATTCTCTTTATTCTTGGATTTGGTCTTGTTTATTATATACAAAAGCCGACTGTCAGTGCTGGAATAAAGATTGCGGATAGACCGGTAGTGTTAGCAGATAAAACGTGGAATTTACAATTTTCAAGACCAATCAAGAAAGAAACCGTAAACGAAGAAAATGTTTTTGTTACGGACTCTTCTGGAAAGAAAGTACCCGTAACACTTGAATTACAGGAGAATCAAGAAAGTCTCCTTATTCATGCACCTAAAGAAGGGTACCCATTAGAAAACGAATTTTTCACCCTGCATATTTCCAATAATGTTAAATCTACATTTGGTTTTTCCGTTAAAGGTAATAAGGAGATAGAATTTGCTGTAAAACAAACATTGCCTGTAATCGAATCAAAGAATCAGCTTACTCGTTATTTTAAAGAAGTGATGAAAAAGGAAAATAGTAGCACGTTCCCTTTGGTTAGACAAGAAAATGCAGAAATGAGTGAATCATCCGCTAATGCTAATCAGACAGAAACCGCTAAGTCCTCCAATGAAGGATTTTCACAAACAAATAATCAAGTAGAAGATGTAGTTGAAGGGGACATAGTAAAAACAGACGGTGAATATATTTATCAACTTAAAGAACAAAAATTGGTCATTACAAAAGCATTACCAGCTGAAGAATTAAATGTAGTGTCATCCATGACAGTAAAGGAAAACTTTTCACCAAGACAATTGTTCCTCCAAAAGGACAAATTAATTGTTATTGGAAACTCATGGGGTGAACCTGTTCCCCATAAGAAATCGCAGGCTAGCCCCAATATAGCGATAATGCCTGTTGAGGGAGTGACAAAGGCTTTCGTCTATGACATTACAAATCAAGAAAAACCAAAACTAGTAAGAGAAATCGGCTTAGAAGGACATTTTGTATCAGCAAGACAAATTGATTCAAATCTCTATCTTATAGCGAACCACTCCCCGGATTACTGGAAATTGGAAGAAGAACGAGAAACCGACCTTCGTCCAAAAATTTATGATAGTGAAAAAAGCGACCATTTAGAGCCAATTGCACTAAACAAAATCAAGTACATGCCCCAATCGATAGAAACAAATTTTACATTGATTGGTTCACTTGACATAAATGACGATAGTTCAGAATTCAAAGTCGAATCCTACTTAGGTAGTGGCAATCAACTGTATATGTCAAAGGAAAATCTTTATATAGCTGTTACTAAGTACACAACAGAAAAACAAAAGGAGTGGGCAGCACCAAACACAGAGATTTATAAATTTACGGTAAATGGCACAGGTGTTCAATTTGATACAAGGGGAGAAGTAACAGGTACTGTGTTAAATCAATTTTCAATGGATGAATATGATGGATATTTTCGTGTAGCAACGACGGAGGGGAAAGTCTGGAATGAAGAAAAACCATCTGCCAATCACCTGTTTGTTTTAGATGAAAATATGCAACAAGTCGGAAGTCTTAAGGGGCTTGCGCGTGGGGAACAAATCTACTCTGTCCGTTTTATGGGAGACAAAACCTATGTTGTGACTTTCAAACAAGTTGATCCGTTATTTGTCATTGACACATCAAAGCCTGAACAACCAAAAGTACTTGGAAAACTTAAAATACCTGGATTTAGTACCTATCTTCACCCAATAGATGAAAACCACTTAATCGGTTTTGGGGTGGATACAAAGGTCGTAGAAGATAAAAATGGAAATAATAAAGAGCCATTACTGATAAGAGGTGGAATGAAAATCTCCTTGTTTGACGTAACTGATTTTACAAATCCGAAAGAAATCGATACGGAAGTAATAGGAGGGAGAGGAACCCATTCTCCATTATTAGCTGATCATAAGGCACTGTTTCATTATCCCAAAGATAACTTATATGGATTTCCAGTCTCCATATACAACAACAAAGAAGGTAGTGACATGGAACAAACATTTAGTTTTCAAGGGGCACTGATGTATGAGATAACGCCTGAAAACGGTATAGTAAGTAAAGCGAAATTAGCTGACGAGTCAAAAGGAACTGGTTTGTCTCCAGGTGAAGGCTGGGCAAACCAAATTCAACGACTAATTTATATTAAAGATAAAGTTTATACGATATCGAATAGGGAAGTGGCTGTTTATACTATGGGAGAATTTAAAAAAATGAATTCAGTAAAATTACAATAATTATAGAACAACCCCGAACCCTATTTTTGCGCTCGGGGTTGTTGTTTTGTAGATAGATTTAACCTTAGGATGGTAATAATCAAATTTTAACGATACATATTATTTAAAAGATCTAAAAAGAAGAGATATGATAGTGAATATATAGTTTTTTTAATTTTTAATAAAATGAAAATTAATAAGGTTTAGGAGGAAAAAGAGTGTCGAAAATATTTACATATATAAAGCCTTATCGGGTAGCGGTTGGCGTCGCTTGGGCACTCATGCTAGTTGAACTTGCGGTGGAGTTACTGAATCCATTATTTATGGCAAAAATTATAGATGAAGGAATCGTGAAAGAAGATCTTTCGGTTGTCATGCTATGGGGAGGGATAATGGTTGGAATATCGCTTCTTGCATTTATTGCAGGTCTGTCGAATTCATTTTTAGCTGCCCATACAAGTCAGGGGTTTGGTTTTGATGTGAGAAAAAGTTTGTATGATAAGATTCAGTCCTTTTCCTTTGCAACTTTTAATAAGATTCCTGCGTCTTCCTTGATAACAAGAATGACGAATGATGTTAAGCAAGTGCAAAATACTATTTTTATGAGTTTGAGAATTATGCTAAGGGCTCCATTACTTGTGATTGGAGCTACGATTATGGCTTTATTTGTTAATGCGAAATTATCATTGATACTCCTCGTTGTAATACCTTTCTTATGGGTATTCTTGTTTTGGGTGTTAAAAAAAGGATGGGGTCTTTTTCAACTTGTGCAGGAGAATCTCGATCGCGTGAATAACGTCGTAAAAGAAAATTTAGCAGGGATGAGACTGATCCGGGCATTTATAAGAAAGGATTATGAAGAGAAGCGCTTTGAACATTCAAACAGGCAAGCGAAATTTAGAACGACGGCTGCTTTGAATTTTATGGAAATTATTATGCCGATTTTAATGCTTGTGATGAATGGTGTTATTTTGGTGGTTTTATGGTATGGAAGTTTTGAAGTAAGTACAGGTGGAGCACAAGTAGGGGAAGTGGTAGCTATTGTGACGTATGTTACGCGGATTTCTTCTATCTTCTCTGTTTTTTCTTTCATTATTACTAGCTTTTCGCGGGCTCGAGCATCTGCCAACCGTATCGGCGAAGTATTAGATACGGAGGTAGACTTATTGGAAGAGGAAGAAGTAGATGCTAAGCATCATGTTACAAGGGGATTAATTGAATTTAAGAATGTTTGTTTTCGTTACCCTAACACAAAAACAACTATATTGCACAATGTATCTTTTGCTGTTCGCCCTGGTGAGACGGTTTCAATCATGGGAGCGACAGGGGCAGGGAAGACTTCATTATTTCAGCTAATTCCTCGTCTATATGATGTGACACAAGGGGAGATATTGCTTGATGGTGAAAATGTTAAAAACATAACTTCAGACTCATTAAGGAAAAGTATAGGATATGTTCCACAACAACCGCTTCTTTTTTCAGGAAGTATAAAAGAGAACCTTTTATGGGGAAAAGAAGATGCGACGATGGAGGAAGTTATAAAGGCTGCTAAAGATGCACAAATAGATAAAACTATCGAGACATTGCCTAACCAATATGACACTCTTTTAGGGCAAAAAGGGATCAATTTGTCAGGTGGACAAAAGCAGCGTCTATCTATTGCACGTGCGCTTATACGTCAGCCGAAGCTTCTTTTACTAGATGATAGCACCAGTGCATTGGATTTAAAAACAGAAGCGAAACTATTAAAAGCATTAAAAGGATACACATGTACAACCATCATTATTACACAAAAAGTAAGTACTGCATTAGAATCAGATAAAATTTTATTGATGGAAGGTGGCAGACTAATAGCCGAAGGAAGTCATGAAGAGTTGCTAGTGAACTCCTCTCTTTATCAAAAAATATATCAATCTCAATTTGGTATGGAGGTGGACAGTCATGTCAAGGCATAGTAGGGACCCAGGGAAAAGAGAAAAAGTCCAAGATGCAAGAGGGACGTTGAAACGGTTATGGAAGTATTTGTCTTATAAAAAAGGGTTGCTCCTGTCCGTTCTCGTTATGGTTATGATAAGTTCAGCTGCAAGTTTACTAGGACCGTTCTTAGTAGGGATGGCTATTGATGATTTTATCGTTACAAAAGATAGGAACGGTATTGTTGTGTTAATCGGAAGTTTAATCGTTATCTATATTTTTCATTCTCTATCTATTTGGCTTCAAAATATTTGGATGATTAGGGTCTCACAGGACACCGTATACAGGTTAAGGAAGGATCTTTTTCACACTTTTCATCAACTTCCTATTCCGTTTTTTGACCGGCGTCAGCATGGAGAGTTAATGAGCAGGGTGACAAATGATATTGATAATGTCAGTTCAACACTTAATAGTTCTTTTATCCAGATTCTGTCGAGCATACTTACATTAATAGGAACAGTCACTGTTATGCTGTGGCTTAGCCCACTTTTAACGCTTATTACACTTACCGTTATTCCAATCATGTTTTTTGGATTACGATGGATTACCAATAGAACTGGACGGTTATTTAAAGAGTACCAGCAAAACCTTGGGGATTTAAATGGCTTCATTGAAGAAACGATTTCTGGACATAGCATAATTAAAACTTTTTCAAGAGAAGAAATGGTAAAGGCAGAGCTTGAGAAGAAGAATGAAAGGTTGCGTCGCGCCGGATACTGGGCTGATACATACTCTGGGTTTATTCCTAAGTTAATGAACGTATTAAATAACGTGAGCTTTGCGATTATTGCAGGAGTTGGAGGAATATTTGCCTTAAACGGGATGATTACCATTGGGGTTATTGTTATTTTTGCCGAGTATGCAAGACAGTTTACTCGTCCATTGAACGAGCTTGCGAATCAATTCAACACGCTTTTATCAGCGGTTGCCGGGGCAGAAAGAGTTTTCCATATTTTAGATGAAGAAGTAGAGGGGATAGAGAACCATGGAGTAGAAAAT
Source organism: Bacillus seohaeanensis (assembly GCF_042684945.1). Classification (NCBI taxonomy): domain Bacteria; kingdom Bacillati; phylum Bacillota; class Bacilli; order Caryophanales; family Bacillaceae; genus Bacillus; species Bacillus seohaeanensis. The sequence continues at coordinate 16,389 of NZ_JBHUMF010000032.1, read as the reverse complement.
ATTTCTTCTATTAGAGGGGAGATTACGTTTCAACATGTCTCTTTTTCTTATAATTTAGTAGATGGAAAAATACTTGAAGATGTGAGTTTTACGATAAAACCAGGAGAAACATTAGCATTAGTCGGGCCAACTGGTGCAGGGAAAACGACCATTACGAACATCCTGTCAAGATTTTACGAAATTGACAGTGGAAGAGTTTTAGTAGACGGTCGAGATATTCAAAATATTGGCAGAGAAAAATTGCGTGAACATATGGGATTCGTACTCCAAGACTCGTACCTTTTCAAAGGTACCATTCGTGAAAATATACGATATGGCAGATTGATTGCATCGGATAAGGAAGTAGAAGAGGCTGCAAAGCTTGCTAATGCTCATACCTTTATTGAAAAACTCCCAAATGGGTATGACACTGTATTAAAGCAGGAAGGGAGCGGGATAAGTCAGGGACAAAAACAATTGCTTTCAATTGCTCGAGCAATACTTTCCGACCCATCATTATTAATTTTGGATGAAGCAACGAGCAGTATTGATACGGTTACAGAAGTGAAAATTCAAGAAGCACTAGGAAGGTTGATGAAAGATAGAACGAGCATCGTTGTCGCACATCGGCTTAATACAATTCAGCGGGCGGATCAGATATTGGTAATCAATGACGGAAAAGTAATCGAAAATGGTACGCACGAGTCTCTACTTGAAGAGGAAGGGTTTTATTATGAACTTTTTCATAGCCAATTAAAAGAGATAGGCTGAATAAAAATAAAAAAGGTGAACTCGATTCCTTCGAGTTCACCTTTTCCCGTTTTCAAACGGGTAATATTCTTTCGTAACTTGCAACATCACAAGTAAATATCATTATATATTGTCGAACGTTATAGATAAATTACAGCCGCGGGCAATTCCATTGTCGTCTGAAAACCTAAACGACGTAAGCCCTACCTCTCTTACATCCTTACGGCTCCGAAGCCGATCCAGTGTGATTAAGTTGAAATAAAAAAACAAATATTGAATTACAATTATCTATTCGTTTTTATCGTTAATGTTACAAGTTGAATCTTTATTGTATACATAATAATGTAAAATGTCAAACCTCCATGTTTTTTATGCTAACAATTTCTAGTTTTTTTGTTTAATAAGCAATTGCTAATTTGTTCCTGACACAAAATACTGCAATTCTAAAAGGAACAAGGGTATTGGTATAAAGTTATCAACTCAATTTTTATTCAAATTTTCCTGAGCCATTCTCACTAATTCTTTCACCATGTTTCCGCCGATATTTCCGCCAACTTTCCCGGCTTGCTCCGATGTTAATTTCCCGTTGTACCCTTTTTGCAATGGTACATTCTGTTCTTGTGCTATTTCAAATTTTGCTTGGTTAGGGTCGTCCGTTCCACTGACCTTTGCTTTAAGTTGATCTAATGCTTGTCTTGCTTCTGGGACAATTATTTTATTTTTTCGGGTCATGAAATAATTCCTCCTCACATTGCATATAGTTAAAATTATTTTTGTTACTATAGCCTTAATTTTAAGTTGCCCAATTTTAAAAAAATCCTCCTGTATGTGCTAATTTACCAATGAGTTTATATCTATGTATTATTAAAAAGTCAATAAAATTGTTAAAAAAAGTTGTCTAAATTGTGTCTTTGGATATATAATTTAGAATAGTATGACAAATATGAACAAAAGGGGGAAATTTTTTGGAAGAGTTTGTTGGTTGGTTAGTAGGGGTATTGTGGTCTCAGCCAATGATTTATTTGTGTTTAGGAATTGGGCTATTATTTACAGTGTTAACCCGTCTATTACAAGTCAGACTTGTTACGGACATGATAAGGCAGATATTTAAAGGAGGAAGTTCAAGCGCAGGGGTATCATCGTTCCAGGCACTCGCTCTTTCATTATCAGGTCGTGTCGGTACAGGAAATATCGCTGGTACTGCAACGGCAATAGCATTTGGTGGGCCGGGAGCTGTTTTCTGGATGTGGGCAATTGCTTTTATTGGAGCAGGTAGTGCATTTGTCGAATCAACACTTGCTCAAATTTATAAAGTAAAGCAAGATGGTGAGTATCGTGGGGGGCCAGCCTATTATATTGAAAAAGGAATTGGCTGGAAATGGTACTCTGTACTTTTTGCAATTTCAGCATTGCTTGCAATGAGTTTGTTAATGCCGGGTATTCAATCGAATTCGATTGCACTTGGTTTGGAGAATGCATTTGGAATTAACACTACTGTTACAGGTATTATCCTTGTTGTTTTAATCGGATTAATTATTTTTGGTGGAGTTAAACGTATTGCTAATGTTGCCTCTTATGTTGTACCATTTATGGCAATTGCATATGTAATACTTGCACTAGTAATTATTGCTTTCAATATTACTGAAGTACCCGGGGTTCTTGCTCTAATATTTAAAAGTGCATTTGCTTTAGATTCCGCATTCGGGGGAATTGTCGGTATGGCAATCTCTTGGGGCGTTAAGCGTGGTATTTACTCCAATGAAGCAGGTCAAGGTACAGGCCCTCATGCTGCAGCTGCAGCGGAAGTATCCCACCCAGCAAAGCAGGGACTTGTGCAAGCATTTTCAGTCTACATTGATACATTGCTTGTTTGTTCTGCGACAGCCTTCATGATTCTCTTCACAGGTTCTTATAACACAGAAGCTCCAGATGGAACAATGATTGTTAATAATTTAGAAAATGTAGAGGCGGGACCAGGGTATACACAGGCAGCAATTGAGTCCGTGCTTCCTGGCTTTGGATCAGGGTTTGTCGCTATCGCTCTTTTCTTCTTTGCCTTCACAACAATTATGGCCTACTACTATATCGCTGAAACAAATATTGCTTACTTAACAAAAGGGAAAAACAGCAAGCCCGCGATGTTTATTTTAAAAATTGTTTTATTAGGTGCAACCTTCTACGGTGCTGTTAAAACAGCAGGCCTTGCGTGGGCAATGGGAGACATCGGCCTCGGAATCATGGTATGGCTTAACATGATAGCGATTGTCATTTTGGCAAAACCAGCCTTAGCGGCACTGAAAGATTATGAGCAGCAAAGGAAACAGGGGATTGATCCAGTTTTCAATTCCGCTAAACTTGGAATTAAAAATGCTGAATACTGGGAAGAAGAATACAAATCACCTGACAAAGAAAACGTTTCGTAATATAAGAAAGGAAGCAGCTATTATTGTGGCTGCTTTCTTTTGATTTGTAAGGATCTTTCTATTGTGCTTTATGAAACTTCTGTTTTCTAGGAAAAGTTTGTCTCTTCTAATTAATCCACTTCCAATTCTCCATTTCCAAAATTAAGCATTATTTTTGAGATTGGTGCTTTGTTTGATTATCATAATAGTATTAGCTAAAAAGAATATCCTAATGTTACGGTAAAAGGGTGTTTGAAAAGAAAGGATGAACTTTACGCTTTGGATATATATGAAACTTTTATACAAAATGATCGTCAGAGAAAATTACTTGAGCTTGCGGGTTCATTAGCTGACCAGTTTGAAAAACGCGCGGAGGCCTATGATAGAGAAGGCAAGTTTCCGTTTGAAAACTTCGCTGATCTAAAGAAGGCAGGATATGTGACACTGACGGTTCCTAAAGAATATGGCGGGGAAGAGATAAGTTTATATGAGTTTGTTATGATTCAAGAACGGTTGGCACAAGGAGATGCAGGCACGACACTTTCTATTGGCTGGCATCTTGGAGGATTAATGGAGCTTTCTGGTAGTCGTCCATGGGAAGAAGAGAAATTTAAGTTGCTTTGTGAAAAGGTCATGACAGAAAAGGCATTAATTAATCGTGCTGCCTCTGAACCGGCAACGGGGAGTCCGACAAGAGGAGGGATGCCCGAGACGCAAGCGATGCTTCAGGGGGATAAATGGGTCCTAAATGGCAGAAAGAACTTTACTTCCATGGCTAAGGTTCTTGATTATTCTCTTGTATCAGCAAGAATTGGTGAATCAGATGAAAAAGGATTTTTCTTTGTGGATCATAATCAACAAGGTGTAACAATAGAAGATACTTGGGATACCATTTCCATGCAAGGAACAGGAAGTGATGATCTTGTTCTTACAGATGTTGTTTTAGAGCAAGATGCTTTGGTGGAAAGAGATCGGGATAAACGAAGAAAGACGGAGCCTAGCGCATGGCTTCTGCATATTCCTGCTTGTTATTTAGGGGTTGCTGTTGCAGCGAGAAACTACGCTGTTCAATTTGCGAAAAACTACGCACCTAATAGCCTTCCTGGACCAATAAAAGATGTCCCTGAAGTGCAAAGGAAAATAGGGGTAATAGAACTTGAATTATTCAAAGCGCGACAAATACTATTCTCTATTGCCGATAAGTGGGATAAACAACCAGAAAAACGTTCTTTAATGGCTGCTGAACTTTCTTCGGTTAAGCATATTGTAACGAACAGTGCTTTTCATGTCGTAGATACTGCAATGAGAATTGTCGGTGCAAGAAGCCTTTTCCGTTCGAATCCGATGCAACGTTACTATCGTGACGTTCGAGCGGGTCTTCATAATCCACCAATGGATGATATTGTCATTAATGCGCTAGCAAAAAATGCACTTGATTGATGAGAATTTAATCTTTATTGAAAGGCTATTTTCATAAAGTTTGTTGTTTGTGAGAAATGGACTGTTCCTTTCCTCTCTAATCCATTTGACTCTATGTTTTTAAAAGCAACAATCTTTTAGAAAACAGCCGATAAAAAGAAACACATCCTTGCGAAAAAAAGGATGTGTTTCTTTTTATATAGTAGTAACGGGCAGTATCCCTCCACTGATTGAGACTTCACTTTATCTAACCATTTTTAATGGTGATTTTTCATCTACTGTTGGTGGGAACGAGACTTTTCCAATACTTTCTCACGCTGCATTTCAAGAGAATGAATTTGGTTTAATTCCTCTAAAAGATCATGAATAGAGAGAAGCTCATAAAGCAGTACTGTCTCACAAGTAAAATGATGTCGAACATTTGAGAATTTCTGTTTATTAAGTTCTTGGGGGTCGTCCCAAAACTCTTCTAGCAGTTTTTTCATTAATACATAATGATGATCTTCCATGTTAAAAGAAGGGTGATGAAGTATGCCCCGCATCGATTGAGCTGCAGTTAGAATATTTTTCTCTTCTACTTCTGTAAAAGAGTAATCCTGGGCAGGGAGATAAATTAAGTTTCCAATATGAAAAAGTAGTTGTCTTAACGTATTTAACTTTTTGTATTCATAATGAAAATTTCGAACATCTTTTCGGGAAGATCGATGGAATTTCCATTCTTCCTTTTGGTATTCACATAATGTATCTGTTTTTTCCAATTCTCTTTGAATATCTTTAAAAATCATTTTTGTTTCTTTGTGCAAGGATTTGTTTTGTAATATCTCTATTCCTCTTCTATGCAATACATTTCCGGTTTTTACAAATAAACTATTAATGTTTTTAGCTATTCTCGTTGAATAATTGGGAGGAAGCACGAAAATATTGACCACCGAAGATATTGTCAGTCCTAATGTTGTTGTTCCTAATCGGACAAAAAAATCTGTAATGTAATTTTCTTGAATGGTAGAAATCATGGCGACCCCTGTTAATGTTGCTACTAATGTGCCGGCAGTTAGGTGTAATTTGTAGCAAGTGATGATTGTCGCTAATGCAACCAGCGTGTACGTAATAGGACGATCACCAAGGAAGTGAGCGATAAAAGCCGCATAAAGAGCACCGATGGCAGAAGCGGGAAAGCGGATATACGCTTTTTTTATCGAATCTGTTGCAGTAGGTTCAATCGTCACGATAGCAGTGATAACGGCAAACATGGCCGGCCAATCCAATAGATCACAAACAAGGGCTGTTAAGAAAACGGCAATCCCTGTTTTAACGACCCTTCCTCCCACGAAACGAAAGTGTTTAAACAATTGCACTATATAGACCCTCTTTTTAAAATTGGTTTATCTTGTTATTATAAATGAGACTGCGATGATAAGAAAGGAGTCCTAAAAATCAGCTATTTTCTATTGTATCCCATCTTTTTTAATACCTCAATTAGCAGATCTGGTCGGTCTGTAATTATTCCATCTGCTCCTTTTTCTATTAACTCCTTCATTGTTTTTCTGTCATTAATGGTCCAATAGTGAATCCGTAAGCCTTGGCGATGGGCATTCTCTATAACTCTTTTTGTGGATAGATCATACCCATCTATTTTTAGAGGAAGTTGGAACCCATCTGCTTTAGGTGTATACAAGTTTCTTAAAAATAATGAGTGAAGAACCATGAATTTTTCCACTTCTTTTGTACCACCTTGGACGGCTATTTCATCGTGAGAGTATTTTTTAAACGAGTTAATAATCTTTTGATCAAATGAAAAGACGAGCACATTTTCCTCCATGTTGTACGCTTTAATGAGGGAGTATAATTTAGTTACTATCTCTTTTATCCTTTCTGGAGGGTTATCGTATTTTATTTCTATGTTAAATTTCATATTAGGAAACGAACGAAAGACTTCTTCTAATGTAGGGATATAAACGCCTTTTCCTCTAAAACGGTGTTCTCCATTTCTATCTCTATAATAATAGCCGGCATCTAATTTTTGTAGTTCTTCTAACGTGTATTCCGCGACTTCTCCTTGGCCATCCGTAGTATTGTTTACAGTAGGATCATGAATGGTAACTAAATGTCCATCCTTTGTTATATGAATGTCTGTTTCAATAACATCAACATCCATTTCCACTGCATTTTCGAAAGCTGCCATTGTATTAGCAGGTGCTAATGACTCTCCACCTCTGTGTGCAATCACAAGTGGACCATCCTTTTTATTTTCAAAAAATGGTTTTTCCTCTATGCCTTTTGTTGGCATCCAATAACCTAGCCATGCAAAGGAAATAATGACTAGTAATGCAAGCCCGACATTACTAATGGACCGAATGAGTTTTTTTTCTTGTTTAAAAAAAGGGAGTAAATTCATTTCAAAAACCTTCCTTGTAAAACAACTCTTTAGATACAGCCTGTTCTTAAATTTATTAGTGGAGGAAGGGTTTTATGCTAATAATTCTCATTAAGTTTATTACGCTGTAGAGAAAAATAATTACTTTTAAAAGAAAAATATTGTTGCTTCTTAAAGTAAAATATATTACTCTTTAAAGTAAGGGAGGGGTTAATATGAATGATGATTTACTGTTGAATGTTTCATTATTACGGCGTAGAGTTCCTAACTTGACTTCTGCTGCCAAGTCAGTTGGTTTAAGACCTGCCACGGTTTCTAATTTATGTACAGGGAAAATTTCAGTCGGTAAGGCGGAAGTAAAAACGATTGTAGCACTAGCCAACTTAGCAAACTGCACCATAGATGACCTTATTATTCAAGGGAGTGGTTTGAAAATGCTGGAAACAGGAATTAAAGTGATTGATTTGTTTGCCCCCATTGTAAAAGGAGGAGTAACAGGTTTTGTTGCCCGTGCGCAAATGGGGCAACTCGTTGTACTTTCTGAACTAGTGCATAGGTTAAAACAAAAACAGTATACGACGATACTTCTGACACCTAAAGATAATACTGCTAATCTTGATGATGTAGATCAAACTGTTGATAATAGCTGTCATACTATTGATGACACTGTTGCATCTGTTTCTCTTGTTGAGGACAAAAATAATATTCTATTAGCAGTAGATCGTTCTTTTGTTCTTACAGGTGAACTGTATCAGCTTCGGGAAAAATTAGAAAGTGAAGGCTTTCCTGATATTACAACAGTATTGTTTGATCCGACTGGTGAGGTAGTGGATGAAGAGGATTCTTATGGACTGTTAGATACAGTATGTTATTTCGATATGGATCTAATTGCTAGACGCATATATCCTGCAATTCATCCCGTGTTCTCCACTTCCGTACTACAAGAAGATGCTTTATTAGAAAATAATCATCTGACGATTCAGCGTAAAGCAAGGAAGCTTTTGCGCCGTTACCGAGAAGTAAGAGTTCTCGCAAATACAATCGGGATGGAGAACATTTCCGAAGCGGATACAGCATTATATAAAAGAGGGGAACTTCTAGAAGCATTCTGTAGTCAACCGTTTTTTGTAGCAGAGCCATTTACAAAAAAAGTTGGAGAGTATGTAGCATTAAAAGACACCATTAGCGGGGCGGAGAAAATTTTAGAAGGGAAACTAGATGACACTGACCCTTCTGAGCTATTATGTAAAGGGAAAATTAATTAAGGAGTTCAACTACCCAATTATTTGATAGAATTATACTCAAAGAAACGTAATAATTATGTTGAAGGTTGCTGTGATGGGGTTGCGGCAGCCTATTTTAGTACGTGGAATTAGGATGAATTTTAGGAGAGAGTGTTTAATACAGGAAATTGACCAAGAACGGAGGAGGAACTGAAAGAAGTGGGAAGTCAATCTAAATAAAGACAAATGGGTCAACCTGCATCTAGTCACTATTAAGTAAAGCAGTATATAAGTGAACTCCTATTGCATCTCTGTTCTTAAAAGAAATCTTTATTTAAAATAACAATAGAAAAGTATTATTCACTAGGGGTGTTCAATATAGTAAATTCCATTATTCTTTTTATACTAGCAGGACTAGCGGAAATTGGAGGAGGGTACTTGATTTGGCTTTGGTTACGAGAGGGACAGCCTTATTGGTATGGAATTATAGGTGCGATTATTCTTGTTTTATATGGAATCATTCCAACGTTGCAAAAGTTTCCTGACTTTGGAAGGGTGTATGCTGCTTATGGAGGAGTATTTATCATTTTGGCAATTTTCTGGGGATGGGGAATTGATAAGAAAGCCCCTGATTTATATGATTGGCTAGGAGCAGCTATATGTTTAATAGGTGTTTCCGTTATTCTTTGGGGACCAAGGCAGTAGTTAATTTGAAAAAGGTAAAGGAATTGCATTGCATAATGGAGAATAGACATGTAGAGGATGCTGGGATGGAAAGGTTTCAAGCAACTTAAGCGGGGGCATGTAATCACTTTTTAGTGATTGCGTTCTTAAGCCTCTTGAAATGAGAAAGTGAGGGACTACTTTGGTAAAACTAAAAAAAATGACAGAGGGCGACTTTCAATCGTTTTTTCAATACTCTATAGAAAGTTATGCAAAGGAAAAAGCAGCATCGGGTAATTGGGGAGAAGAAGAAGCACTTGAAAACTCGAAGAAAGAATTTCAAAAATTGCTCCCAAATGGAAAAGACAGTGAAAATAATGAGTTATTTATTATAGTAGAAGATGGTACGGAAGAAAAAGTGGGACATATATGGTATGCAGCAAAGCTCCATGGTTCTCAGAAAGAAGCATTTATTTATGACCTTTTAGTTTATAAGGAACACAGACGCAAAGGCTATGCGGAAAAGGCTATTAAAGCATTAGAAGAAATCGTAAAAGAAAAGCAAATACCTAAACTATCCCTACATGTATTTGCTCATAATAAAGGTGCATTATCGCTTTACGACAAAATAGGATTTGAACCGACCAATGTTATTATGTCAAAGCAGTTACTTTCAGTTGAGTAAAATGTCTATAGAAGGTTTCTATAATAGGAAGTCTACCATAGAAACCTTTTAGACAAAGCAAGACTGAGGGAGAATAGAAAACTTAATTAAACGTCCATCTATCATAAATTTTTTCCATAATGGGGTAAAAGAAATGAATAACAAAGCCTAGTGTGCAAGCAACGAGGAATGTTCCAACACCAACAGCTCCCTGAAAAATGACAGCCAAAGTAACAGCAATTGCTTCGGTTAATAACCTAGCATTGTTAAGATTTAAACCGAATCTTTTATGTAGTGCAACCATGAAGGTATCCATAGGACTTGAAGGGAGGCGTGCTTGCAAATAAATAGAAATTCCTACTCCCAGCATAATAATTCCTATCATCGTGAAAGAGAATTGTTCTAATAAACCTGATGGAGATATATTTATGAAGCCATAACTAATCCAAAAATTGACGAGCATCCCAATTAAAAAAATGGAAAGTGCTGCAAAAAAGTCAATTCTTTCACTAAGTAAAATAGAGTTTACAATAATTAATAAACAGCCATTAATAAAAATACACATCCCAATGGAAAGATGAAATAGTTGTGATTCCCCAATTGCTAAAGCATCCCAAGGAGCAGCGCCCAAATTTCCTTTAACAATCAATGAAATCCCAGCAGTTAAAAGAAGTAAACCAAATGAAAAAAATGCCAACTTCACCCGCATCATTATTCCCCACCTATTTTCATATAGCTTGTCTTTTAAAGATTATGATAGGCGATAACCGATTAGAAGTAATTTTAAAGAGCTTAAACGAGAGATTATAAAAAAAGACCGCTGAGCATGTCAGCAGTCCGTTGGTTCTTATTAATTAAAAGCTGGATCTTGAAGTATACGATCAAACTCTTCTAAATGATGCGTTTCGTCTGCAATCATATCTTCAATCTTAACGACTAATTCCGTATAACCTAATTCAGATGCTTGTTCCTTTCGAGCAGTATATCGTTTAATCGTTTCCGCTTCTGCTTTACGACCTTCTTCAAGCATTTCTTTCACATTACTTGTTTGTTTGACAGCAGCAGGAGTTGTAGTAGGTTCCCCACCTAATGTTTTAATTTTTTCCGCTAAATATAAAGCATGTCCTTGTTCATCGGGGATTTCTTCCTCGAAGAAAGGTTTAAGTACTTGACGGTATAAGCCAGTTACAACAGCTGCATAGTTTGTGTACATAATTGCGGCAGCATATTCATTTGCTAAATCTTCATTTAACCCATCAATTAATTCTTTTAATTTCGTATCCATAATAAAAAACCACCTTTTTTTAAATTTGTCTTTAGTTAATAAATACCCCATCAACACTAAAATAAACAGGAATTTTAAAAATAAATTTACTATAAAACGGGAATCCTATATCTTGTAGTGTTCTGCTAACAATGTACTAATAGTGAGCAGCAACCAATGGACCCGTTTTTTTCGGGAAAATAAGAGGAGGTTTTCTACTATGTCCAAACAAGGAAAAAAAGATAGGGATCAAACTTCTAAACAACTTGCGAAGCAAAAAGGAAAGAATGATGTGGAGTTTGGCGAGGATGTACAAATAGGAAATGCAAAATCTCAAAGTCAGAAAAAAAGCGGGAAGCAAGTAAATAAAAAATAACTCTTTTAATTAGAAAGAAAAGAGTGCATATCTACTGAAAGAAATGAAAATGCTATAGGTATAATTTGAAAGTGGAAACATTGCCACTAGAACTAGTCGAAGGAGTTGTCATAAATGGGTAAAAGAATAGGTGTAGAAGAATCTTTAACAAATGTTGTTCAAGCATTACGGGAAAAAGGACATGATGTTGTAGAGCTTAAACAGGAAGCAGACGCTCAAGGGTGTGATTGCTGTGTCGTTACAGGCCTTGATTCCAACGTAATGGGAATGCAAGATGTATCAATTCAAGGTTCCGTCATTGAAGCAAATGGACTAAATGCTGATGAAGTTTGTCAGCAAGTGGAAAGTAAACTTTTATAATGAAAAGCTCGGTCATCAAGGAATTCCTTGATGACCGAGCTTTTTTATCATATAGGGCTTTAACTCATTAGGGTAATTTCCTTTTCTTGTAAATGATCCTCTAGCAATTCAGGTGCTGTAAGATAAAGTAACCCATTGCCTTCTAGTGTTTTTGCATTCCCAAGTGGGATGGTTCTTTTAATGAGTTGTGCGTATAACTCTGCTTCGGAAAGTTGGCGATCAAAAGCGTGTTGACCAAATTGTTTGATAAGTGCTAATGCACCGGAAGTATGGGGTGTTGCCATTGAGGTACCACTTAATTTTGCATATTTTTGACCTGGATAAGTAGAAAGGATATTTTCACCAGGTGCAACCAAATCGACTTCATTATTTGAATTGGTAAAGTATGAAGAGTTTCGTTTTAGGTCAATGGCTCCTACCGAAATGACCTCATTGTAACAAGCAGGATAAGACAACTCATCTGTTGAGTCGTTCGAATCCCCCTCATTTCCTGCAGCACAGACAACAGATATCCCCTTAGATACCGCTTTTTTTATTGCTTCATAAAGAGGTTTATGGTCTTGAGGCCCCCCTAAGGACATAGAAATGATATCGACTTTTTGATCAATAGCATACTGTATGCCGTTCACAATCCATTCATAAGCACCGCTTCCATTTTGCCCACCTAACACTTTGACAATTAAAAGGTCTGCCTCAGGTGCTACTCCAGTTACCCCAACGTTATTTTTACTAGCTGCTATTGTTCCAGCGACATGTGTACCATGGCCGTTTTTATCTGTCACAATAGCTGGATCTCCATTATCATCATCTGTAAAGTTGCGTTTTCCTATCACTCGTCCTTGTAAATCTGGATGTTCTAAATCGCAACCAGTGTCGAGTACGGCTATCGTAATTCCTTTCCCTTTAAATCCCTTTTCCCACAAGGAAGAAGCTTGGACCATCTCAACACCTTTAGGGACTTCATTAGAATCGAGTAAAATTTCCTCCGTTTGATATGGAATTAAACGAATTTCACTTACCATAAAGAACCCTCCTTAATTAATTTGAATCTTCAGAAAATATATCATATTAATAATAGACTTGCTAGAGACGTAAGTAATAGGTAGATAAAATCAATAGGGAAAAAACGTATAGATAATAGAAATGAGTACGTTAATAGTGGGGAACAAATAGTTGCGTAGGGATAATTAGCTGATGATCTCTCTCCAATAAAGCATACATCACCGTTGAGAACTAAGTTATTAAATCAACATACAGCACAAACCTTTCATGCCTTAACGCACTGAGGGACGGACCTTTAAATAAAAGAGGCTGGGACAAATGTGCTCTAGGTGAATAAAAAAACGAACTAATTCTTTCATTTGAAGGCGAATTAGTTCGTTTTTTTTATAAGTCTTCATAAAACTTGTTGTTCTTTTTAACTTGTTCTAGCTGTTGATTGGAGTGCAAGACGAAGACTCCTGCGGGAAAAGCGGAACAGGTGAGACCCCGCAAGAGCGCAGCGCATGTCTAGCTCCAGCGGCTAACTCGCTATGAAAAAGATGAAATACCCTAAAGGCAAAAAGCGCCTTTTGGGTATTTCCCTATTTTCTTCGCGAGCAAAACGAGCCGCTTCCGCTTTTCTCGGAGGCTCACCGACCGCCCGCGGAAAGCGAAGTCTTGACACGGAAATCAACAGCGGTGTGTAACAGTGATTACTAAACAATTTAACCTGACATTGTTCGTCTTTAGGGGATAGTACTTTAGTTATGTCCCAGCCTCTTTTTATTATGTATTAATGAGAGATTTAAAGCGTAAATTTTAGTATTTCTTACTAAGTATTTGTTTGGATTTAATTAGTTCATAATAAAGGCCAGTCGTAGTTTGAATGAGTAGGAAAACAGTGAATGAATAGGAAAGAACATAGCCATTTTGAAAATGAATAATATCTAATAATGTTAATAGCCAATTAGCTCCTAAACCAACAAGGCTCCATCCAATTACATACCATATAAATGTTTTTTTATTAATATGAAGTGTTTCATAAAAATATATAAAGAAATAACTAGAAGGAGTAAATAAAACATAATAGAAAAAATCGAATAATTCGTAGTGTTGTGAGTCATTCACTTTATAAAAATCCATTTGTCCTCCGCCTATTGTAAAGTCAAACAACATTCCGCTCGCTAATCCCCATAACAAACTTAAGAGTGCGATACTGCGAGGTAATCTCTTTGGGAGAATCCACAATGCAGAAAAAGATATAATAATCATAATTAAAATACCAATTTCGTTTTTATCGAAGTTTTCAAATAACATTATAAGTAATTCACCTCACGTTCACCTATTTTATGAATGAATTTATAAGAGTAAAAAGCTATAAGCTGGAGTAGTGCAAAATAGATAACATCAAAGCCGTGATTCCATTTTGAGTAATGTAAAATATCAAAATAAGAAGACAATCCTCTAAGTAAAACGAGTGTACTTAAGGAAACAACTGTAACTAAAAATGTCTGAACCCTCGTATTAAAGCGTTGGAGCATATTTAATTGAACAACTAGTATCATTGGTGTAATTACACTACGGATAAGTAAAAAAACTGCGTATTTTACGGAATCCTCTGATACGTTAATGAGTTTTAACTCTTCATCTACAATCCATGATGCATTAATACTTATAGCGAGTATCACCATATATACAAATGTATTTTCTACAATTGATAACTCTTTTTTCATAACAACAAAGGTCGCGGAAATAAGAAATGCTACTAAAAAAAAGATGGAAAAACCCATAATTACCCTCCTTAATGTTTCTCTATTATTTGTTTTTTGATAAGGAAATATGCTAACCATCATTGGATAGTCCGCTGCAAAATTAAGAATATCTTGTTTTTCTCTTAAAAATATTTCCACCCCTATCGACTTGCTTTCAAACCCTATATAATATAGAAAGAATAATTATGAAAAGAAAAGGTGTTAACATATGAGTCTCTTATCTGTAAAAAATCTAAGTCATGGCTTTGGCGACAGAGCTATTTTTAATGATGTATCCTTCCGTTTATTAAAGGGAGAACATATTGGTTTAATTGGTGCGAATGGTGAAGGAAAATCAACGTTCATGAATATCATTACTGGAAAACTGGAACCTGACGAAGGAAAAGTTGAGTGGTCTAAGCGTGTGCGAGTCGGTTACCTTGATCAGCATGCAGCCTTAAAGCAAGGAATGTCCGTCCGTGATGTATTAAAAACAGCATTTCAATATTTATTCGACATGGAAGCTGAAATGAATGAGCTATTCGGAAAAATGGGAGACGCTTCTCCAGAAGAATTGGAACAACTATTAGAAGAAACAGGGACATTACAGGATGCCCTGACAAATAATGATTTTTACATTATTGATGCAAAAGTAGAGGAAGTTGCCCGCGGCTTAGGATTAGACGATATTGGTCTCGACCGTGATGTTCATGACCTAAGTGGTGGCCAGCGTACAAAAGTACTGCTTGCCAAACTTTTATTAGAAAAGCCAGATATCCTTTTACTTGATGAGCCGACAAACTATTTAGATGAACAGCACATCGAATGGTTGAAAAGGTATTTACAAAATTATGAGAATGCATTTATCTTGATTTCCCATGATATTCCGTTTTTGAATAGTGTCATCAACCTTATTTATCATATGGAAAACCAAGAACTTAACCGTTACACAGGTGATTATGAAGAGTTCCAAAAGATTTATGAAATGAAAAAACAGC
Organism: Bacillus seohaeanensis; assembly: GCF_042684945.1. Classification (NCBI taxonomy): domain Bacteria; kingdom Bacillati; phylum Bacillota; class Bacilli; order Caryophanales; family Bacillaceae; genus Bacillus; species Bacillus seohaeanensis. The sequence goes on along the minus strand of NZ_JBHUMF010000032.1, from coordinate 1,185 downwards.
AGCTAGAAGCAGCATATAAAAAACAACAGCAAGAAATCTCCGAACTGAAAGATTTTGTTGCTCGTAATAAAGCAAGAGTTTCTACTAGAAACATGGCAATGTCCCGTCAAAAGAAACTCGATAAAATGGATGTTATCGAATTAGCTGCAGAAAAACCAAAACCAGAATTTCGGTTTAGAGAAGCGAGAACAGCTGGTAAAGTCATCTTCGAAACAAAGGACCTTGTAATAGGGTATGATGAACCACTTTCAAGGCCGCTGAACTTGCGAATGGAAAGAGGACAAAAAATCGCTCTTACAGGAGCAAATGGTATTGGAAAAACAACTTTGCTTCGAAGCATATTAGGTGAAATCAAGCCAATTTCAGGAACAGTGGAGCAGGGGGATTATCTTCACATCGGTTACTTTGAACAAGAAATGAAAACGTCGAGCCAAAACACCTGTATCGAAGAGGTGTGGGATGAATTCCCGTCCTTCACACAATATGAAATACGTGCAGCACTGGCTAAATGCGGTCTAATGACGAAACATATCGAAAGCAAAGTTTCTGTATTAAGTGGTGGAGAAAAAGCAAAAGTTCGTCTTTGCAAGCTAATCAACCGTGATACAAACCTGCTTGTACTCGATGAGCCGACAAACCACTTAGATGTTGATGCAAAGGAAGAACTAAAGCGTGCCCTTAAAGAATTTAAAGGTAGTATCCTTCTCATATCCCATGAACCTGAATTCTATCAAGAAGTAGCAACAGATATATGGAATTGTGAATCGTGGACAACGAAAGTATTTTAATAGGAAAAAGAGTAGCCCTATTAGCCTTTGTAAGGGGCTGCTCTTTTTGTTTCTTAGGAAACTAAAATATGCGTATACAAGGTTTTTTAATAGATAATTGTAATAAGAGAAGGTAGAATAAATGAACTGGTTTAGTTTAAATAATTAATTATATAAATTTTTATCGTTATATAAGTTGACTTCTGCGAATAAGGGTGATATATTTATATACGTCGCCGATACGAGCGAAGAAAATAGTTAGTTAAATAAATTATTTTCATGCAGAGGTTGACAACAGAAAAACAAAATGTTAAGATGATTTAGTCGCTTTGAAAAGTGGCAGAAACATTGAACTTTGAAAACTGAACAAAGCAAAACGTCAACGTTAATTCAAGTTTTATTTTAAAAGAGCTAATCA